>NZ_CP102589.1:420000-730866 GCF_032818155.1 Niallia taxi
ACTGGCAATCCATGTGCTATTCTTGTAATTTTAATTCCTGATGGCTTTAGTAACCGAGAAATGTACATAGCTGTAGCTTCTCCCTCGATATTTGGATTGGTAGCCATTATTACCTCTTCCACATCACTTTCCTGAAGGCGCTTGATGAGGGAAGGAACGTTGATATCCTCAGGACCTATACCATCCATCGGGGAAATCGCACCATGTAAAACATGGTATAAGCCATCAAATTCCTTCATTTTTTCCATTGCAATAACATCTTTCGGGTCTTGCACTACACAGATTATTTGGCGGTTTCTTCTTGTATCCTCACAAATATAGCATGGATCTTGATCTGTTATATGACCGCATACAGAACAATAAGTAAGGTTTCTTTTTGCATTGACGAGTGCTTTCGCAAAGTCTAATACAGTGTCTTCTTTCATATTTAATACAAAAAACGCCAGTCGAGCAGCCGTTTTCGGGCCGATTCCTGGCAATTTCATAAAGCTGTCTATCAGCTTCGATATTGGTTCAGGATAATGCATGGAACTCCTCCTTAGAACATTCCAGGAAGGTTAAGTCCTTTAGTAAATTGCCCCATTGTTGAGTTTGTTAACTCATCCGCTTTCTTCAATGCATCATTTGTAGCTGCCAGCACAAGATCTTGGAGCATTTCTACGTCTTCCGGATCTACAACCTCTTCCTTTATCACTACATCCACTATTTCTTTATGTCCTGTTACGACTACTGTTACCATTCCGCCGCCAGCAGAACCTTCAATTCTTTTGTCTCCAAGCTCCTCTTGAGCTTCCGCCATTTTCTTTTGCATTTTTTGCATTTGTTTCATCATATTTTGCATATTACCCATTCCGCGCATAAGATTACCTCCATTAAATTATAATTATTTATTTCATTTACATATTTTATATAATATGCAAATTTCTATTTCCGTTCAACAATCAGTCCTTCACTTCAAGCAATTCTTCACCAAATAATTTTTTGGCTTCAGCAACAATCGGGTCTTCCGCTTGGTTTTCACCATCTTCTTCGCCCTCACCTGAATGATGGGAGCTATTCAAGAAATCTTCCCTTATTTTTAACCACTGCTCTTCAGGGACTCCTACTAATTTATACCTTCTTCCCAAAAGCTGTTGAAGGGATGACGTAATTGTCTCTATAAATTTAACATTATCTAATGCCATTTGACAGTGGATTTCATATTTAAATTTAATAACAATTGAATCCGTCGAAGCAGCAACTGGTTCCGCTTCATTCAAGAGAGCCGCTTGTGATCTCATCTGATTTTTAACGAGTTGTCCGAGCATATTTCCCCAATTGCTCTTTATATTTTGAAGCTCTTGTTTCGTTGCAGCTTTAAGTATTTCATTGATTTTCCCAGTAGGTGCCTGGAATCCCTTTCGGTTTGACCTCACCTTTTTCTGAGGAGCAGCCTCCTCTGGCGAGCTACTTACACCTGACTGTCTTATTCTTGCTAGTTCTTCTTCTAAATTGTTTATTTTAGAAATAAGTCCCTGTATTTCACTACTTGATGGGGCGCCAGCACTTGCCTCATTTAATGTAACTGCCATTTGGCATAACTTAACGATGGCTACCTCTAGAAAAATTCTGGGATGATTTGTCCACCGCATATCCTGCTGTGTTTTGTTCAACAAGCTGATAAGCTCATATATTTGTTCCTGTCCATAAAGATCAGCTAAGTCTCTGAATTCATCATCAAGCATGACTCTTTCCAATGACTCTTCCAAATTAGGTGCAGTTTTATATAACAGCATATCTCGGTAGAAGAAAATAAAGTCTTCAATAAACCTGGAAGGGTCCTTTCCTGAAAACAGCAATTCATCCAATGATTGAAGTCCTTTAACTGTATCTTTTTCATAAATTGCTTTCGCCAGTTCATTTAAAAACCCTTGTGAAACAGCACCTGTAACAGTTAATGCATCTTCTACAGTAACAATATCTTGACTGTAAGAGATGGCTTGGTCCAATAGACTCAAGGCATCCCGCATTCCTCCATCGGCCGCGCGAGCTATCATCTGAAGAGCCTTATCATCACAGGATATACCAGATTCATCTATGATAAGTCTCATTCTCTTTACAATCGATTGAGCTGTAATTCTTCTAAAGTCAAAGCGTTGACATCTGGAGATAATCGTTAATGGTATTTTATGCGGCTCAGTAGTGGCCAAAATGAAGATTACATGCTTTGGTGGTTCCTCTAATGTTTTTAATAATGCATTGAATGCTCCAATAGAAAGCATATGCACTTCATCTATTATATAAACCTTATACGGGACAGAGCTCGGGGCATATTTCACTTTGTCTCTTATATCCCTTATTTCTTCTACTCCATTATTGGAAGCAGCATCTATCTCTATCACATCAGGAATGGAGCCGTCTGTAATTCCTTTACATGCAGCACACTCGTTGCATGGCTCGCTGATTGGAGCTCTTTCACAGTTTACCGCTTTTGCTAGAATCTTCGCAGCACTTGTTTTACCTGTTCCTCTTGGGCCTGAAAACAAATATGCATGCGTTGTTTTTTGCTGAAGAAGGGCATTCTGGAGTGTTTTTGTTATATGTTCCTGACCTACTACATCAATAAATTGCTGCGGTCTCCAAACTCGATATAATGCTTGGTAATTCATGCTTGCCCCCCTTTCTTTCCGCTCTTATTATTATATCTTATCTATATGTATTTTTACATTAAAACAGTGGTACAAACTTTTATACTAAAAAGTAGTATGGCTTGTAATAATTAAAAAGACTCACTCTTTATCAAAAGAATGAGTCTTTATTATTATAAAGTTAAACTGCCGTGCACCTTTCGTCGACTAGCACCCATAAGCGTTACTTAAGCAGTTAGCTCAGTCCAGGCAACCCTGCGGCACATGGGGGTGTCCACTTAATGCTGCTTCCTTCCGGACCTGACATAGTTCATGGATTCCCATTGCGCAGGACCCGGACGTCAACACCACTTGCTTAAGGCAGACCCTACAGGATACTAGCCTCAGAAAGGAGTTCAGCCTCGCTAGAGCGGATTGCGAGTACAGGGCACCGCTACCTCCCCGCTTAGCACGACAAACTTGATACCAATTTTAATGTGTCATCTTGGACACAAACTAAGTATACTTATATTCAACCAAAAAAGCAATAATTATAAGCTGTTAATTTTTGTAATATCATTTTCGGCTCTTTTTTGTTTCTCCGCTTTCTTTCTTTTACGAAGTTCTCGGAAGAAGTTTGTTAAAAGTTCGCCGGTTTCCTTTTCAAGTACTCCAGGTACTAGCTCACACTGATGATTGAATCGGTCATCCTGAAGAAGATTCATGAAGGTACCCGCACAACCTCCCTTAGGATCACTTGCGCCGTAGACTACCCTTTTAACCCGAGAAAGAAGAATTGCACCAGAGCACATTGCACAAGGCTCTAATGTAACGTACAGCACAGCGTTATCCAATCTCCAGCTTCCTGTTTCTTTACAGGCTAAATCTATTGCCAAAAGCTCAGCATGGGCAATTGCTCTCTGCTCTGCTTCACGCAAGTTATGTGCCTTCGAGATTACTTCCCCATCTAGCACAACAACAGCCCCTATGGGAACCTCTCCCAGATTACCTGCTCTTTTTGCTTCAGCTATAGCAATTCTCATAAAATAATTATCATCTTTTTCTACATTCATTTATTTATCACCCTGTGCTCACTATTGTTTTTATAAAAAGTGTAATTTATTTTCTTAAGTTACTTAAACTAAAGACACATTTGTTATTATTTTAAAAAAGGGGTTACATATGAATAATTCATCTAAAGCACTCTTAATAATCGACATGATCAATGACTTTCGATTTGACCATGGATCCATTTTAGCTGAAAAAGCTTCATTAATTGCAAAAAATATATCCACATTGAAAAATTATTGCCACGAATCTGAGATCCCTGTAATTTATATCAATGATCATTATAGCTTATGGAAAGCAGATTTAGACAAAATCATTGATTATTGCTCTAATGAATACAACGATACTCTTTTTACCCTTCTTACTCCAAAAGAGCAAGATTACTTCTTAATAAAACCAAAGCATTCGGCTTTTTATGGAACTGCTCTAAACACACTGCTTCATCAGCTAAAGGTGGATGAGCTTATTCTAACAGGTATTGCCGGCAATATTTGTGTTCTCTTTACTGCTAATGATGCTTATATGAGAGAATATTCATTGATTGTTCCAGAGAATTGCATTGCCTCAGTAGATGAGCAAGATAATAAATATGCCTTGACCATGATGAAGAATGTCATGGATGCAAAAATATTTAAGTATGATAAAAATAGTATCATGTCATCCCCAATTAACACATAGACTGCAATAAGGAATTTTAACAGCAGGAGGGGATTTCCCATGCAGATACATGTTGTGCAGGCAAACCAGTCATTGACAGGCATTGCTCAAGCTTATGGAACTACTGTAACAAACATCGTTGAGGCGAATGAATTACCTAATCCTAATAGGCTGGTTATCGGCCAAGCGCTTGTCATCCCAATTGTTGGACGGTTCTATTGGGTTCAGCCAGGGGACAGCCTATTTTCTATCTCCAGAAGATTTGGTATTTCATATCAGCAGTTAGCTAGTGTTAACCGCATATCACCAAACAGCCCATTAGCGGTAGGAACCCGCTTATATATACCACAGCAACCGAAAAGAGCAGGAGAATTCAATGCATATGTTGAGCCGCGAGGTACTACAGTAGCTCCTGCGCTTGAATCTTCAGCAAGAGAAGCAGCTCCATACTTAACCTATCTTGCCCCATTTAGCTTCCAAGCACTTAGAAATGGACAACTGAAAGAGCCTCTGCTTGGCAATTTCCCTACTATCGCAGCAAATAATAATAATGTATTGATGATGGTAATCACTAATCAAGAAAATGATCAGTTCAGTGATGAGCTAGGAAGAATCCTATTAAATGATCAAGCAATTCAAAATACCTTTTTGAATAATATCGTGGCGACCGCAAAGAAATACGGATTTAGAGATATCCACTTTGATTTTGAATATTTAAGACCAGCAGACCGGGAAGCTTATAATGCATTTTTACGCAAAGCAAAAGCACGCTTCTCTCAAGAAGGCTGGCTCCTTTCCACTGCCTTAGCTCCGAAAACAAGCGCAGGCCAAAAGGGTAAATGGTATGAAGCTCACGACTATCGCGCACACGGAGAAATTGTAGACTTTGTCGTAATCATGACATATGAGTGGGGCTATAGCGGCGGACCAGCAATGGCAGTTTCACCTATCGGCCCAGTGCGTAATGTTCTTGAGTATGCAATTACAGAAATGCCATCAAACAAAATAATGATGGGACAAAATCTTTATGGATATGACTGGACACTTCCCTTCGTTCAAGGATCTGTCGCAAAGGCAGTTAGCCCCCAAAGTGCAATCCAGCTTGCATCAGATAATAACGTGGCCATACTTTATGACACGAGTGCTCAAGCGCCACATTTCAACTATACAGATGCTCAAGGGCGTAAGCACGAGGTTTGGTTTGAGGATGCAAGGTCCATTCAGGCAAAGTTCGACCTTGTCAAAGAGCTTAATATTAGGGGTGTAAGCTATTGGAAGCTAGGCTTGCCTTTCCCACAAAATTGGCTGTTGATATCTGATAATTTCAATGTGACGAAAAGATGATATCGGTGCTTATGCTTAATAGTTGTCAATTAGTTGCCTTTATAAAAAGGTGACTTTTTTTATTAAGGAAGTGTCACCACATACATTTCTCAGGAAATATCATACAGCTTTAATTAACGATAGTTTATGTCCACAACTGCTTCTCATATGTTAAAATGACTTCATATGTCTTTTTTATTTTTCTAATATATAAATTGGGGGGACAAGCATTGAACAATATCCCTTTTATTACAGTAGAAGGTCCTATTGGTGTTGGAAAAACTTCGTTAGCGAAGCTGATTTCTGACCATTTTCAGTATCACCTATTAAAGGAAATCGTTGAGGAAAACCCTTTTTTAGGAAAATTTTACGAGAACATTGATGAATGGAGCTTCCAAACAGAAATGTTTTTTTTATGCAATCGCTACAAACAACTTAATGATATACAATCCGACTTTTTAGACAAGAATATTCCTGTCGTAGCTGATTATCATATACTAAAGAATTTAATTTTCGCAAAAAGAACTCTGCAAGAGAAAGAACTATCTAAATATATCCGAATTTATGATGTACTGACAGAAGAATTACCTGCACCGAACGTTATCATCTATCTTCATGCTAGTCTTGATACTCTAATGGAACGCATCCAAAAAAGAGACAGAGATATTGAAAAAAACATCAGTCCTCTATATTTGGAGCAATTGTCAGCAGACTATCAAGATGTGATGGAAAAGTATGAAAAGCAGTACCCGAACGTCCAGGTACTTTCATTCAACGGCGATACTTTAGACTTTGTCAAAAACGAGAAGGATCTTGATACTATCATTGATAAAATCAAGCAAACATTAAAATTAGGAGCATATAATCATGAATCTACGCAAGAAATATAATATTCCAAGCAATTCAGTCATTACAATTGCCGGAACAGTCGGTGTCGGCAAGTCGACATTAACTAACGCACTAGCTGATGCGCTTCAATTTCGCACATCCTTTGAAAAGGTTGATACAAACCCATATTTAGATAAATTTTACCATGATTTCAGCAGATGGAGCTTTCATCTGCAAGTATATTTTCTTGCTGAAAGATTCAAAGAACAGAAAAAAATCTTTGAGTATGGAGGAGGCTTCATACAGGATCGTTCTATATACGAAGATACAGGCATATTCGCAAGAATGCACTATGAAAAAGGCACTATGTCTGAAACAGACTACGAAACATATACAAGCTTATTCGATGCTATGGTTATGACTCCGTACTTCCCTCATCCTGATTTATTAATTTATTTAGAAGGCTCATTAGATGATATCCTTGCGAGAATTGATAAAAGAGGACGTACAATGGAGAAAGAGACACCTGTCGAGTATTGGCAGGAAATGCACAGTCGTTATGAAAAGTGGATAGATTCCTTCTCTTCATGTCCTGTACTGCGCCTTAATATTAATGACTATGATGCTACAGAGGGAACTTCTGCAATTGAACCAATACTTGAAAAAGTAGCTGTTATTTTAGAACAAAAAAATCTTGCAAAAAGATAAAGAAGAGGAGACAGCTCCTCTTCTTTTTTTGTATAAAAAAGACCAAAAAAAAGGCCTGCTGTAAACAGCAGACCTTATATCTCCAATATTTATGCGCAATGTTAGAAAAAATAATCATGGAGGAGGAAAGGGGATTCGAACCCCTGCGCGGTTTGACCCGCCTGTCGGTTTTCAAGACCGATCCCTTCAGCCGGACTTGGGTATTCCTCCATCAGACAAAGAATAATATAACACATTGGATTATTATTGTCAACAAAATCTTTATTTTAATATATAGAAGGAGCAACAGCTCCTTCTATATATTATCATGCACTAACTAATTACTTTATAACCTCTCTATTTCCCATATATGGGCGCAATGCTTCTGGAATAAGTACACTGCCATCCTCTTGCTGATAGTTCTCAAGTATTGCTGCAACTGTACGGCCAATCGCAAGTCCAGAGCCATTAAGTGTATGAACATGCTCTGGCTTCCCCTTAGCTTCTCGTCTGAAGCGGATGTTTGCCCTTCTTGCTTGGAATGCTTCGAAGTTACTGCAAGAAGATATTTCTCTGTAAGATCCATAGCTTGGTATCCAGACTTCTACATCGTATTTTTTTGCAGCTGTGAAACCTAAGTCACCTGTGCACATGCTTAGAACACGATATGGCAAGCCTAGAAGCTGCAAGACTTTCTCTGCATTTCCAGTCAATGTTTCCAACTCTTCATAAGAATCCTCTGGTTTAACAAACTTAACCAGTTCTACTTTGTTAAACTGATGTTGTCTAATTAGTCCTCTTGTATCCCTTCCAGCTGAACCTGCTTCTGAACGGAAGTTAGCGCTGAATGCTGCATATTTGATAGGAAGCTGATCACCATCTAAAATTTCATCACGGTGTAGGTTTGTAACAGGTACTTCTGATGTAGGGATTAAGAAGTAATCCTCTTTCTCGATTAAGAAAGCATCCTCTTCAAATTTAGGAAGCTGCCCAGTTCCTGTTAAACTTGCTCTATTAACTAAGAATGGAGGTATTATTTCCTTATAACCATGATCTTCTGTATGAAGATCAAGCATAAAGTTAAACAAAGCTCTTTCTAGTCTAGCACCAAGCCCTTTATAAAATACAAAACGACTTCCTGTTACCTTTGCTGCTCTTTCGAAATCAAGTAAATCCAAATCTGTTGCTACATCCCAATGTGGTTTTGGCTCGAAATCAAACTCTCTTACTTCTCCCCATTTTCTAATTTCCACATTATCATCTTCTGTATCACCAACAGGAACACTTTCATGAGGAAGATTTGGTATACCTAGCATAATTGTGTTCAGTCTTTCTTCCACTTGGCGCAGTTCATCGTCAAACCCCTTGATTTTTTCACCAACTTCGCGCATTTCAAGGATTAAAGCTTCTGCATCCTTTTTCTCACGTTTTAATGTGGCAACCTCCTGGGAAACTTCATTTCTTCTGCTTTTTAATTGTTCTGTTTCCACAATCAATTCTCGTCTTCTTGTATCAAGCTCTTCAAAATGCTCCAATTCAGATAAATCTTCACCACGATGCTGCAGCTGCTCTTTCACAAAATCAAAATTTGCGCGTACAAATTTAATATCAAGCATTTTTTTTCCTCCTTACATTTTCATCTATAGGTACTCTACTTTTGAAATTTTCATAGCAGAACACAAAAAACTCCCGTCCCCAAAAAAGGGACGAGAGTTACCCGCGTTGCCACCCTAGTTGAAAGCATATGCTTTCCACCTTAAAAAAACATAACGGTTTTTTAAACCGAAAACAATTACTTGCCAATTTACCTGGCTTTCCTTGTTTTAACTCTAGGATGGATTCACAGACTATATTCACCGATTCACACCAACCATCGGCTCTCTTGAGAATAAATTATCTTGCTACTATTTCCTATCATTGTAGATACCATATAAAAGTTTTTTTCATCGTACTATAATTATGAACAAAGTTCAACCACTATATACAATTTAGTTCTTTATGGCTTAGCTCCACCATTGAACTAATTATTAATTAGAGATAAGTAGGTGAAGCCTCACATATGTGCTTGGTGGAGCTAAGCCATGAACTCAACCAACCTTTACTTTCCGCAAAATTATAACTTGACCTTATTGGAAATAAATAATAAAAAAAGGATTCCTGTCAACACAGGAATCCTTTTTTTATTAAAACCAGCCTTTTACTGTAGATGAAACACTATCCCAAATGTTTGCAAAGAAGGAACCTACGCCACGCATAGCTAATACGAACCAGTTTGCCTTTTCGACCGTTTCTGCAGCTACAACATCTACACTAGCTTTCTTTTCTCCGTCACTAGTTAAGAACTGAACTGCTTTGCCATCCTTTGTCTCTAAAGTGACCTTTCCAACCTTATCACCTTTTTTGACTGGAGCAGCTATTTCACCATTACTGTTCACCTTTTTATCATCCAGTACAAGCTTTGCCACATAATTTTCTTTATCTGTTTTTTTGATCATTAAATTAACAGCATCACTTGTTTGAATTTTTACCGTGTCTTCTTTACCCTTTGTTACTTTTAACGACTCATTGCCTTTTATTGTATAACCAGCAGGTAGAACTTCTTCTGTACTAAAGTTATTAAAACCATAATCTAACAGCTTAGTTGCCTCTGTGAAGCGGCTGTTTTTAGTTTCACTTTTCATAATAACAGCGATAATTCGTTGATCACCGCGTTTTGCAGTTGCCGTTACATTGTAGCCTGCATAATCAGTAGAACCTGTTTTAAGACCATCTGCTCCCTCATAGCCAAATACCAGTGAAGGCAACAGCCAGTTAAAGTTAGCGTATGTTCTATTATCACGGAATTTAAGTTTTGGCATGCTAGAAGTCTCAAGTACTTCCGGATAATCATTTAATAAATGGTAAGCAAGTTTTGCAACAGCTTTAGCAGACATTTCATTTTCATCTGTTTCGCTGCCAGCAGGATAATTGCCCAATAGATCCGTGTTATTTAAACCAGAAGAGTTAACAAACTTGTAATCTTTAAGTCCTAATTCTTCTGCCTTTTCGTTCATAACATTAATATAGTTTTTTTCTGTTCCAGCAAGAAGTTCAGCCAACGCGACAGTCGCAGCATTCCCTGAGAATATCCCCATTGCTTGATATAGCTCTTTTACTGTATATTCTTCGCCTTCAGTCAAACCAATATTAGACAAACCAGGAGCACCGGATAAACGATGAATATAATTGTTTATTTTAACTTTTTGATCCCAGCTAATTTTTCCTTCTTTGATTGCTTCAAGGACATTATATTCTGTCATCATTTTTGACATGGATGCCACGCCCATTAGTTTATCGGCATTTTTTTCATACAATATCTCACCAGTAGCAGCATCTACTAGTATTGCTGCCCCAGCGTCCAATCCCAAATCGTCATTCTCAGCTGCATTTGCTTGTTGCGGTAGACCTGCTGCCACTGCACTTATAACAAGCACTGTCATAAGTAAGTACAAGGTCCACTTTCTCATTTGTTTCACTAATAAAACCTCCACACTTAAGATTATCTATTAAACTTTAAATTATTTTTTTAATTAAGAATTTCCCTTGTACAGTTTACCATAAAAAAAACAAAAAAAATAGACGGTGATAGAGTTCACCATCTATTGTAATATTCCGTAACAATTGCAAAACTAATATTATGAAATAGAGTAGTTTGGAGCTTCTTTTGTAATTTGAACATCATGTGGATGACTTTCTCTTAATCCAGCACCAGTCATTTTTACAAATTGTGAATGCTCTCTCAAATCTTGAAGGTCCTTAGAACCACAATATCCCATTCCTGAACGAATTCCACCTACCAATTGATAAATAGTATCAGAAAGTGGTCCTTTATATGGTAGACGGCCTTCAATGCCTTCTGGAACGAACTTTTTGTTATCCTCTTGGAAGTAACGGTCTTTTGAACCTTTTTCCATAGCAGACACAGATCCCATTCCTCTATATACCTTAAAGCGTCTACCTTGGAATATTTCCGTTTCTCCAGGACTTTCAGATACACCTGCAAGTAAACTTCCAAGCATTACTGCGTGTCCGCCTGCTGCTAATGCTTTAACGATATCTCCAGAGTATTTAATTCCTCCGTCAGCAATAATGGCTTTGCCATGCTTTCTAGCTTCTGTAGCACAATCATATACTGCAGTGATTTGTGGAACACCCACACCAGCAACAACTCTTGTTGTACAGATTGATCCTGGACCAATGCCTACCTTTACAACATCTGCTCCTGCTTCTATAAGTGCCTTTGTACCTTCAGCAGTTGCCACATTTCCAGCGATAATAGTTAATTCAGGGAAAGCATTTCTAATATCGCTTATGCCGTCTAAAACACCCTTTGAATGGCCATGAGCTGTATCAATTACGATAGCATCCACTTGGGACTTCACTAGTAGCTCAACTCTTTTAATAGCATCAGCTGTAACACCAACAGCCGCACCAACAAGCAGTCTGCCCTGTGCATCCTTTGCAGAATTAGGAAACTCAATTACCTTTTCAATATCTTTAATTGTAATAAGGCCTTTTAAGACTCCATCCTCATTGATAAGAGGCAATTTTTCAATTTTATGTTTTTGCAGAATCTTCTCTGCTTCATCCAATGTTGTACCAACTGGAGCCGTTACTAAGTCTTCCTTAGTCATTACATCGCTAATTTTAATGGAAAAGTCTTCAATGAAGCGTAAATCTCTATTTGTTAAGATACCAACTAATTTTTGATCATCATTGTTGTTAACAATAGGAACACCTGAGATTCGGTATTTTCCCATTAAATGTTCTGCATCAAATACTTGATGATCTGGAGTTAAGAAGAATGGATCAGTAATAACACCACTCTCTGAGCGTTTAACTTTATCTACCTGCTCAGCTTGCTGCTCAATTGACATGTTTTTATGGATAATACCCATTCCGCCTTGTCTTGCAATAGATATTGCCATTTCTGCCTCTGTAACAGTATCCATTCCAGCACTAATCAACGGAATGTTTAATTTTAAATTTGGTGCCAATTCCACTTTTAAGCTGACATCTCTTGGTAATACTTCTGATTTAGCTGGTATCAATAAAACATCATCAAAGGTTAAACCTTCTTTAGCAAACTTACTTTCCCACATTTTAACGCCTCCAATTAGTAAAAAAATATTATTAGTAGGTTATCAATTGGACAAAATACTGTCAAGGTCAGTTTAATAAGTTTCATTTTTCAAAAAATTCAGGAGGCAATACATATGTACAGTTCCTACAAGGGCTGGGATTCATTTAGCTGCTTTTTTTCTGCAGAATACTCCCAACTTTTTCTAAAAAAAAGCTATAAATTACTTCATACAAATGAAATTGAAACAAAGAGCTATCAAAACTGTTATCCATTTATTTATTTTCTAGAGCATGGCAAGCTCTATTATCAGCAAGCAGTTAATTCACCAATTAATATACAGCCTGTTTTGCTATTTTATGGATTTGTTCACTTAATTAAAGCTTGTCTCCTTACAATAGATCCATCTTACCCAAGCAGTACCTCGGTACTGGCACATGGTGTATCTACAAGAAAAAGGAAAAAACAACAATATTTATTTTTTAAGGACGAAATCAAAATTCAAAAGAATGGTCTGTTTGCCTGTATGTCTGAAAATATGTTTCAGCTCCCTTCAATCGAGGGAGAGAAGTTCAAAATGGGAGAGCTCTTACAGCAGATACCTGAACTTAGTGATTTATTCCATATATTCACAAGCAGTCCCTCCTTCCTACCAGTTTCCTTTTCAAATACAGAGGCAATTATTCCGTCTAAGATATTAGACAGCTATTTTATGAGTAAGGACCGTTTTCAGCATTATTTGGAATCACAGCTTGGGAATCCAGTCAAGAATGTTAAAACAAGTAAGACGAGTATTGAAGTTGCTTTTTCTGAACCTTTACAACCAGTTCCTCCCTTCTACTACAACGTCTTGGATAATAAACACTATATTCCAATAGAAAAACGGAGTGTACATCTTCCTGAAATCTTGGTGCATTATTTATTATTATATAATTTAAGCATGATTGCCAGATACGAAATAGAATGGTGGAGTGAGCTTCTCAAGACAATGCCAAATCAGGATTATCCGTATATTGAGTCTTTTTTATCGATCGCAGCAAAAAAAGGGCCTCAACTCATTTATAACTTTTTAGCGAAAAAAATGTAGTTGAATTTCAGATTTTTCTTCAGAGCATTACAAAAAAGCATCTAGTAATGTACTAGATGCTTTTGTTCGTGCCTGGCGACGTCCTACTCTCACAGGGGGAGAACCCCCAACTACCATCGGCGCTGAGAAGCTTAACTTCCGTGTTCGGTATGGGAACGGGTGTGACCTTCTCGCTATCGCCACCAGACTATTATGTTTTTATGAGTTGTTCTCTCAAAACTAAATCATATAGGAAGAAAAACATAAGAACCAAGTAATCTTTTGTCCAGCTTCAAAAGCCTAGGGCTTTTTTCCACTTTTCATTTTAGTTAAGTCCTCGATCTATTAGTATTTGTCAGCTCCACGTGTCACCACGCTTCCACCTCAAACCTATCAACCTGATCATCTTTCAGGGATCTTACTAGCTTACGCTATGGGAAATCTCATCTCGAGGGGGCTTCATGCTTAGATGCTTTCAGCACTTATCCCTTCCGCACATAGCTACCCAGCTATGCCTTTGGCAAGACAACTGGTACACCAGCGGTGCGTCCATCCCGGTCCTCTCGTACTAAGGACAGCTCCTCTCAAATTTCCTACGCCCACGACGGATAGGGACCGAACTGTCTCACGACGTTCTGAACCCAGCTCGCGTACCGCTTTAATGGGCGAACAGCCCAACCCTTGGGACCGACTACAGCCCCAGGATGCGATGAGCCGACATCGAGGTGCCAAACCTCCCCGTCGATGTGGACTCTTGGGGGAGATAAGCCTGTTATCCCCGGGGTAGCTTTTATCCGTTGAGCGATGGCCCTTCCATGCGGAACCACCGGATCACTAAGCCCGACTTTCGTCCCTGCTCGACTTGTAGGTCTCGCAGTCAAGCTCCCTTGTGCCTTTACACTCTACGAATGATTTCCAACCATTCTGAGGGAACCTTTGGGCGCCTCCGTTACTTTTTAGGAGGCGACCGCCCCAGTCAAACTGCCCACCTGACACTGTCTCCCACCCCGATAAGGGGTGCGGGTTAGAATGTCAATACAGCCAGGGTAGTATCCCACCAATGCCTCCACCGAAGCTGGCGCTCCGGCTTCCAAGGCTCCTACCTATCCTGTACAAGCTGTACCAAAATTCAATATCAGGCTACAGTAAAGCTCCACGGGGTCTTTCCGTCCTGTCGCGGGTAACCTGCATCTTCACAGGTACTATAATTTCACCGAGTCTCTCGTTGAGACAGTGCCCAGATCGTTACACCTTTCGTGCGGGTCGGAACTTACCCGACAAGGAATTTCGCTACCTTAGGACCGTTATAGTTACGGCCGCCGTTTACTGGGGCTTCAATTCAGAGCTTCGCGCGAACGCTAACCCCTCCTCTTAACCTTCCAGCACCGGGCAGGTGTCAGCCCCTATACTTCGCCTTACGGCTTCGCAGAGACCTGTGTTTTTGCTAAACAGTCGCCTGGGCCTATTCACTGCGGCTCTCTCGGGCTTGCACCCAAAAGAGCACCCCTTCTCCCGAAGTTACGGGGTCATTTTGCCGAGTTCCTTAACGAGAGTTCTCTCGCTCACCTTAGGATTCTCTCCTCGCCTACCTGTGTCGGTTTGCGGTACGGGCACCTTGAATCTCGCTAGAGGCTTTTCTTGGCAGTGTGGAATCAGGAACTTCGGTACTATATTTCCCTCGCCGTCACAGCTCCGCCTTCACGGTAATGGGATTTGCCTCATTACCAGCCTAACTGCTTGGACGTGCTAATCCAACAGCACGCTTACCCTATCCTCCTGCGTCCCCCCATCGCTCAAACGATTCATAAGGTGGTACAGGAATATCAACCTGTTGTCCATCGCCTACGCTCTTCAGCCTCGGCTTAGGTCCCGACTAACCCTGAGTGGACGAGCCTTCCTCAGGAAACCTTAGGCATTCGGTGGATGAGATTCTCACTCATCTTTCGCTACTCATACCGGCATTCTCACTTCTAAGCGCTCCACCAGTCCTTACGGTCTAGCTTCAACGCCCTTAGAACGCTCTCCTACCACTGACATCATAGATGTCAATCCACAGCTTCGGTGATACGTTTAGCCCCGGTACATTTTCGGCGCAGAGTCACTCGACCAGTGAGCTATTACGCACTCTTTAAATGGTGGCTGCTTCTAAGCCAACATCCTGGTTGTCTAAGCAACTCCACATCCTTTTCCACTTAACGTATACTTTGGGACCTTAGCTGGTGGTCTGGGCTGTTTCCCTCTTGACTACGGATCTTATCACTCGCAGTCTGACTCCCAAGGATAAGTATTTGGCATTCGGAGTTTGTCTGAATTCGGTAACCCGATGGGGGCCCCTAGTCCAAACAGTGCTCTACCTCCAATACTCTTACCTTGAGGCTAGCCCTAAAGCTATTTCGGAGAGAACCAGCTATCTCCAAGTTCGATTGGAATTTCTCCGCTACCCACACCTCATCCCCGCACTTTTCAACGTGCGTGGGTTCGGGCCTCCATCCAGTGTTACCTGGACTTCACCCTGGACATGGGTAGATCACCTGGTTTCGGGTCTACGACCACATACTCTATCGCCCTATTCAGACTCGCTTTCGCTGCGGCTCCGTCTCTTCAACTTAACCTTGCATGTAATCGTAACTCGCCGGTTCATTCTACAAAAGGCACGCTATCACCCATTAATGGGCTCTAACTACTTGTAGGCACACGGTTTCAGGATCTATTTCACTCCCCTTCCGGGGTGCTTTTCACCTTTCCCTCACGGTACTGGTTCACTATCGGTCACTAGGGAGTATTTAGCCTTGGGAGATGGTCCTCCCTGCTTCCGACGGGATTTCTCGTGTCCCGCCGTACTCAGGATCCACTCAGGAGGGAACGAAGTTTCGACTACAGGGTTTTTACCTTCTGTGACTGGCCTTTCCAGACCTATTCATCTACCCCGTTCCTTTGTAACTCCATGTAGAGTGTCCTACAACCCCAAGAGGCAAGCCTCTTGGTTTGGGCTAATCCCGTTTCGCTCGCCGCTACTAAGGGAATCGCGTTTGCTTTCTCTTCCTCCGGGTACTTAGATGTTTCAGTTCCCCGGGTCTGCCTTCAGTTACTCTATGTATTCAAGTAACGATACTATCCCATTACGGATAGTGGGTTTCCCCATTCGGAAATCTCCGGATCAAAGCTTACTTACAGCTCCCCGAAGCATATCGGTGTTAGTCCCGTCCTTCATCGGCTCCTAGTGCCAAGGCATCCACCGTGCGCCCTTTCTAACTTAACTTGTTTTCGGCTAAAGATAAACTTCGCATTTCTTTGTCAGCTTCTTCGCTGTGCTCCTCACGTACTCTCGTACGCCCCGGTGCTCACTCCGTCGCTTCCTCGACCTGCTCGTTTCTCTTTACCCTCAATTTCTCTAATAATTAGAGAATCTAAGATGGCGATTACTCGGTTTTATCTTGGTTTTTCTTCTATATGATTTAGTTTTCAAAGAACAAAAGAACAAAAAAAAATTGGTGGAGCCTAGCGGGATCGAACCGCTGACCTCCTGCGTGCAAGGCAGGCGCTCTCCCAGCTGAGCTAAGGCCCCATATTTAGTGTTTTTTTCATTATATGGTGGGCCTAAATGGACTCGAACCATCGACCTCACGCTTATCAGGCGTGCGCTCTAACCAGCTGAGCTATAGGCCCATATAAGAAAGCATTGCTCTCTCAAAACTGAACAACAAACTGTCAACAATCTATGAATGGAATAAATCCATTTTTCCTTAGAAAGGAGGTGATCCAGCCGCACCTTCCGATACGGCTACCTTGTTACGACTTCACCCCAATCATCTATCCCACCTTAGGCGGCTGGCTCCCAGAAGGGTTACCCCACCGACTTCGGGTGTTACAAACTCTCGTGGTGTGACGGGCGGTGTGTACAAGGCCCGGGAACGTATTCACCGCGGCATGCTGATCCGCGATTACTAGCGATTCCAGCTTCATGTAGGCGAGTTGCAGCCTACAATCCGAACTGAGAATGGTTTTATGGGATTGGCTCGACCTCGCGGTTTTGCTGCCCTTTGTACCATCCATTGTAGCACGTGTGTAGCCCAGGTCATAAGGGGCATGATGATTTGACGTCATCCCCACCTTCCTCCGGTTTGTCACCGGCAGTCACCTTAGAGTGCCCAACTAAATGCTGGCAACTAAGATCAAGGGTTGCGCTCGTTGCGGGACTTAACCCAACATCTCACGACACGAGCTGACGACAACCATGCACCACCTGTCATCCTGTCCCCCGAAGGGGAACGTCCTATCTCTAGGATTGTCAGGAGATGTCAAGACCTGGTAAGGTTCTTCGCGTTGCTTCGAATTAAACCACATGCTCCACCGCTTGTGCGGGCCCCCGTCAATTCCTTTGAGTTTCAGCCTTGCGGCCGTACTCCCCAGGCGGAGTGCTTAATGCGTTTGCTGCAGCACTAAAGGGCGGAAACCCTCTAACACTTAGCACTCATCGTTTACGGCGTGGACTACCAGGGTATCTAATCCTGTTTGCTCCCCACGCTTTCGCGCCTCAGCGTCAGTTACAGACCAAAGAGTCGCCTTCGCCACTGGTGTTCCTCCACATCTCTACGCATTTCACCGCTACACGTGGAATTCCACTCTTCTCTTCTGCACTCAAGTCCCCCAGTTTCCAATGACCCTCCACGGTTGAGCCGTGGGCTTTCACATCAGACTTAAAGGACCGCCTGCGCGCGCTTTACGCCCAATAATTCCGGACAACGCTTGCCACCTACGTATTACCGCGGCTGCTGGCACGTAGTTAGCCGTGGCTTTCTGGTTAGGTACCGTCAAGGTACGAGCAGTTACTCTCGTACTTGTTCTTCCCTAACAACAGAGTTTTACGATCCGAAAACCTTCATCACTCACGCGGCGTTGCTCCGTCAGACTTTCGTCCATTGCGGAAGATTCCCTACTGCTGCCTCCCGTAGGAGTCTGGGCCGTGTCTCAGTCCCAGTGTGGCCGATCACCCTCTCAGGTCGGCTACGCATCGTCGCCTTGGTGAGCCGTTACCTCACCAACTAGCTAATGCGCCGCGGGCCCATCTGTAAGTGACAGCGTAAACCGTCTTTCAACTTTTCTACATGAGTAGAAAAGGATTATCCGGTATTAGCTCCGGTTTCCCGAAGTTATCCCAGTCTTACAGGCAGGTTGCCCACGTGTTACTCACCCGTCCGCCGCTAACTTAAAAAGCAAGCTTTTTAAGTCCGCTCGACTTGCATGTATTAGGCACGCCGCCAGCGTTCGTCCTGAGCCAGGATCAAACTCTCCGATAAAGAGTAAGATTAGCTCAAATGCTAAACTCTAGCTTTTGTTACTTGTTTTGTTTCTATAACGAAAGTTATAAAAACGATTATTGTTGACGTTTGTTTGTTCAGTTTTCAAAGAGCAATATTTAGTTGCTATTAGAAACAACTTTTATATATTAACATATTCTCATATGCAAGTCAACAAATTATTTATGGTTTTTTTACCAACTTATAACTCTCTTGCTGACTTGTATGAGTATATCAGTTTGTTGCATAGAGCGCAATACCTATTTCAAAAAAAAGAAGATTTTTTCTTTTAACTATATTGAAGTACCTCTTCGATATATAGATGCCTGTTCTTTTCCAAATCCATTATTGCTTCATCCTCTAAAATTTTCACAAGTGGTCGTGTAGCAGATCTTCCTTCTACAAATACGACCTCTGCTCTATGTCCATTAGAAAGTCTTATAGTGCTTCCTATTGTATATTGAATAATACTGTTACTTAAAGCCTGTAAAACCACATGGTCAAATTTCCCGAAGTAGTCCTGCTGAAGCTTCTCCAATACCTTGAATGGCGATTGCTTGCTTCTGTACAGCCTTTGAGAAGTCATTGCATGGAAAGTATCTGATACAGCAATAATCTTTGCATATGGATGTATCTTATTATCTGCATTTCCTAATGGATACCCGCTTCCATCCAGCCTTTCATGGTGCTGGAGAATAGCAAGCCTTGTTTCTTTCTTAAGAAGAGAATGCTCTGGCAGCATTTTTAAACTGTAGCTTGTATGTCTTTTTACTTCAGCAAATTCTTCTTCTGTGAGGGGTTCTTCTTTTGTAAGTAAACCAGGAGATATTTTTGACATCCCTGCATCACTCAAACAGCCAGCCATAGCTATTTGAATAGTTTCCCCTTTGTTGTAGCCCATTTTTTGTGCAATAAGGGCACTGATGACACCTACAGCTACTGAGTGCTGGTAGATATACTCCCTCTTATTTGATAAATGATATAAAGAAAAAACTTCTTTACTATACTGCTCAAGATCTTCTAGCAGAGGCAGCAAAATTGCCCGGACAGACGGTATGCTCAAGGGAACACCTGACTGCCAAGAACGAAATTCCTTTTTATATTGACTAACACCATAAAGAAATTTGTCAAAAAAGCTCTCTTCGTCATCTTCTATAAATTGATTTGCCTCTGTTAATTCACTAAGAAGATTTCCATCTATCTGTGTATTTTCAATCTCAACTTTTTTCACTTGGAAAACTTTGAGGAGATTTATATGTTCATCTGTCAGTACAGTTTTAGAAGTGATTATTGGCCTATTTGTCATGCTGAAAACATCTTCTGTTAAGATGCAGCCAGCATTTAATCGGTCAACACTAATATTCATGTAATACTCCACCCTTACAAGGACTTTTATACTATATTTTACTCCACTTTTTAACAGATTGATAACTATATTTTAAAAATAATTATCAAACAACCCCATTTAATAGATATTTTTAGACCCTTTTACCTATTAAAGTATACTCTTCAATAATAAATAAAAACCTTTATACAAAAAAAGAGCCGCCGTTAGGCAACTCTTTACTCTTCTGTTTCCTCAACTTCAGACATCACGCTATCATCTGCCGTTTCTTCAGGAATTTCTGTTTCAGATTCTTCTTCTTTTTCTACTTTAGCAACAGTTGCAACAAACTCACTTTCACTTTCGTTTAGCTTAATCAGCTTAACTCCTTGTGTGCTTCTGCCCATTGTAGAAATATCATTAACAGCCATACGAATCAACACACCACCTGTAGTGATAAGCATAAGATCTTCCTCACCATCTACTGCCTTCATGGAAACTAAAGGTCCATTTTTGTCAGTAATATTGCAGGTTTTGATTCCTTTTCCGCCTCTTCCTTGAATTCTATACTCATCTGCAGGCGTTCTTTTACCATAACCATTTTTCGTAACGATAAGTATTTCAGAGCCTTCCTCAAGAACTTCCATACCGACAACTTCATCATTTGAAGAAAGAGTTATTCCTTTAACTCCAGTAGCTGTTCTTCCCATTGAACGAACATCAGTCTCTGGGAAACGGATAAGCAAACCATTTCTTGTTCCTATGATGATTTCTTTATTTCCATCTGTTAGTCGTACAGAAATAAGCTCATCTCCATCTCTTAAGTTAACTGCAATCAGACCATTGTTTCTGATATTAGCAAAAGAAGATAACGGAGAACGTTTGGAGATTCCTTCCTTCGTCGTGAAGAACAAGAACCAATCATCTACAAACTCTGATACAGGAATGATAGCATTCACCCATTCACCCTTCTCCACACCGAGGAGGTTAATGATTGGAATACCTTTAGCTGTACGGCTAAATTCAGGGATTTCATAGCCTTTCAGGCGATATACCTTCCCTTTATTCGTAAAGAACAAAATCGTATTATGTGTGGAAGTGGTACTAAGCTGTTCCACAAAGTCATCTTCATTTGTTCCCATTCCCTGGATACCTCGCCCTCCACGCTTCTGAGAACGGTATGTAGATGCGGGCAATCTCTTAATATAACCGTTATGTGTTAATGTAATGATGATATTCTCTTCTGGAATTAAATCTTCATCTTCTATGTTTTCAATTCCGCCTGCTACAATTTCTGTACGGCGCTTATCGTTGAAACGCTCTTTTACTTCATTTAGCTCTTCACGAATTATATCGAGCAGCTTTTCTTCATCAGCTAAGATTGACTTCAGCTCTTGAATTAAAGCCACTAATTCTTTATATTCTTCTTCTATCTTTTCTCTTTCAAGTCCAGTCAATCTTTGTAGACGCATATCTAAGATAGCTTGAGCTTGCTTTTCTGACAGACTGAAATTGCTCATTAATCCTTCTCTGGCAATATCCGTTGTTCTGGAACTGCGAATTAAGGCAATTACTTCGTCTAGGTGATCAAGCGCAATACGTAGCCCTTCTAATATATGGGCACGTGCTTCTGCTTTTCTTAACTCAAATTCAGTACGACGGCGGATAATAACCTTTTGATGATCCAAATAATAGACGAGACATTGCTTTAAATTAAGAACCTTAGGTTGTCCATCCACAAGCGCCAACAAGTTAATTCCAAAGCTTGTCTGCATTGCTGTATGCTTATATAAGTTATTCAGCAGTACGTTAGCATTCGCATCTTTACGGACTTCTATAACAACCCGCATTCCATTACGGTCAGATTCATCTCTTAGGTCTGTAATACCGTCAATCTTTTTATCCCTAACCAGCTCAGCAATTCGCTCTACTAGACGAGCTTTATTAACCTGATAAGGAATTTCCTTTACTATAATAACTTCTTTACCATTCGGCTTTACTTCAATATCTACCTTCGCTCTAACGATGATAGACCCTCTGCCTGTTTCGTATGCTTTTCTTATACCAGATCTTCCGACGATCATTCCGCTTGTCGGGAAGTCAGGACCAGGTATGATTTCCATCAATTCAGGAATTGTTATATCGGTATTTCTGCTTACTGCCAAAACACCATCAATAACCTCTCCCAGTTGGTGTGGAGGAATATTTGTAGCCATTCCCACCGCAATTCCGCTTGTTCCATTTACCAGAAGGTTTGGGAAACGAGACGGTAAAACAACAGGTTCCTTTTCTTCTCCGTCGAAGTTTTCTGTGTAGTCAATTGTATCCTTGTTTATATCCCTTAAAAGCTCCATTGCTATTTTGGACATTCTTGCTTCCGTATAACGCATTGCAGCAGCAGAATCTCCATCAACTGAACCGAAGTTACCATGACCATCTACTAACATGTAACGGTAGTTAAAATCCTGTGCCATACGAACCATTGTTTCATATACCGCACTATCACCGTGAGGATGGTACTTACCAATTACTTCTCCAACAATACGAGCAGATTTTTTAAATGGCTTGTCAGAATGCATACCTAAGTCATGCATAGCATATAGTATACGGCGATGAACGGGTTTAAGCCCATCCCGAACATCTGGAAGTGCACGGGAAACAATGACACTCATTGCATAATCCAGGAAGGATGTACGCATTTCCTTGCTTATATTTATTTCTTTAATTTGAGAATTCGGCATATCAGCCATATAGGAACCTCCTTAAGCAAAGCGCAAGGTGCTAAATCTCCTTTAGCACCATAGTCATTCTTTTGCATTTATCTTAAACATCCAGGTTTTTAACATATACCGCATTTTCTTCTATAAAGTTTCTGCGCGGCTCTACTTTATCACCCATCAGCATTTCAAATGTTTCATCCGCTTCTATTGCATCATCTAAGCTTACCTGTAGCAAAACTCTAGTTGCCGGATCCATTGTTGTATCCCACAACTGCTCTGCATTCATTTCCCCTAATCCTTTATAACGTTGGATATTTGGTTTTGGTGATGCAGGCAAGTTTCCAAGCACCTCCGCCAACTGGCGGTCATTATAAGCATACTCGAGCTTTTTCCCTTGTTTAACACTATAAAGCGGTGGTTGAGCAATATAAATATATCCTGCTTCTACAATTTTTCTCATATAGCGGTAGAAGAAAGTGAGCAGCAGTGTTCGTATATGCGCTCCATCGACGTCCGCATCTGTCATAATAACAACCTTATGATATCTAGCCTTAGAAATATCGTAATCTTCTCCAATACCAGTACCAATAGCTGTAATCATAGAGCGAACCTCATTATTTGATAGGATACGATCTAATCTAGCTTTTTCAACATTCAGGATTTTTCCTCTTAACGGTAGAATCGCTTGGAAGTGTCGATCTCTTCCTGATTTCGCCGATCCACCTGCGGAATCACCCTCAACTATAAACAATTCACTTATCGCAGGATCTTTAGAAGAACAATCTGCTAATTTACCAGGTAAGCTGGAAACTTCAAGTGCACTTTTCCTACGTGTCAATTCCCTTGCCTTTTTAGCGGCAATTCTAGCTCTTAAAGCCATTTGACCTTTATCTACAATTTTCCTTGCAACTGAAGGATTTTCAAGTAGGAATTTCTCAAAATGCTCCGCAAAAATTGTGTCAGTTATGGCACGAACTTCAGAATTTCCTAATTTCGTTTTCGTCTGTCCTTCGAATTGAGGATCAGGGTGCTTAATAGATACTATAGCAACTATTCCTTCCCTTACGTCCTCTCCAGACAGGTTTGCTTCAGAATCCTTAAGAACTCCATTTTTTCTTGCATAGTCATTAATCGCTCTAGTCAAAGCCGTTTTAAAGCCGGATTCATGAGTACCGCCTTCATGTGTATTAATATTATTTGCGAATGAGAAAATATTCCCTGTATAGCCATCATTATATTGGAGTGATACCTCAACAGTAATACCTTCTTTTTCTCCTTCGATATAAATCGGCTCTTCGAACAACACTTCTTTATTGCGGTTTAAATGCTCAACATATGACTTTATTCCGCCTTCATAGTGATATTCTTTGTTCTTTTCCATGCCTTCTCTTGTATCTTCTATCGTAATTTTTATATTGCGATTCAAGAAAGCCAATTCTCTTATCCTGTTTGCCAATGTTTCAAAGTCATAGACAAGCGTTTCTTTAAAGATTTCTCCGTCTGGTTTAAATCTTGTTGTAGTACCAGTAACATCTGATTCACCAATGATTTCAAGGTCTGCTTGTGGAACACCTTTTTCATATCTTTGGTAATAGATGCTACCATCACGATGAACAAAGACCTCCAATTCAGAAGAAAGAGCATTAACTACAGAAGCACCAACACCATGGAGACCACCGGAAACCTTATATCCGCCGCCGCCGAACTTACCACCAGCATGCAGGACAGTCATGATTACCTCAACTGCTGGTCTTCCCATCTTTTCCTGAATCCCAACAGGAATACCACGTCCATTATCCTTAACTGTAATGCTGTTGTCTTTTTCTATTATGACATTGATTTCATCGCAGTAACCTGCCAATGCTTCATCAATACTGTTATCTACAATTTCCCATACAAGATGGTGCAAGCCCTTTCCACTTGTTGAGCCTATATACATTCCGGGTCTTTTGCGGACTGCTTCTAATCCTTCAAGTACCTGTATCTGACTTTCATCATAGGATTGTTGCTCCATTGGATCATGTTCCATTGACAAATTGATCACCTTACTTTCTATTGACATCCTAAATTTGCTCTATGCTATCCTACTAGACACACTAACACTAATAATCCTGTGTCGTTAGTCTATACGACCGCCTCTTTAGTGTATTGGAAGCAATTGGAGAATAATAAATGGCATCCTTTGTAATCACAATAGATTTATAAGTATTACGATCGCCACTTATGGTTGTCTCCCTTTGCGTATTTAAAAATTCAGTTGTTATCTCAGAGGAACCAATTGTTTGTTTGTCTAAAATTGTAATGATATCTACAGTTCTTATAAGCACATTATCACCAATATGAACGTACACTATTTCACCTCAAAGCTATTGAATCTTTTTCATCGTTCCTGCTTCCACTTGGAATGTGGAGGCTTCTTTTAATGTTTGATGATCGATTCCATCCACATTCGTCGTTGTCACGAATGTCTGTACTTTCCCTTGGATGGTATTCAAAAGATGAGATTGTCGATAATCATCTAATTCAGAGAGCACATCATCTAATAAGAGGATAGGATACTCGCGGATTTCCGCATGTATGAGTTCAATTTCTGCCATTTTTATCGAAAGTGCTGTTGTTCTTTGCTGACCTTGTGAACCAAATGTTTGAACATCTCTTCCATTAACAAAAAACAGTAAATCATCTCGATGTGGGCCGAATAAGGTCATGCCTCGGTCGATCTCTCTTTTTTTCACATTGGCAAACTTTTCTTCGTATACTCTTCTCATTTTCGACAAATCGAGGTCTTCTGATACATCTGCCGAGGGTTTATACTGAATTTCCAACGTTTCTAACCCTCTTGATATTCCTTTGTGAATCGGAATTGCCCAATTCCCCAGAAGTTCTAAGAACTCAAAACGCTTTGAAATTATTTTCACTGCCATGTCAATGAATTGTTCTGTCAGTATTTCAAGCATGGTATGATCTGACTGCTTATTCATCTGCAGCTGCTTTAAGTATGTATTCCGCTGCTGCAATATCTTTTGGTACTGGCTCATATCATGCAAGTAGACAGGTGATATTTGCCCTATCTCCATATCAATAAATCTTCTTCTGATTTGGGGACTTCCCTTAACAAGATTAAGGTCTTCAGGTGCAAACATCACAACATTCATATTGCCAATATATTGGCTTAACTTTCGCTGCTCAATATGATTGTACTTAGCTTTTTTTCCTTTTTTAGACACAACTAACTGCATGGGTAAGGGCCCATGTGCTTTTTTTAATCTACCTTCTATTTTAGCATAATCTGAGTCCCAACGAATAAGATCTTTATCGTTTGAAGTTCTGTGGGATTTAGCCATAGCTAAAACATAGATAGATTCCATCACATTTGTTTTCCCTTGTGCGTTTTCTCCCAGAATAACATTGACCTTGTTTTCAAATTCAACCTCTAGGTCCTCATAATTACGGTAATTCCTCAAATGCAGCTGCTCAATAAACATAAGGGATCATCCTTTTTTTACAGAACTGTGAATGTGCCAATAGAAGGGATTTCAATCTTGTCGCCTGCCCTTAATTTTCTGCCTCTGCGCTGATCCTGTTCTCCATTGACATACACTTCATGTTCACTTAAAAACCATTTTGCCATTCCACCAGATTGAATAATGTCTGCAAGCTTTAGAAATTGGCCTAACGTTATATACTCCGTATCAATCTTAATTTGATTGTTCATGTTTTCACTCTTTCAAGTTTAATCGTATCTCTCTATTTTACTAAATATTTGATGGATACACAAAGAAAACTGAAATATTTCTATAAATTAGTAGTATTCAGCACATTAATAAGAGAGTTTGACGATGTTTTTTTTAAAAAAATATACATAAAACCAACTTCACCATAATAAATATCTTTTGAAGGAAAATAGGATGCCCCACTCGGGACACCCTATTTAAAAGCGGCTGCTTAGTATGTTCTCACTGGAAGGATAAGCTGTAAGATCGAATCATCGTTTAACGGATTAATGACAAACGGTCGCATTGCACCAGTGAAATTAATTTTTACTTCTGTTCCCTCTAAAGCTTTTAAAGCATCCATCATGTATTTTGCACTAAAAGAAATTTTTAGTTCTTCTCCATGAATCGACTCACTAACAAGCTCTTCAACAACTTTACCGATTTCTGGTGTAAAAGAAGAAATTTCAATTACATCTTGACCAATAGTTGAGAATTTAACGACGTTATTGCGCCCCTCTCTCGCCAACAAGGAAGCACGATCAATAGCTTGTAAAAATTCCTTAGCATTAACAACGATCTCTGTTTTGCTTTCTGTCGGGATAAGACGGTTTGTATCAGGGTAATTTCCTTCAAGAAGACGAGAGAAGAATAAAATATGCTTCGCCTTGAATAGAATTTGGTTTTCTGTAACAACAATTTCAACTGGCTCATTATGATCATCTAATATACGGTTCAATTCATTTAAACTTTTTCCTGGAATAACAATATTAAATGCCTGTTCCGTATTTGCATCTATTTTTGCTTTTCGTAAAGCAAGACGATGGCTATCTGTTGCAATACAGATTAAATCATCATTTTCAATCTTCCAGTTTACACCTGTCAACACCGGGCGTGTTTCTGAGGTGGACACCGCAAAAACAGTTTGCTTAATAATATTTTTTAACAGGTCAGTTGGAATCTTAAAGATATTTTCTTCTGAGATTTGTGGTAAGTGCGGATATTCCTCTGAATCAAGACCGTTTAAGTTAAACTCAGATTTTCCCGAGCGAATTACTGTTTGCAGGTTATCTACCTCAAGCTCTACTTGACTTGTAGGAAGCTTCTTTACGATTTCACTAAAGAATTTTGCTTGCAGCACAATTGATCCAGGACGTTGAATTTCAACAATAACCGTCTCGTTTTCTTCTTTAGGAATAAAAGATTCAATGGAAATATCAGAATCACTTCCTGTTAGAGTTACACCTTCTTCTGTCGCTACGATTTTTATACCTGTAAGAATAGGAATCGTCGTTCTGCTAGTTATTGCTTTCATTACATCTTGCACACTTTGAACAAGATGTTCTTTTTGGATGATAAATTTCATAATTGATCCTCCGTTATCATAGTTTTTAATTGCGTATTTTATAATAATATTTCTTTTAAAAGATCGTAGTAATAGTAGTAGGCCCTGTTAATTTGTGGATAACTTGATTTTTCAAAGGAAACACAGTCTATCCACATGTGGATAGACTGTGTCTAAGTTAGTGAAAGTTATACACAGTATTCAGCTTTATACTTTTAGTAATTCATTGATTTCCTTCAGCTGCTTTTGCAGGATGGAATCAGATACTAGTAGTTTTGAGATCTTTTCATGTGCATGGATAACTGTAGTGTGATCTCTTCCACCGAATTCTTCGCCAATCTTCGGCAGGGAAAAGTCAGTAAGCTCACGTGATAAATACATGGCAATCTGTCTTGGAAAAGCAATGGACTTCGTTCGTTTTTTGGCTTTGAAATCCTCTAGTTTTACACTGAACTGCTCCCCGACTACTTTTTGTATATCATGTATTGTTATTACGCGCGGCTTTGAGCTAGGGACGATATCTTTTAATGCCTCTGCCGCAAGATCAGCATTAATGTCTTTGTTGATTAAAGAGGAATAAGCAACAACTCTTATGAGCGCTCCTTCTAGTTCACGAATGTTGGAATCGATTTGATTCGCGATATACAGCATAACCTCATTTGGAATATCCAAACCATCTGCTTTAGCCTTTTTTCGGAGAATCGCTATTCTTGTCTCCAAATCAGGAGGAGTAATATCCGTTATAAGTCCCCATTCAAATCGTGAACGAAGCCTGTCTTCCAAAGTCGGAATCTCTTTTGGTGGTCTGTCACTGGATATGATAATTTGTTTGCTTTCCTCGTGCAGTGTGTTAAATGTATGGAAAAATTCTTCTTGTGTCGATTCTTTTCCAGCAAGGAACTGAATATCATCTATTAGAAGCACATCGACATTCCGATATTTGTCACGGAATTCAGCGCCTTTATTGTCTCGAATACTATTGATGAACTCGTTAGTGAACTTTTCTGAAGATAAATAAACAACCTTCGCCGCAGGGTTATGATCTAAAACATAATGTCCGATTGCATGCATTAAATGGGTTTTTCCAAGTCCTACGCCACCGTATATAAATAGCGGATTATAGGCTTTTGCTGGTGCTTCCGCTACTGCCAGTGAAGCAGCGTGGGCAAACCGGTTTCCAGACCCGATTACAAATGTATCAAAGGTATATTTTGAATTTAGTATTGTTTGTTCAGTTGTTTCTTCCTCTTTTTTCTTTTGTTTAGAGGAGATTTGAAGATCAAATTCTTCTTCCTTTTGATTACGAGGAATTATGAACTTTACACCAAGTTCTTCACCAGTTATTTCATAAAGAATGTCAGAAATAAGCTGGGAGTACCGTTCTTCCAACCAGTCTCGAGCAAATTCGTTAGGAGCTGTTACGATTAAGCTATCACCTTGAAGGGCATGAGCCTTCGTTGCTTTTAGCCATGTATCAAAGCTTGGTTTGCTGATTTTTTTTTCGATATTGCCTAAAGCTTTATCCCATAGATCCGCAATATTTTCCAACCAATTTCCCTCCTTTTTCTTTTTATTTGCGTGCTGAAAAGAACAGATATTTTAAATAAGTGCTAATCTGCCAGTATTATTAATTATGATCTGTGGAAAAATATATAATAAGGAAGTAAAGTAGCATTTCGACAGTATCCACTATTTGTGGACAACTCTTTCAAGAGATGTCTAATAAACTGTCCACATCTTATCCACACTCTGTGGATAATTTAGTTATACACAGAAATTATTCAAATGTGAAAACAAAACTATAATATCAAAAAATCATAATAACTGCAATGGTTTTTCATATCTTATCCACAAGTGAAACAAGTTGTTGATAATAAATGTCCACAGGTTATTAGTTTGTTAAAAACCTGTAAATAAGTATTGTGGATATTAAAAAAAATGTCGAAATTTTATCCACAGTCATCAGACTGGTTTTTTTTCGACAAAAATTTAGGGGATCTTATTGCTTGTAGTAAAGAATTGAGGAGCAAGTGAGGAACCTTTCAAAAGTGTAAAAGGACAGCCGTATTGACAAAAAGCTATGAATTCCTTATTATTACTATTCAGAGTGAAATAAAGTGCGTAGCATATGTTTTACAGAAGTTTTCCCATGTTATAGAACATTAGGCAATTAAAAATTGTTTTTAGAGAGAACGATAAATAAAGCATAAAACAAATGAATGGTTGACAATCAATCGACTATGTTTATATAATTGTAAGGACTGTCTGTAACAGCTATTCCTCAGGGAGGTGTCATATACAATGAAAAGAACTTTTCAACCAAATAAACGTAAAAGAAGTAAAGTTCACGGATTCCGCAGCCGCATGAGCAGTCCTAATGGACGTAATGTTTTAGCTCGTCGTCGACGCAAAGGAAGAAAAGTATTATCAGCTTAGGCCACTGAAACGTCAGTGGTCTTTTTTTGATAAAAAGGACTGTAAAAGTACAAGCTCTTAGAATAAATTGCTAGAGCTCATACTATAATGGAAATATAAACTCCTGGTTTTGAAGCAAGGATGTTTCTATGTTGGAATGTACATAAATAATATAGATTCGGAAAGTATGGAATAAATAAGGAGTAAATGATTTGAAGAAAGAATATCGCGTAAAAAAAAGTAAAGAGTTCCAAGAGGTATTTAAAAAGGGACAATCATTTGGCAACAAACAGTTTGTAGTTTATAAGTATAAAAAAAGTGGACAAGATCACTTCAGAATAGGGCTCTCTGTTAGTAAAAAAATAGGAAATGCTGTCATGAGAAATAAAATTAAGCGATTTATTAGACAAGCTTTCCTTGAAATCGGGGACCTTATAGAAAATGAAGCCGATTATGTCATCATTGCTAGAAAGCCATTAGCAGAAATGGAATATGAAGAAACGAAAAAGAGCCTCCTTCATGTTCTCAAAATAGCAAAGGTGCTAAAAAGAAAGATTCATTGAAAATTCAAGTTAAGCGTTTCCTATATGAAGAGATTAGGATACAATGAAGCCATAAGCTAATTTAGGCTCTATTATCTATTAACAGGAGGATATGACGGTTGAAGAAAAAATTAGGATTGCTATTTGGTCTATTATTTTTAATGGCTATTTTAACTGGGTGTACAGAGTTTAATCAGCCAATCACTTCAGACAGTGAAGGCTTTTGGAATGAATATATTGTTTATCCATTGTCTATGCTTATCATCAAAACAGCAGAAATTGCCGGCGGAAACTTTGGTGTTTCCATAATTATTGTAACAATTTTGGTTCGCCTTGTAATCTTGCCATTAATGATTAAGCAAACAAAAAACAGCAAAGCAATGCAGGCAGTACAGCCTGAAATGGAAGCATTAAGAAAGAAATACAGCTCTAAGGATCAAAAGACACAGCAAAAGCTCCAAGAAGAAACAATGAAGCTTTTCCAAGAAAACAAAGTGAATCCACTGGCTGGATGTTTTCCATTAATCGTTCAAATGCCAATTTTAATCGGATTCTACCATGCAATCTCACGTACAAGAGAAATTGCGCAACATGAATTCTTATGGTTTAACTTAGGTCAGCCAGATCCATTCTACCTGCTGCCGATTATTGCAGGGATAACGACATTTATTCAAACAAAAATGACAATGGCTGGTACTGCAGGCCAAAACCCGCAAATGGTTATGATGCAATATATTATGCCTATCATGATCTTAGTATTTGCAATTAACTTCCCAGCAGCACTTTCACTATATTGGGTTGTAGGTAATATTTTCACAATTATCCAAACGTATTTCATTAAAGGACCAGAGTTGAAAAAGCCTGGCCAAACAGGAAAATTGGAGGGAGCTAAAAAGTGAGAGAAGTAACTGCTACAGGACATTCCGTCGAAGCAGCAGTGGAATCAGCTTTAGCTCAGCTTAAGACAACAAAGAATCAAGCCGAAATCATTGTTGTTGATAAAGGAAAAAAAGGTTTTTTAGGAATTGGTGCCCGCTCGGCAACTGTAACGGTAAGGAAGCTTGAAACGCCTGCTGAGTCAGCAGAACAGTTTTTGCGAGAAGTATGTGACAAAATGGGAGTGGATGTATCCATTTCGGTAAAAAAAACAGGTAGAAATATCTTTTTTGAATTACAGGGGGACAAAATTGCCCTTCTTATTGGGAAAAGAGGCCAGACACTAAATTCGCTTCAATATTTGACTCAATTGGCTATAAATAAAAATTCCTCCGAATACTTAAAGGTATCGCTCGATGCAGAAAACTATCGGGAAAGAAGGAAACAAGCCCTTATACAGCTTGCTGAACGGACAGCTTATAAAGCCCTCAAGTTAAATAAGGAAATTACTCTGGAGCCCATGCCATCGAATGAAAGAAAGATTATTCATAACGCTCTTACAAAAAGGAAAGGTATCAGCACCCATTCCTCAGGAGAAGATGCGTTCAGGCATATTATTATCTCTCCAGAAAAAAAGAAATAAATAAAAAAGGACAATCCTCTACTTCGGGGATTGTCTTTTTTTGTGCTTCTTACTATTTTAAACTTCAAAATTCCCCCTAAAAAACAAGCGCTTCAACAATAAATAGAAAAATATTGCCCCATTCTTTATAAAATCTGTGAATTATTTGTCTGAACAGCGCTATTTTTGGTGCGTTTTATTGTTATTCACATGTGGATAAGATAAAATAGTAATAATGAATTTAATAGTAATGTGGATAAGTGTGTGGATTTTTTTCTTTTTTAAAAGCTGTGGATATGATAATCTAATCTATTGTAACAATAAAATGAGTGTTGATAAGTTTACGTCAATTTTTTATATAAATAGATCTTTATGACTTGAGGTGAAAGAATGGAATTTGATACTATAGCCGCAATCTCCACACCGATGGGAGAGGGTGCGATTGCAATTGTAAGAATGAGTGGACCAGAGTCATTTTTGATTGCAGATAAGGTATTTAAAAGCATCGGTAATAAAAGAATAAAAGATGTAGCGAGCCATACAATTCATTATGGCCATATTGTAGACCCTGGCACAGAAGAAATAATTGAAGAAGTTATGATTTCAGTGATGAAGGGGCCAAGAACATTTACAAAAGAGGATGTTATTGAAATTAACTGTCATGGCGGAATGGCTTCTGTTAACCGACTTCTGCAATTGCTTGTTACGAACGGGGCAAGACTTGCAGAACCAGGAGAGTTTACAAAAAGAGCTTTCCTTAATGGTAGAATCGACTTGTCCCAAGCGGAAGCTGTGATGGATCTGATCAGAGCAAAAACAGATAAAGCGATGAATGTAGCATTAGGTCAAATGGAAGGAAGACTTTCTAAGCTAATCAGAAGCTTAAGACAAGAAATTCTCGAAACACTTGCCCAAGTGGAGGTTAATATTGATTATCCTGAATATGATGATGTAGAAGAAATGACACATCAGCTTATGCTTGATAAATCTAAATTTGTCCAGGAAGAGATTAGAAAGCTTCTCCAGACATCCCAGCAAGGGAAAATTTTGCGAGAAGGGCTTTCTACCGTTATTGTCGGCCGTCCAAATGTAGGGAAATCATCCTTGTTGAACAGTCTTGTCCAAGATAGTAAAGCAATTGTGACAGATATTCCTGGCACAACACGTGATGTAATAGAAGAATACGTAAATGTGCGCGGCGTACCTCTCCGCCTTTTAGATACAGCGGGTATCCGTGAAACTGAGGATATTGTAGAAAGAATCGGGGTTGAGAAGTCAAGGAAGGTATTGAAGGAAGCCGATCTTATCTTGCTAGTTCTCAATTACTCAGACGAATTAACTGAAGAGGATATCAATTTATTTAAGGCAATAGAGGGAATGGACTATATTGTCATTGTTAATAAGACAGACCTTCCACAGAAAATTGACATGGAACGCATAAAGGAATTATCAGCAAATCAAAAGATGGTTACAACTTCATTGCTGCAGGATAAAGGTATTAATCAGCTTGAGGAGGCAATCTCAAGTCTGTTCTTTGAGGGTGTCATTGAAGCAAGTGATATGACGTATGTGTCTAACACAAGACATATATCCCTGTTAAACCAAGCGCTTCAATCGATTAATGAAGCTATTTCCGGTGTTGAAATGGGAACACCAATAGATATTGTCCAAATAGATTTAACTAGAACTTGGGAATTACTTGGTGAAATTATTGGTGATAGTGTACACGAAAGCCTAATTGATCAGCTATTCTCCCAATTTTGTTTAGGGAAATAAAAGAGATTTTTAATTTTGCATAAAAAGATGCTATTAGGAGGCACCATGATGCAGTACGAAGCAGGAAATTATGACGTTATTGTGATTGGAGCAGGACATGCTGGCTGTGAAGCAGGTCTTGCTGCCGCAAGATTGGGCGCCAACACATTAATGTTGACGATAAATTTAGATATGGTTGCTTTTATGCCGTGTAATCCCTCTGTAGGGGGTCCAGCTAAAGGGATCGTTGTTAGGGAAATTGACGCACTTGGCGGAGAGATGGGAAAAAACATCGACAAGACCTATATTCAAATGAGAATGTTGAATACAGGGAAAGGGCCAGCAGTAAGGGCTCTTCGTGCACAAGCTGACAAATACATGTATCAGCACGAAATGAAAAAAACGCTGGAAAACCAACCAAATTTAACTTTGGTTCAAGGAATGGTTGAACAGCTTATCGTAGAAGACAATACTGTAAAAGGTGTTATTACTAAAACTGGAGCAACTTATACTGCAAAAACGGTTGTAGTAACGACAGGAACTTATTTACGTGGCGAAATTATCCTGGGCGAGCTGAAATATTCAAGCGGTCCGAATAATCAGCAGCCATCTATTCGTTTGTCAGAGCATTTACAGGAGCTTGGGTTTGATCTTGTTCGTTTTAAAACTGGCACACCTCCACGTGTCAACAGTCATTCAATTGACTACAGCAAAACGGAAATTCAGCCAGGAGACGATGTTCCAAGAGCATTTTCCTATGAAACAACAAAGTATATTACGGAACAATTGCCATGCTGGCTTACTTATACAAATGAAACGACACATCAAATTATTGATGACAACTTGCACCGTTCTCCGATGTATTCTGGAATGATTAAGGGAACAGGTCCACGTTATTGTCCTTCTATTGAAGATAAGGTCGTTCGCTTTAATGATAAGCCAAGACATCAAATTTTCCTTGAGCCAGAAGGAAAAAACACACAGGAAGTTTATGTACAAGGCTTGTCAACAAGCTTGCCTGAGGATGTCCAGCAAGAAATTCTTCGTACCATTCCAGGACTTGAAAATGTTCAAATGATGAGAGCGGGCTATGCCATTGAATATGATGCGATTGTCCCTACACAGTTATGGCCGACATTGGAAACGAAAAAAATTAAGAACCTGTATACTGCAGGACAAATTAACGGAACATCAGGTTATGAAGAGGCTGCTGGTCAAGGTTTAATGGCCGGAATTAATGCTGGATTGAATGCTACGGGCAAAGAAGAACTAATCCTAAGTCGTTCAGATGCATATATCGGAGTATTAATTGACGATCTTGTCACTAAAGGAACGAATGAACCGTACCGACTGCTGACATCAAGAGCTGAATATCGTCTTTTGTTACGTCATGATAACGCTGATTTGCGCTTAACAGAGATCGGTAATGACATTGGATTAATTCAGGAAGAAAGATACAAGATGTTTACTGACAAGAAAAAGCAGATTGAGCAAGAACAGAACCGCTTAAAAGAAATTATTCTTAAGCCGAATGAGCAAGTTCAAACTGTTATAAGAGAACAAGGTGGCAGTGAGCTGAAAGATGGGATTAAAGCAGCTGACCTGCTAAGAAGACCAGAAATGAATTACAAGCATATTCAATTATTGGCACCAAGTGATGTTGCTCTATCAGAAGAAGTAACAGAACAGGTGGAAATCCAAATTAAGTATGAGGGCTATATTGAAAAATCATTGCAGCAGGTAGATCGCCTTAAGAAAATGGAAAACAAAAAAATACCAGAAAACATCGATTATGATGCTATTTCTAGCCTTGCAACAGAAGCTAAGCAGAAGTTGAAAACTGTGCGACCATTATCTTTAGCACAGGCTTCTAGAATCTCTGGAGTAAATCCTGCAGATATATCCATACTATTAGTATATTTGGAACAAGGGCGCATTGCACGAGTATAAACAAATGATAGCTTTTTGCCTGATATATTCTCAGGCAAAAAGCAGTCCTGTTTTTAAGTATACATATGAATTTTGGATGGAAAGGGAGCAGTCATGAATACAGAACTATTTAAGCAAATGCTCCAAGAGAAAGGTTTGGAGCTTTCAGACAGGCAAATGGAACAGTTTAAAATTTATTTTGAAACACTTGTAGAGTGGAACGAAAAAATGAATTTGACTGCCATTACAGAACAATCTGAAGTATATTTAAAACATTTTTATGATTCAATAACAGCTGGTTTTTATGTAGACAGCTTAAAGTCGCCTATTCATATTTGTGATGTTGGTGCGGGAGCAGGTTTTCCCAGTATTCCTTTAAAAATTGCTTTCCCACAGCTTAAAGTAACAATTGTTGATTCACTGAACAAAAGAATTCAGTTTTTAGAACATTTGGCTAAATCGCTAGAGCTTAAAGAAGTTCAGTTTATCCACGATCGTGCTGAAACCTTTGGACAAAATAAGGAATATAGAGAATCCTTTGATATGGTTACAGCAAGAGCTGTTGCACGTTTATCTGTTCTAAGTGAACTTTGTATGCCATTAGTGAAGATAGGGGGATCATTTGTTGCGATGAAAGCAGCAAGTGCACAGGAGGAAGTGGAAGCTGGTAAAAAAGCAATTGCTCTTCTGGGAGGCAAGCTTGTCGAAACACATTCCTTCACTCTTCCAATTGAAGAAAGTGAGCGTAACATTCTCGTCATTGCAAAAGAAAAACAAACGCCTAAAAAATATCCAAGAAAACCAGGCACCCCGAACAAGGAACCAATTGAATGAATATATGCTATGGTAACATAGCTTATATTTATTCCGAAATAGTGAACAAATAAGCTTTGGCAGTTACTTTTTTCAAGCGATTATCTTATTTTTTGTACTATATCATTTTTTCTATCTACTATATAATATAACTATAAAAAGCACATTAAATGAAAATTCAAGAAGTTTCTTATTATATTTAATATATTGCAGTAAAAGTTTGAATTTATAAATAATAGGGAGTTTCGTAAAGGTGGTGCAGGTTTTGAAGCCTTCTTTCTCACGCTTTTTTGGCCTAGGCGAAAAAGGAAATAACACAGAAGAAAGTCAATTCGAGACGGTAGACGCTAATGAGGAGCTTGAAAAAATGGTGAATAATGAAGAGATCAATAGATTGCCAATTAGTCAGATTGTTCCAAACCGTTTTCAGCCAAGAACTGTATTTGATGATGAAAAAATAGAAGAATTATCAAGAACTATCCATACACATGGTATTATACAGCCTATCGTTGTCCGAGAATTTGATAGAGGTAAATATGAAATAATAGCTGGTGAAAGACGCTGGCGTGCAATGAAAAAACTAGGGTGGGAAGAAGCTCCTGCTATCATCAAAAATATGAGTGATACGGAGACTGCCTCTGTTGCATTGATAGAGAACCTTCAACGGGAAGAATTATCCCCAATAGAAGAAGCTGTTGCATATGGCAAATTACTAGAACTTCATAACCTGACGCAAGAGGCGCTTGCCCAGCGTTTAGGCAAGGGGCAATCGACAGTAGCCAATAAGCTAAGACTGCTGAAATTACCTGAGGAAATTCAGGAAGCACTATTAAACAAACAAATTTCAGAGCGTCATGCCCGTTCCTTGATTCCATTGAAAGAAAAGGAAAAACAGCTTAAGCTTCTTGAAGAGATATTAGAGAAGAATTTAAATGTTAAGCAGACAGAGGAACGTGTTGCCAAAATGCTGGAGCAGGCAGAGCAAAAGCCAAAGCCAAGAAGAAAAGCTTTCAGCAAGGATATGCGTATTGCAGTTAATACAATTCGACAATCCCTTACAATGGTTTCAGACAGTGGTATTAACTTGAATGCTGAAGAAGAAGAGTTTGAAGACTTTTATCAATTCACTATTAAAATTCCAAAAAAGAAATAGCTATTATAAAATGAATATAAATAATTCACTGTGAGAATATTAACCAATTAGGTTTCAATGTCTCACTTTTTTTTTGCCCAAAATAGCATTTTTTATGAAAATCTGGCTAACTGCCTTTATTCTTTTAACAGAAAAATAGGCTTTCTGCATCATATAGATTGTAAAAATCTAGAGCTATGCTTCTATATATGATAAAGTCTATTAAAAAATGACGATATTTAGAAGTTTTCATGATAAAATAATAGTTGATTGTACTAGTTCTCTTTCTTTTTTAGGAAAAGGATCGGTTCATAATCACTGAAAATAGGTTTTAACACCTCATTTTTCAATAAAATAACTTTTTCATGTCATATTTAAATAAATAAAAATACAACATCTTCTAATAACAGAAGGTAATTAATGTAGTAAAGGTAGGTGACATCATGGGGAAAGTAATAACGGTAGCTAATCAAAAAGGAGGAGTCGGAAAAACGACGACTTCAGTCAATCTTGGCTCTTGTTTAGCTTATATCGGTAAAAGAGTACTTTTAGTTGATACAGATCCACAAGGAAATGCCACTAGCGGTGTTGGTATTGAAAAAGCAGATGTAGATCATTGCATTTATGATGTATTAGTTGATGATATTGAAGCAAGCCAAGTCATCAAAGCAACAAATGTAGAAAACCTTGATGTAATACCGGCAACTATTCAATTGGCTGGTGCAGAAATAGAATTAGTTTCTACTATCTCCAGAGAAGTCCGCTTAAAACGAGCTTTAGAAGAAGTTAAAGACAGATATGATTATATTCTGATTGATTGTCCGCCGTCATTGGGATTGCTAACAATTAATGCTTTAACCGCATCAGATGCAGTCTTGATACCTGTACAATGTGAGTATTATGCATTAGAAGGACTAAGTCAGTTATTGAACACAGTAAGGTTAGTGCAAAAGCATTTGAATCATGAGCTTGCGATTGAAGGTGTTTTACTGACAATGCTGGATGCTCGCACAAACTTAGGACTGCAAGTAATCGAAGAAGTTAAGAAGTACTTCCAGGATAAAGTATTTAAGACGATTATCCCTCGAAATGTACGATTAAGTGAAGCGCCAAGTCATGGTGAACCAATCATCATCTATGATCCAAAATCTCGTGGAGCAGAAGTATATTTAGAGTTGGCAAAGGAAGTGGTTACAAGTGGCTAAAGGATTAGGGAAAGGTCTTGACGCTTTTTTTCCAAGCATGGAAGTAGAAAAGGAAGAAGTAATTAAAGAATTAAATATAAAAGAATTACGACCAAACCCTTATCAGCCAAGGAAAGTTTTCGAGAAAGAAGCCATTGAAGAACTGAAAGCATCAATCTTGGAGCACGGTATTCTGCAGCCAATCATTGTCCGCAAAAGCATTAAAGGCTTTGAAATTGTTGTTGGAGAGCGACGCTATCGCGCTGCAAAAGAGGCTAATTTGGATGTTGTTCCGGCAGTAGTAAGAGACCTGTCAGAACAGCAAATGATGGAGCTTGCCGTATTAGAAAATCTTCAGCGTGAGGATTTGTCCCCAATTGAGGAGGGACATGCTTATCAACTGTTGATGAAAAAGCTAAACTTCACACAAGAAGAGTTGGCGAAGCGACTAGGCAAAAGCAGACCGCATATTGCCAATCATGTGAGATTATTATCTTTACCATCAGCCATCCAAGAAATGATTACAGATGGAACGATTTCAATGGGGCATGGAAGGGCCTTGCTCGGATTAAAAAACAAAGAGAAATTGCCGCTTTTAGTTGAAAAAACAGTCAAAGAAGGCTTGAATGTACGACAACTAGAATATTTAATCCAACAATTGAATGAAGATGTTTCACGTGAAACAAAGGATGCAAAAAAAGAACCGAAAAATGTCTTCATAAAGGAACAAGAATCCTTCCTTAGAGAAAGATTTGGTACTACTGTTAATATCAAACAGACAAAAAACAAAGGCAAAATCGAGATAGAGTTCTTTTCTGAAAATGATTTGGAAAGAATTTTGCAGCTGTTGGATAGTGATCAGGAAATTTAAAAAAGAAACCAATTTGGTTTCTTTTTTTGTTATATAGGACGTTCTTGGAGGGAGGTGTATTCCTCTTGGCTTTCAGAGTATCTATAGCGTAAGCTGCTTTGATAGATTCCCTTTGAAATGGTTTTAGCCATATCGAGGACAAGGCTAAGTCTCGTATTTTGCAGAACGAGAAATTCCATGAACCCACTGATATTAACAATACCTGTAATATGAATTTCACCGACCGGCGGAAGCTCCTTTTTCACTCCGCTTCCTGGTTTAACTGGACCATCACCAATTTGTACAACACCTACGCTTTTCATTCTGCCTAAGCAGGCGTCTATTCCAATGATGAAGGCATTCGCATGATTGTCTTTAATTTCAGTGATTTTTTCTTCTAAATTTAAAGCATGAATAGGATCATTCAACGTGCCATATACAAAAAAAGAGCCCAGCTTTTTTTCAGCTAATAACGTCCCAACAAGGGGACCAAGGGAATCACCAGTAGAGCGGTCTGTTCCAATACAAATAAATACTATTGGTTGTCCGGAAGAAGCAGGTGGCAACTGCTTATATAAAGCATCAGCCAGTTTGTAAGAGGCTAACTGCTCATTATGAGCAATTCTAATTGGGAGTTCATTTTTATCAAATATATTGGTATAGATGCTCATTAAATCTACTCCTTTACGCTACGAAACTATAATAAGCGAGGCAGTTTCAGCTTTTAACGGTATTCAAGAAAGTTAAAGTAATAACATTATACGGATATATATTAAAAACTATACATCTTCATGCCAAATCTGTGATAAAGAGGGAAAAAGTAAGGGGGGAATTATCCGATTGTAAGTATATATACCTATGAAATAACAGGTAGGTTATTACTTCAAAGTAAATTTATAAACTGTTAAAATAGGTGAAAGGCAGCTATTCAATTTAGAGATAAGTTCTTGAAGAGTAGGAGAAAGAAGCAGCAGAGGTGAGATAATGAATAATATTGAAGAACAAGTGAACGATAGTGTGGATGTCCTTACAGATGAAAATATATGGATAAATTTAGGACAAGGGGCTTTAAAGATTTTTGTTATAATCTTGATTAGTATCGTTGTGACAAGAGTTGCCAAAATTGCTGTACGAAATATCTTTAAAGTAAGAACACATTCTGCACTTAGAATATCAGAAAGAAGAGAAGCTACATTAGTTAAACTACTGGAGAATACCCTTACATATGTTATCTATTTTATTGCCTTAATGATGATTCTAGGCACATTGAAAATTGATGTGAAGGGTTTGCTTGCAGGAGCGGGGATTGTTGGCTTAGCTGTCGGTTTTGGTGCCCAAAGTTTAGTGAAGGATATTATTACAGGTTTCTTCATTATTTTTGAAGATCAGTTTTCCGTAGGCGATGTTGTGCAAATCGGTCAATTTCAGGGTGTTGTAGAGGAAATTGGCTTAAGAACAACGAAAGTAAAAAGTTATACTGGTGAAGTGAATATTATACCGAATGGAAGTATAATGGAAGTAACAAACTTTTCATTAAACAACAGTAAGGCAGTTGTTGATGTCAGTATTGCGTATAAAGGTGATATAGATAGGGCTGAACAAGTAATCAAAGATCTTATTGAAACATTGCCGGAAAAATATGAGCAAATTGTTGGTGTTCCAGAGCTGTTAGGTGTTGAAAATATTATGGCGGCAGAGGTAGTTATAAGAGTTGTCGCAGAAACATTGCCAATGCAGCATTATACAGTCGCTCGTGCATTAAGGAAGGAAATCAAGAATGTTCTCGATGAGAATGGGATTGAAAGTCCATATCCAAAATTAATGATGTACTCGAAACCAGAATAATTTCAGGAGGAAATATGGAACCGAAAGAGTTTGCTATCAATGATATTGTTGAGATGAAAAAAGCTCATCCTTGTGGTACAAATCGTTGGAAAATTATAAGGATGGGGATGGATATCCGCATTAAATGTGAAGGCTGTGAGCACAGTGTTCTTATCCCAAGAAGAGAATTTTCACGAAAAATGAAAAAAATGTTAGTAAAGCATGAAGAATAATTCATGCTTTTTTTATGGAAAAAGGACTGTTGCATAAGCAAGGCTACTTGTCTTTTTTGCAGGTTAAATCTATAATTGGTAAAGGTTTAAGTACAAACGAAACTAATTTCTGCCAACAGAAGCAGGTTTAATATAAGGGAGTGACATTATGGCGTTAACTGCTGGAATAGTAGGGTTGCCGAACGTCGGTAAATCTACATTATTTAATGCAATAACACAGGCTGGTGCAGAATCAGCAAACTATCCATTCTGTACAATTGATCCGAATGTGGGAATTGTAGAGGTACCAGATCCAAGATTGAATAAATTGACTGAGCTTGTTCAGCCGAAGAAGACAGTACCAACAACTTTCGAATTCACAGATATTGCTGGAATCGTTAAGGGTGCAAGTAAAGGGGAAGGTTTAGGTAATAAGTTCCTTTCTCATATCCGTGAAGTGGATGCTATTTGTCAAGTTGTCCGCTGCTTTGCTGATGATAATATTACACATGTTTCTGGAAAAGTAGATCCAATCTCTGACATCGAAACAATCAATCTAGAATTGATTCTTGCAGATTTAGAATCTGTTGAAAAAAGAATTGGCCGTGTAGGAAAAATGGCTAAACAAAAAGATAAAGAAGCATTAGCTGAGTTAGAAGTGCTTGAGATATTAAAAGCTGCTTTTGAAGAAGAAAAGCCAGCTAGAGCTGTTGAGTTCACTGATGAGCAAGCTAAAATTGCGAAAAACCTTCACTTATTGACAATCAAGCCAGTATTATATGTGGCAAACGTTGGTGAAGATGAAATTGGTGATACAGAAAACAATGAATATGTACAGCGAGTTAGAGAATTTGCTGGTAATGAAAATGCTGAGGTTATTGTTATCTGTGCAAAGATTGAAGAAGAGATTGCTGAGCTTGAAGGGGAAGAAAAGGCAATGTTCCTTGAGGAGCTTGGAATTGAAGAGTCAGGTCTTGACCAGCTGATAAGAGCAGCATATGATTTGCTAGGCTTGGCAACATATTTCACTGCTGGAGTTCAAGAGGTTCGTGCTTGGACATTTGTTCAAGGAATGAAAGCACCTCAGTGTGCTGGCATTATCCATTCCGATTTCGAAAGAGGTTTCATTAGAGCGGAGACTGTTTCATATGATGACCTTATTGTGAGCGGTAATATGGTTGCTGCAAAAGAAGCAGGTAAAGTTCGTCTTGAAGGAAAAGAGTATATTGTTAAAGACGGAGATATTATTCACTTCCGCTTTAATGTTTAATAACTGAATTTATATGAGTGAAAGACCGTCTTTATACTTTTAAAGGCGGTTTTTACATTTTCTTTAGCTCATTCGACAAAAAAGCTCTCCATAGGGAGCAGACAGTCAGGAAATATCTTGGAAAATCCTTATGAATAATTAGCTGAATTCGACAATGTGATAAAGAGGATACTTTTACAGTGCGTTTACATGCCCCTTTCAAACTGGTGCTATTATTCCTTTAGAGGGACCATAATACATGTTCCAAAGGGGGATTTTTAGGTGAAAATTGCAATTTTTACAGATACCTATTTTCCGCAAGTCAATGGGGTTGCTAACTCTTTGAAAAGGCTAACAGATCACTTAGAAAAAAGGCAAATTCAATATCAAATTTATGCACCTGAAGTGGAAGATGCTCCGGTTTATCCAAACATTAACCAGTTTTTTAGTATCCCGGTCTTTTTATATCCCGAATGCAGAACTGCTTTAGCTAATCCTAAAAAAATCAAAGCTAAGGTACAGGAATTTAACCCAGATATTATACATATTGCTACACCGTACATGATGGGTCTATATGGACTATTTTGCGCCAAAAGGCTTCATATTCCAGTTGTTTCCTCCTACCACACTCATTTTGACCAGTATTTAGAGTACTACAAAGCCTCTTGGCTGCTGCCTGTTCTCCATAAATACTTGAAATGGTTTCATGAGTCCACATTAAGGACCTTTGCACCTTCAAACGAAACAAAATCAAAACTAATCGAGCTTGGCTTCCACTCCTTATCAATATGGGGAAGAGGGATAGACTGCACTCAATTCCGCCCTATCGCTACAACTTATGCTATCAGACAAAAATACAATATACAGGAGGAGTTTATTCTTTTGTATGTTGGAAGATTTGCTCCAGAAAAAGACCTGAGCACACTTTCATCCATAATGGACTCTGTTCCTGATAACTGGAATAAAAAAGTACATTGGCTGCTTGCAGGAGACGGTCCTAGTTTGCCTGAATGGAAACGGAAAGCAGCCGATTGGAATAATGTTACACTGACCGGTTATTTAAAAGGAGAAGAGCTATCAGAGGCTTATGCAAGTGCTGATTTATTTGTATTCCCTTCTACAACAGAAACATTTGGTAATGTCGTACTAGAATCATTGGCATCAGGAACTCCAGCTATCGTTTCAAATTCAGGGGGTGTGAAAGAATTAGTGGAGGATGGTACAACAGGGAGAGTTTGTACAGCAAAAAGTGCGGGCGAATTCACAAGGGCAATTATTGAGCTGCTTGCAGATCAGGAAAAAAGAAGTTTATTTGGCATAGCAGCCAGAAAATATGCATTAAGTCAGTCATGGGAAAGTATTCTTGATAACTTAATTGGAGAATATGAAGAGGTGCTAATAAATAGCAGAGGAGAACAAAGGATTTATGCATAAATGCAACTGAATATTTACATTCTCAGCAATTCTTTTTAGTATTCATTGCAAATCTATTCCCAATATGCTATAATTTCATCTTGTGAGTAATGTATAAATTGCTCCTTGCCCAATCGGGCCGTTTAGACCAAAAGGAGGTGAAAGTGATGAAAAAGTACGAAATTATGTACATCATCCGTCCAAATATTGAAGATGAAGCTAAAAAAGCTCTAGTTGAGCGTTTTAACGGTATTCTTGCTGATAATGGAGCGGAAGTTGCTGAATCAAAAGAGTGGGGTAAACGTCGTCTTGCATACGAAATCAATGATTTCCGCGATGGCTACTACCAACTTGTGAAAGTTAACGCTGCACCAGTAGCAGTTGAGGAGTTCTCTCGTTTAGCTAAAATTAACGAAGATATCATCCGTCACATTGTTATTAAAGAAGAAGCTAAATAATAAATAGAATGTATTCATGTTTCACGTGGAACATGATGGAAGGGAGTTGAAACTGATGATGAACCGTGTTGTTCTTGTTGGCCGACTGACGAAGGATCCTGAACTGCGATACACACCGAGTGGAGCTGCTGTTGCAACTTTCACACTTGCGGTCAATCGTACTTTTACGAACCAACAAGGTGAAAGAGAAGCAGACTTTATCAATTGTGTAATCTGGAGAAAACCTGCAGAAAATGTAGCTAATTTCTTGAAGAAAGGAAGCTTAGCTGGCGTTGACGGCAGACTTCAAACACGCAGTTATGAGGGACAAGATGGAAAGCGTGTCTATGTTACAGAAGTGCAAGCAGAAAGTGTTCAATTTCTTGAACCTAGAAACAGCAACTCTGGAAATAGAAATGACAACATGAATTATAGTGCACCAAGGGAACAAGATAATCCTTTCGGAGGCTCTAATAATTATCAGAATCAGCGACCTCAAAATAAAAACAATGATTATACAAGAATGGACGAGGATCCATTTGCTAATAGCGGTCAAATCGACATTTCAGATGATGACTTGCCATTCTGATAATCGACAATAAATAAAAAAAGGAGGGAAATTGACATGGCAATGGGCGGACGCAGAGGCGGACGTGCTAAGCGCCGTAAAGTATGTTACTTTACAGCTAACGGCATTACGCAAATCGATTATAAAGATGTAGATCTTCTTAAAAAATTCATCTCTGAGCGTGGTAAAATCTTACCTCGTCGTGTAACTGGTACAAGTGCAAAATATCAACGTAAGTTGACTATTGCAATCAAACGTTCACGTACTATGGCTTTACTTCCATACGTAACTGGTGAATAATAAAAAAACACATTAGGTTAACTCCTAATGTGTTTTTTTATACTTAACGGTAAATTAATTTTGTGAATATATTATATGTTTGAATGACCTAGTATAAAATAGTAAAATAACATGGAGGGTATCCTTATATTTTTCTTATGCTAACAGGGTGTTAAAATCGCGTTTATGAATAGAAGAATTGGTGGAAATACTATGTATGTATAAGTATTTTTCGTTCTTACTTATTTATCGAGATACGGTATAATAGTGGCATAAAGAACTGTATACATATTAAATTAACTATATTAGGAGTGAATAAATATTGCCTGCTTTTTTGGAAAAGGGATCAATTCGCTATCCATTAATTTGTCTGATTGGCATAACTCTGATCCTCCTTGGTATCATCTCCTTTTATAATTGGCTATTTGCCATTTTAGGGTTACTTCTTTCTGTTATCCCTTTCTATTTCATCATTCAGATGAATGTGCGGCAAAGGAAGGAAACGGAAGAATATATTACGACCCTTTCCTACCGTGTGAAAAAGGTCGGAGAAGAGGCATTAATGGAAATGCCGATTGGGATTATGCTCATTAATGATGAATACTATATTGAGTGGACAAATCCATATTTAGCGTACAGCTTTACAGAGGACAGCTTAGTCGGAAGATCATTGTATGATGTGTCTCCATCAGTTATTCCCCTTATTAAACAAGAGGTGGAAACAGAAATTATCACACTTCATAATCGTAAATTTAGAGTTATCCATAAAAAAGAAGAGCGACTCCTCTACTTTTTTGATGTAACAGAACAGACTGAGATAGAGAAGCTTTACGAGGATGAAAGAACAGCAATTGCCATCATCTTTTTAGATAATTATGATGATCTTACACAAGGAATGGATGACCAAACGCGAAGCAGCTTAAATAACAGTGTTACCTCCATCCTAAATAAATGGGCAACAGATAATGGTGTATTATTAAAACGGATATCCTCAGAACGTTTCTTTGCAGTATTTAATGAAAATATTCTTCAACATCTTGAAAAGGATAAATTCACGATTTTGGATGAGGTAAGAGAGCTAACTTCAAAGCAGAATGTACAGCTGACATTAAGTATTGGAGTCGGTTCAGGAGTTTCCTCCCTGCCAGAGCTAGGAACTATCGCTCAATCAAGCCTTGATTTAGCTTTAGGCCGAGGCGGCGACCAAGTGGCTATTAAACAGCCTAATGGAAAAGTGAAATTCTATGGTGGTAAAACAAACCCTGTTGAAAAAAGAACAAGGGTGCGAGCCAGAGTTATATCACATGCCCTTAAGGAATTGATAACGGCAAGTGATAAAGTATTCATCATGGGCCATAAGCATCCTGATATGGATGCAATAGGGGCTGCGATCGGTATTAATAAGATTGCACAGATGAATAAGAAAGAAGCTTATATCGTCCTTAATCCGAATGAAATTGATTTAGGTGTAAGAAGGCTTCTCGAGGAAATAAAAAAACATGAGACATTATATGAAAGATTTATTACACCAGAGCAAGCGCTGGAAATGGAGACAGATGAGAGTTTATTAATTGTAGTAGATACACATAAACCCTCATTAGTTATTGAGGAAAGGCTTATCCATAAAATTGAGGATGTTGTGGTTATTGACCATCACAGACGTGCAGAAGAATTTATAGAAAATCCGTTGCTTGTCTATATGGAACCATATGCATCTTCAACTGCAGAGCTTGTTACAGAGCTGTTGGAATACCAGCCGAAGACAGCTAAAATTGAAATGTTAGAAGCTACTGCACTATTAGCAGGTATCATCGTAGATACTAAAAGCTTTACACTTAGAACAGGTGCTAGAACCTTTGATGCTGCCTCGTATTTGAGAGGGCAAGGTGCTGATACTGTATTAGTACAAAAGTTCTTAAAAGAAGATATTAGCAATTATGTAAAGAAGGCAAAAATAATTCAAAATGTCATTTTCTATAAACCTGGTGTAGCTATTGCTAAGGCACAAAGAAATGAAAATAGTGATAATGTTTTAATTGCCCAAACAGCTGACACCTTATTAACAATGGATGGTATTTATGCCTCATTTGTTATTTCACCAAGAGCTGATGGGCAAATAGGCATAAGTGCAAGGTCATTAGGGGATATAAATGTACAGATTATTATGGAAAGTCTTCGAGGCGGCGGCCATTTAACAAATGCTGCAACACAGCTCTCCGATATGACAATAGAAGAAGCTGAGGCGAGGCTTAAGCTGGCAATTGATGAATATTTCGAAGGGAGAAAAAAGGAATGAAAGTAATATTTTTAAAAGACGTTAAAGGTAAAGGGAAAAAAGGGGAAGTTAAAAATGTAGCTGATGGTTATGCGCAAAACTTCCTATTAAAGCAAGGGCTTGCTGTTGAAGCAAATGCAGGTGCTGTTAGCACTTTAAATGCACAAAAGAAAAAAGAAGAAAAATTGGCAGCAGATGAGCTTGAAGAAGCAAAAGCATTAAAGGAAAAAGTAGAAAAGCTTACAGTTGAGCTTACTGCTAAATCAGGAGAAGGCGGAAGATTATTTGGTTCTATCACTAGCAAGCAAATTGCTGATGAGTTGAAGAAAAAGCATCAAATTAAAATTGATAAACGTAAAATTGACTTGAACGATGCGATTCGTTCATTAGGTGTAACAAAGGTTGCTGTTAAGCTTCACCAAGAGGTTACAGCTACACTTAACGTCCATGTAAAAGAATTAAGCTAATATTGGAAGTACCATTTATCTTTAAACATGATAGAATAGAATAGGTTTGAAAAAATGTGATACAGGCATCCTGATCACATTTTTTCTTTTAGTATATATTGATGTTATCCTCTCCCAATAAAGGAGGTTTTAAATTTTATGAGTGAAATGCTCCATGATAGAGTACCCCCGCAAAATATTGAAGCAGAGCAAGCAGTACTTGGGGCGATATTCTTAGAACCACAAAGCTTAACACTTGCTTCGGAAATTCTTATTCCTGAGGATTTTTATAGAGGGGCACACCAAAGAATCTATACAGCAATGCTGAAGTTAAATGACGGAGGAAAGGCTGTTGACCTTATAACTGTCACTGCAGAGCTATCTGCAGGTAATAATCTTGAGGATACTGGCGGTGTCAGCTATTTAAGTGAACTGGCAGCGTCTGTTCCTACCGCAGCTAATATTGAGTATTATGCGAAGATAGTTGAAGAAAAATCGTTGCTGCGAAGACTGATACGGACAGCTACTGATATAGCACAGGATGGCTATGCTCGGGAAGATGAAGTAGAGGTGCTTTTGAGCGAGGCAGAAAAAAACATACTTGAGGTTGCCCAGAGAAAGAACGCTGGGGCGTTCCATAATATTAAGGATGTATTAGTACGAACATATGACAATATTGAGCTCATGCATAACCGCCAAGGTGATATAACTGGTATTGCTACAGGATTCGCAGAGCTTGATAAAATGACAGCTGGTTTCCAACGAAATGACTTAATTATTGTAGGGGCGCGTCCTTCTGTTGGTAAGACGGCCTTTGCCTTGAATATCGCTCAAAACGTAGCCACAACTACTGGTGAAAATGTAGCGATATTTAGTCTTGAGATGGGTGCAGAGCAGCTTGTTATGCGTATGCTATGTGCGGAGGGAAATATTGATGCACAACGTCTTCGTACTGGGTCATTGACTGACGAGGATTGGGGCAAGCTGACTATGGCAATGGGAAGCCTGTCTAATGCCGGTATATTCATTGATGATACCCCAGGGGTTAAAATCACTGATATCCGTTCTAAGTGCCGTAGGCTAAAGCAGGAGCATGGTCTTGGGATGATTCTAATTGATTACTTGCAGCTTATCCTTGGAAGCGGGCGTTCTGGCGAAAACAGACAACAGGAAGTTTCAGAAATTTCCCGTTCTCTTAAACAGCTTGCCCGTGAGTTACAGGTACCAGTTATTGCATTGTCTCAGCTTTCTCGTGGAGTAGAGCAGAGACAAGATAAAAGACCGATGATGTCTGATATAAGGGAATCAGGAAGTATTGAGCAGGATGCAGATATCGTGGCATTCCTGTATCGTGATGACTACTATGACAAAGAATCAGAAAGCAAAAATATCATTGAAATTATCATCGCTAAACAAAGGAATGGACCAACTGGAACAGTACAGTTAGCCTTTGTGAAGGAATATAATAAATTCGTCAATTTAGAACGGCGTTTTGATGATCCTTCCATGCCACCTGGCGCATAATCAAAATAAAAAGCAGATTGGTTGTTTTAAAGCCAATCTGCTTTTTTATTTGAAAAAACCAGCTATATTTCAAGTTTGATAGCTTGGTAAATAGTTAGTAAAATCTATATTAGTAGAATGATTACGAACATAAATTAATTTTCTTGTTTTGAATGTTCGTGTTTTGTTGACTTTTGCATACGAAAATTGGTAAAATAGGTTTGTTTGATAATAAATATAAATATTATAGTAACCTTTGGAGGTGCTTTGGAATATGTCATCAGTCGTGGTTGTTGGAACACAATGGGGAGACGAAGGTAAAGGAAAGATTACTGACTTTTTGTCAGAAAATGCTGAAGTTATTGCTCGCTACCAAGGCGGTAATAATGCAGGTCACACAATTAAATTCAATGGTGAAACATATAAATTACACTTGATTCCATCTGGAATATTCTACAGCGAAAAAATCTGTGTTATCGGTAATGGAATGGTAGTAGATCCGAAAGCGCTACTAACTGAATTAAAATATTTGCATGATAGAGGCGTAACGACAGATAACTTAAGAATTAGCAACCGTGCTCATGTAATCCTACCTTATCATTTAAAACTAGATGAAGTGGAAGAAGAGAGCAAAGGTGCTAATAAAATTGGTACAACTAAAAAAGGAATCGGTCCTGCTTATATGGATAAAGCAGCTAGAATTGGTATCCGTATTGCAGATCTTCTTGATAGAGAAATCTTTGAAGAAAAGCTTGAGCGTAACCTATTAGAGAAAAACCGTCTTCTTGAGCGCATTTATGAGACAGAGGGCTTTAAATTAGAGGATATTCTTGATGAGTATTATGAATATGGACAGCTAATCAAACATTATGTTTGTGATACTTCTGTTGTTTTGAATGATTCCTTAGATGAAGGCAGAAGAGTATTGTTTGAAGGGGCACAAGGCGTAATGCTTGATATCGACCAAGGTACGTATCCATTCGTTACTTCTTCTAACCCTGTTGCTGGTGGAGTTACAATTGGTTCTGGTGTTGGTCCAACGAAAATCAAGCATGTTGTCGGAGTTTCTAAAGCTTATACAACAAGGGTTGGTGATGGTCCTTTCCCTACAGAGCTTGATAATGAAATTGGTCACCAAATTAGGGAAGTTGGTCGTGAATACGGTACAACAACAGGAAGACCTCGTCGTGTTGGCTGGTTTGATAGTGTCGTTGTACGTCATGCTCGCAGAGTTAGCGGCATTACAGACCTTTCTCTGAACTCTATCGACGTTCTGACAGGTATTGAAACACTTAAAATCTGTGTTGCTTATAAATACAATGGAGAAGTAATGGAGGAGTTCCCTGCAAGCCTTAAAGTATTGGCACAATGTGAACCAGTATTCGAAGAGCTTCCAGGCTGGACAGAGGACATTACTGGCTGCAAATCACTAAGTGAATTGCCTGCAAATGCACGTCATTACTTAGAAAGAGTTGCACAGCTTACAGGTATTCCGTTGTCTATTTTCTCAGTAGGACCAGACAGAAGCCAAACAAATGTTGTTCACAGTCCATGGAGACAAAGCTAAAAAAAGATTATTTTATGTGAAGGAGCCGCTTTTAAGAGCGGCTCCTAAATATTTTTTTAATTTTTTTTGTAAAAAGTATTGCCATTTATATAATAAGCATGGTAATATAAAAAGCGTCGCCAATGAAGCGAAATAAAGCAGAAAAAAATCTGCAAGTTCTCTTTAATAATAGCGAGTCATTAGCTCAGTTGGTAGAGCATCTGACTTTTAATCAGAGGGTCGCAGGTTCGAATCCTGCATGACTCACCATTTCTAATATGGCCCATTGGTCAAGCGGTTAAGACACCGCCCTTTCACGGCGGTAACACGGGTTCGAATCCCGTATGGGTCATTTTATATATATAGATTTATCTGGTCCCGTGGTGTAGCGGTTAACATGCCTGCCTGTCACGCAGGAGATCGCGGGTTCGATTCCCGTCGGGACCGCCATTTTTGTTTCATATGCTTTCTGCATATTTCACATAAATTATATAGAAATATTAATGTGGCTCAGTAGCTCAGTCGGTAGAGCAAAGGACTGAAAATCCTTGTGTCGGCGGTTCGATTCCGTCCTGAGCCATCCTTTGAAAAAACAACTATACAATTGCTATAGTTGTTTTTTTATTTGCCCAAATCATTACTTTAACAATAATACAATTCGATTACAATAATGCAACGTTTCCAAGATAGGGATTGAAAGTATGTTAAAATGATAGAAGGCATGATTTTATGCAGTTCTAGAGGACTGAATCAATGAAATAAAAAAAGGCGGTGAGAGGCAAGTAAATGCCTATCAACCGCAAAAAAGGAAAATGAAACTACATCTAATTAAACGATTGAATATACGAAAAGGTTTCATTAATATAGAAAATTTATTAACCCTCTATTTTGGAGGGTTTTTCAAATTATAAGGAAGCAAGTATTGCTTAATAGTTGTAATGAAATAGTGGAAGTAGAGTAGAATAGAAAAAAAGTGAATATATAAAATGAAAATGGTAAAGTAGAAAGTAGAACAAACCCTTGAAATAACATAACTTATAATAGACAGATTACATTGAAGGAGATAAGTGTGCATGAATAAAAAAATACTTGTAGTAGATGATGAAAAACCGATTGCGGATATTCTGCAATTTAATCTAAAAAAAGAAGGATTTGAAGTTCATTGTGCTTATGATGGCAATGCAGCCTTAGAAATGGTAGAAGAAGTACAACCAGATTTAGTTTTACTTGATATCATGCTTCCACAGCGAGATGGGATGGAAGTATGTCGAGAGATTCGCAAGAAGTATGAAATGCCAATCATTATGCTAACAGCTAAAGACTCTGAGATTGACAAAGTACTTGGACTTGAGCTCGGTGCAGATGATTATGTCACAAAGCCTTTCAGCACAAGAGAGCTGATTGCCCGCGTAAAGGCGAACTTGAGACGTCATCAGCAGGTTCCAGCTGCTTCAGAAGAGGAAAATGAATCAAACGAGATTGAAGTAGGATCTTTAATCATTCACCCGGATGCTTATATCGTTTCTAAAAGAGGAGAAATGATTGAGCTCACACATCGTGAGTTCGAGCTTCTTCATTATTTGGCTAAACACATTGGTCAGGTAATGACGAGAGAGCATTTGCTGCAAACAGTGTGGGGATATGACTATTATGGAGATGTGAGAACAGTGGATGTAACTGTGCGAAGACTGAGAGAAAAAATAGAGGATAACCCAAGTCATCCATCCTGGATTGTAACGAGAAGAGGCGTAGGGTACTACTTGCGTAATCCTGAACAGGAGTAATAGATATTAATGAAAAAAGTTAGTTTTTTTAGATCAATTCATGTAAAGCTAATGATAATAATTGTATTGCTCATACTTATATCGATTCAGATTATCGGTGTGTACTTTGTCCAAAAGCTTCAGTCTACATTAATTGAAAACTTTAAGACCTCTATTCAGGAAAAGGTAAATATTCTATCCATTTATATGGAGGAGCAGCTCGTAAAGGAGCGTCCTGTTGAAGGCACGGGAACAACACTTGAAGATGATGTAAAAAGGCTGTTAAGCGAAAATAATAATGCTACAGATATTCAAGAAATTAGAGTAATCACTAATAACTCGATTATTATTGGGACATCAGATCCCGAAAAACAATCATTGGTCGGCCAGAGAATGGTGGATACTAAAGTTAGAAGGGCTATGTCTAATTCCTCCCAATCGAATTCTTTCATTCGGGTCGAAAACAATAAAAAGGAATATGTCCTAATTACACCGATTCGTCCACAGGGCGGGGAGACGGTTGGAGTTATTTATACGGTCGGGAAAATTCAAGAAGTGTATGACAGTCTTGATAATATTAACAGCATCTTTCAAAAAGGAACTGTTATCACTCTGATTGTTACTGCAATACTTGGAATATTACTGGCTAGAACAATTACTAGACCGATTTCGGACATGCAAAAGCATGCCTTTGCCCTTTCAAAAGGGAACTTCTCTCAAAAGGTTAAAGTGTACGGCTTTGACGAAATTGGTCAACTGGCAATTACCTTTAACAACCTAACGAAAAAACTTCAAGAGTCACAGGCTTCTACTGAGAGTGAAAGAAGGAAGCTGTCATCTGTTTTATCTTATATGACAGATGGTGTTATTGCTACAGACCGGAAAGGCAGAATTATCCTTATAAATGAGCCTGCCGCTAAAATGCTGGACGTTTCACGTGAAACAGTCTTGTCTGAGCCGATTATACATTTACTTGGCTTAAAGGATAAATATACTTTTGATGAGCTTTTAGAAGAGAGAGAATCAGTAATTCTTGATTATAGTACAAACTATGAACCATATATTCTTCGGGCAAACTTTTCTGTTATTCAAAAGGAGACTGGTTTTGTTAATGGTTTAATAACTGTTCTTCATGATATTACAGAGCAGGAGAAAATTGATATGGAACGGAAAGAGTTTGTGGCAAATGTATCGCACGAACTCAGGACGCCGTTAACGACAATGAGAAGCTATGTTGAGGCACTTGCAGAGGGAGCCTGGCAGGATGATGGACTTGCCCCTAAATTTTTAGAGGTCACGCAAAATGAAACAGAACGAATGATTCGTCTTGTGAATGATTTACTTCAGCTTTCTAAGCTTGACAGCAGGGACTACAAGCTGAATAAAGAATTAGTTGATTTTATTGTTTTCTATAACAGGATTATTGATAGATTCGAGCTGACAAAGGAACAGAATGTCACTTTTGAACGGAAGCTGCCAAAACATGTAGCCTTTGTAGAAATTGATGAGGATAAATTAACACAAGTTCTTGATAATATTATTTCAAATGCAATGAAGTATTCCCCAGAAGGCGGCAAAATTACCTTTACCATAAAAGAGCAAGAGCAGCAGTTAATTGTAAGTGTTGCAGATAACGGTGTCGGTATACCGAAGGAAAATATCAGCAAAATCTTTGATCGCTTTTACCGTGTTGACAAAGCGAGAACCAGAAGACTTGGTGGTACAGGCTTAGGTTTGGCTATTGCAAAGGAAATGGTTGAAGCACACGGGGGAAGAATTTGGGCATCGAGTAAAGAAGGAAAAGGAACGAAAATTTCCTTTACACTCCCTTATATTCAATCAGAAGAGGATGATTGGGTATGAATATGAATTATGAAAATGTAAAAAGTCTAGTACTAACAATATTAGTGATGCTGAGTCTGCTTATGTATTATCTACTATGGACAGATCAAGGTAATACAGCAGAAGATCCGAATGATAATATTGTTGAAACAGAGAAAATTGGCAGCAAACAAGAGGTCGCAGACATTGTTCGGCCCGATAGAATTTTCCAGCATATAGATGGAGAAATATATGGTACAATTTCAATGGATGAAATTAATTCTGTACTTAACGTTTTAAAAACAGTTGAATACGGAAGCCTAACAAATATTTCCGAAGAAATAAACGACATCCCTAACTTTATTGAAGATGAAGAAAACAGCATGGAAATTCGGTTTCCAGGTCAAATTCCTTTTAGCCTTTACCGAGATATTCTTCAAATGGATGAAAGTAATTTGTTTAATTTTGATACTATCCTTGTGTCCTATAATCTTGTAAAAGAGGATGAAGGAGCAGTTTACTTTATTTCAAAGAAAGAAGGCAAGGTGTACAAAAGCAGTATATCTGTAAGTTATATTAATAACATTAAAGACTTCCAGGATAACATTACTGCAGAGGATACTTCCTATAATCCTTACTTCAGCTATCAGACAGATAATAATCTGATCTACTTGCCAAAAGGAAAAACAGAAATAAATAAATATATATATAAGAGTGAAACAGTGGATTCCTCGAGGCTGAAAAATGCAATGTTCAGCGTTCCTAGTAATGCTCAAAAGAGTGTGGAGACGAATGAAGAAGTGTATACAGATGAGTCAAGCATGCTGAGAATAGAAAAGGACACTCATGTCGTCAAATTTCTAAAACCATCTGGGACCCTTACAAATGAGTTAAGTCCAAATCAAATAATTGAAAACAGTATTGATTTTGTAAATGATCATGGCGGCTGGGTCAATAATTATTTATTTGTAGATAATAATGATAAGAATATGGTTAATTTCCGTATTTATGATGAATCTGGTTTTCCAGTATTCAACTTAAAAAAGGATTTATCTACTATCCAGGTTTCATGGGAAAATAATAAAGTAGAACAATTCATTACAAGCAATGTGGCTATAACACCAAATCCAATTGATGCGACAGCCCAAAAGCTTGATTCAGGCAGTTCTGTATTAAAGGAAATACAATCCTCGAAAAATTTTGATCCTAATAAGCTGGAGGATATCGTGTCAGGCTATGATATGGTAATAACCAACCCAAGCTATGCTTATTTAGAGCCAAGCTGGTTTTACTTATATAATGGAGAATGGCATCAGTTAGGAGAAGGCGAGACAGGGGGCAGTAAAAGTGGATTGGAGTAAAATTAAAACTATTTTTATTGTTGCCTTCTTGCTTTTGGATATTTATTTGATTTATGAATATACAAAGCTGAAAAAAGATACACAGCAATTTGAGACCGAGGAGCCAGAAACACCAATCTCCAAAACTTTAGCACTTGATGGAATTAAGTATGACGAGGATAAGTTTCCATCTGATATCGAAAAAGGCCAGTACTTAACTGCTAAATCAATGACGTTCAGTGATGAAGATTTGGAGAAGCTGGAAAAGAGTACACTAAGCGGCCAAAGCATAAAAGTCCAAGATTCCATCATGCTTCAATCTATTTTAGAAAAACCAATCAAGCTAAGTGATGATTTTAAGAAGGAAGAATTAGTTGAGTATATTAGAAGTCATATTTTAAACGGTGATCAATATGTCTTTTGGGAAAAGAAGGACAATACAATCACCTATTATCAACAGTATAATGGCAAAACACTATATCATAACTTAAAAGGGGAACTAACCTTTTTAGTAAATGAAGAAAATAACATCGTATCCTATAATCAAACCTATCTGCAGGACATTAAAGAATTTGATGAGAAGGAAACGTTAGTAAAGCCGTTAGAGGCTATTTACGCGCTCTACAAGAATGCCTACTTGGAAATGAACACATACATCTCCAATGTAGAGCTTGGCTATTATTCACAGCAGAATGCACCATCTGTGCAGCTGCTGGCACCAACTTGGAAAATTACTTTAAAAGGACAGAAAAATCTCTATGTCAATGCGTTAAATGGGGAGATTATAAAGCCAGGGATGGAAGAGACGAAATTGGAGTGAACAAAACATGCATTTTAGTGTTCTCGCGAGTGGGAGTACAGGCAATGCTATTTATGTAGAATCAGGGGAACATGCATTTTTAGTTGATGCAGGTTTGAGCGGAAAACAAATGGAAACATTGTTTCAAGGCATTGATCGAAAAATGGACAAGCTTTCGGGTATATTTGTTACACATGAACATAGTGATCATATTAAAGGTGTTGGAATTATTGCAAGGAAGTATAACCTGCCGATTTACGCGAACGAAAAAACGTGGAAGGCAATGGAGCCCTTGATCGGGACAATTCCTGTTGAGCAAAAGTTTCAATTTGATATGGAAACAGTCAAAACGTTCGGAGATGTCTCCATTGAGTCTTTCGGAGTGTCTCATGATGCAGCAGAGCCAATGTTTTATGTTTTCCACCAAGGAGAAAAGAAGCTTGTGCTCATTACTGACACAGGTTATGTGAGTGATCGTATGAAAGGGATTATTCGTAATGCGGATTCTTATGTGTTTGAAAGCAATCATGATGTACAGATGCTGAGAATGGGAAGATATCCTTGGAATATTAAAAGACGTATATTAAGTGATGTTGGACATGTTTCTAATGAGGATGCAGCTATTGCAATGAGTGAGGTTATTGGTGATCGCACAAAGCATATTTATTTGGCACATTTAAGCATGGATAACAATATTAAGGACTTAGCTAGAATGTCAGTGTCACAAACGCTAGAACAGCGTGGAGTGGAGTTAACAGACCAGCTAGGACTTTATGATACAGATCCAAAAAAACCGACCAATTTAATGGCGATTTAAAGAAAAGGCAAGCAGAACCAATCTGCTTGCCTTTTTTTGTATGTCATAAGCAGGATTTTTACTTAATACAATGTTAGGACTTGAATTTCTTGATTATGTTGTTTGTTTTTGCGAGGAATAGGAAAAATTAATAAGGTACTTATCAGTGTCTTATTAAAAGGCTCTTATTTATAGATAGCTTGCCTTTACGAATAAGGACATACTAGCTAGGAAAACAATTGTTCAGAAGGAAGGCGGTATGACTAATGACAAATGACGAAGAGTTTCGTTATGAAGAGTATAAAAGGAGCAGACCTCAACGAAAGAGAAGAGGGTATTTCTTTGCCGGTTTTATCGGTGCAATTATTGGTGCCTTAATCATTGTCCTCCTGCTCCCCCGTTTATCCCAATTAGGAGTATTGTCCATGCTGCAAGGCTCAACAAGCGGTGCTAATTTTAGTGGGATTACACAGGGCGTTTCTGTTGATGTTGATACAGATGTTACAAAGGCAGTCGATATTGCCGCAGATGCTGTTGTTGGGATAACAAACTTACAGGAATCTGGCTTTTGGGCTGATGCCAGCGAGTCAGAGGCTGGCACAGGATCAGGTGTTATCTACCGAAAAAGTGGTGATACAGCTTATATTGTGACAAATAACCACGTAGTGGAAGGAGCATCAGAGCTTGAGGTCACCCTTGCTGACGGTAAAAAGGTTAGCGCAGAGCTTATAGGAAGTGATATTTGGACCGATTTAGCCGTACTTAAGGTAAGCTCAAAGGACATTTCAAAGGTTGCCGAGTTCGGCAATTCAGATGCTCTAAAATCTGGTGAACCAGTTATAGCAATTGGGAATCCTCTTGGCCTGACATTTTCCGGATCTGTAACACAGGGGATTGTTTCAGGACTTGACAGAACAATCCCAATCGACATTAATAGTGATGGAGTTGCTGATTGGCAGTCAGAGGTTATTCAAACAGATGCAGCAATTAATCCAGGAAACAGCGGCGGTGCGCTTGTTAATATTAAAGGCCAACTCATTGGAATAAACAGCATGAAAATCTCAGAGTCCTCTGTAGAGGGAATTGGCTTAGCAATACCGATAAACTCTGCTGTTCCAATTATCGAGGATCTTGAAGAGTATGGAGAAGTTAAACGTCCTTACATGGGGGTTGAGCTTGAGTCAGTAAGTGATATTCCAGGTTATTATCAAGAAGAGGCGCTTAAGCTGCCGAAAGACTTAACAACAGGTGTTGCAATTAAATCTGTATCACCTAAATCTCCTGCAGAGAAAGCAGGCTTGAAGGAACTAGACGTTATCGTTGAGCTTGATGGCAAAAAGATTAAAGATTTAATTGAATTACGCAAGCATTTGTATACAGATAAAAAAATCGGTGATAAGCTCAAAATTAAATACTATCGAGAAGGAAAAGAGAAAACAGCAGAATTGACTCTTTCTGAAGATAAAATGTAATAGAAGGGGAGCCCCCTTCTATTTTTTTATTTTTCTAAAAAAGATATAACCTTTATTAAGAGCTTAATTATTTCCTGTAGAAGTTGAAGTTTAAGCAAGGAATGGTAAGATGGAATGTGGATAAGTTTTTAAATAATAAATATAAAATATATCCACAGACTAAAAATGAATAAATACAGCAATCAACACAAAGGAGTATATATAAAATGATATTTAGCTGCGAAGAACATGTAGATATAGCAATAGATACAATCGTAAACGACTATGAAACATTCCCATCATTAGAGAAAATAGAACCTGAAAAAAAGTTATCAACAACCTGTGAATATTGTAAAAATAACGCAATATATGTTGTGGCGAACACTTGATTCCATACTATATGTGGATTAAAAATGTGGATATGTGGATAACTTCTGTGGATAATATGTTTGTAAAGTGAGGAATACCTGTGAATATCTCGATTATCACCGTTGGGAAATTAAAAGAAAAGTATTTAAAACAAGGAATTGAAGAATATACAAAACGGCTTTCAAGCTATTCTAAAATAGAAATAATCGAAGTGCCAGATGAAAAGGCACCAGAGGTTTTGAGCGAGGCTGAAATGATTCAAGTCAAGGATAAAGAGGGAGAAAGAATACTTGCAAAGGTACCAGCTGATGCTCATGTTATCGCATTAGCAATTGATGGTAAGCAAAAGTCTTCTGAAGAGCTTGCAGATACATTGGACAAGCTCGCAACCTACGGGAAAAGTAAAGTAGCCTTCATTATTGGCGGATCGCTAGGCTTAAGTGGCCAAGTCTTACAAAGAGCAGACGACAAGCTATCTTTCAGTAAGATGACTTTTCCACATCAGTTGATGCGCTTGATTTTGGTGGAGCAGGTTTATCGGGCGTTTCGGATTAATCGAGGGGAGCCTTATCATAAGTAAATGAGGTTTTTAACAGTCTAATTTAGGTTAGACTGTTTTTTTTATGAAATATACTAGTAATGGATTAAATATATCTATCGATGGTAGCACTTTTTTAACCGTATTCCGACAAACTCCATACATAAAATATCGAGTGAACAATCAATGGTTACAATAAGATGTAACTATAAAGGAGGGAAATGAAATGTTACAGGAATTCAATAAACTGATGGATTACATCGAAGAAAACCTAACGGAACAAATATCTGGAAAAGAAATCTCAAAAATAGTTGGAATGTCTGATTATCATTTTAAAAGAATGTTTTCGTATATGGCAGGAATGTCGTTGAATGAGTATATCAAAAACAGAAGATTATCGGTTGCGAATGTTGAATTAATAAATGGTGCGAGGGTGACGGATGTTGCCTTTAAATATGGATATCAATCAATTGAGGGATTTTCCAGAGCATTTCGTGAATGGTGTGGTTTTTTACCTTCGGAAGTAACTAAAAATAAAATCCAAAAATCATTTCCCAAATTTTCATTTTTTATCGATATACGGGGAGGAATTTCTATGGAGTTCAAAATTGAAAGGAAAAAGAAGTTTAATTTAGTCGGTGTTGCGAAAAGAGTGCCTATACAGTTTGAAGGTGTCAATAATGCGATTTTAGAACTAGCCCAGTCTATTAACGAGCAGCAAAGAGATGAGATGCATCAGTTAGCTGATTTATATCCCCATCAAGTCTTGAATATATCCTATGATTTTGATGATGGTTACTTAGAAGAAAAGGGTTATTTAACGCATATGATTGGCTTTGCTACAACAAAGGAAAATTCATTTTCTGATTTAGAACAACTATCTATTGAAGAAGGCCTATGGGCAATTTTCCCTAACCAAGGACCTTTCCCTGCTACCCTTCAAGAAACCACCGCGAAAATTTATTCAGAGTGGTTGCCATCTTCAGATTATGAAATAGCTGATTTACCCGGAATCTCTTTTACAAAGCATGATAGTACGAATGAAAATGTCTATAGTGAAGTTTGGATGCCAATAAAGGAAAAAGTTAAGCTGTAGTTATGAGATTTAAGGTATAAGAGTTGTATTAAGTCTCCTCAAATAAAATAAAAGTGAATTCGATATTTCGAATTCACTTTTTGTTAAATACAGAAGTACTTTGGGATTGATGTTCTTATGTACATAAAAATGAAAGGCGTTAAATTAGTTCTGGTCATCCAAATTCGATTGTGCTCCGTCCAGCCACAATTGAAATAAATAGATGATTAACGAAAATCCGACCATCATGGCAACAACAGCAATTGTAGGCAGGGTTGAATTTCCTGAAACAAGTCCAAGTCGCTCCCATATTGGGTAAACAATATACATAAATGCCCCATCCAAAAGTATATTAACAGTAAGATACAACCAAAATTTCCCGAAAGTAAAATGGAATACCCAGATAACTATAACTAAATATGCTCCATACACCCAAGGAACTGGAATAATTTTATCCCATCCAAACAGGCTGGAGCCTGTTTCATTCCACCAGCCGTAATGGTGGGCCGCTTGATATGCTAAGGAATGAATTACGGTCATAAATAGAGCGACCGGTATGTATCTACGAACAGTTATCATCTTTAAAAAAAACAAGGAAAGCCAAGGTAATACCAAGAGTAACCAGAGGATAATCTGTTTCATATCATTAATACCTCACAGTAGTTTTATATGTATTATTGCTTTTAGTACTGATATTTATTCGTTAGTAAAAAGATATAATGGAAACAATGCAGTATATAACCCAACCAAAAACTTGTTTTCGGGAATAACCAAGTACATTAAATAAAAGCATCAAAACGTTAGTTTCCATGAATAAGTATGTTTCTATTTATGAACAAATATGCTGTAATAGTGTTAGAATACCTGTTGTTAGTAGTAAAAAAAGTGAGGAATTAATGGTGAAAAAATTTAAGAAGTTTTATTTAGAGATTACAAGTGTATGTAATCTTGCCTGCAGCTTTTGTCCACCAACAGAACGACAAAAGCAATTTATTTCTGTGGAGGATTTTTCTAAGAGGTTAGACCAGATTAAACCGCATACAGACTATATTTATTTACATGTAAAGGGTGAGCCCTTGCTCCATCCTAAAATAGGCGATCTGTTAGACTTAAGCCATGAAAAGGGCTTTAAGGTTAATATCACAACTAATGGAACCTTAATTAATAAAAAGAGGGAAAAATTATTAAATAAGCCTGCGCTAAGACAAATGAATTTTTCACTTCATAGCTTTGATGGCCATATTGGTTCTAAGGATAAGGAAGGGTATGTGAGAAGTGTTCTTTCCTTCATTAAAGAAGCGACAAGTCAGTCAGATTTAATTGTTTCCCTAAGATTATGGAATCTTACACAAGACAATACGACGAATATTGAAAGAGAACGAAACAGAGAATTATTAGAAATTATCGAGAAAGAATTTGAACTAGACTACAAAATTGAAGAGAAGGTCACACCAGGAAGCGGCATTAAAATCGCGGAACGAATCTTCATCAATCAAGATTATGAATTTCAGTGGCCTGCATTGCACGAGGAAGAAGATGATGGCAAAGGCTTCTGCTATGGTATGCGAAATCAAGCAGGTATTTTAGCAAACGGCACCGTTATTCCTTGTTGCCTTGATGGTGAGGGTGTAATCAATCTTGGCAATATTAATGATAACTCATTTTCGGATATTATCGAGATGGATAGAGCCAAAAACCTTGTAGAAGGTTTTTCACGAAGAGTGGCAGTGGAGGAGCTATGCAGGAAATGTGGTTATCGTAAAAGGTTTGGAAAGTAATTTTCTGTTTTTTAAATAATATGCAATCAGGATTTTCGGTAAAAGAAGAGAAAATCCTGATTGAAATTAGACTTTAATAAATCTCCTTTAATGTCAAAACTCCGCATTATTCCAGTTTAAACTTATTTTTCAACAACTGGAATCCACATTTCACCATAAACTATTCCGTTTTTCTGCTCCATCTCAACGGTCGCATTTGGCCCGCCAACATAAGCAATGGTTTGTACCTCTGGTAAGGCTTGACCAAAGGCAATGCCGGTAAGCTGATTGCTCAACTCCTCAGCTGTGTGTGCTTCTCCTTTAACAATTAAATAGAGGCCTTTAGGGAATTGGATAACTCTAGACGCTTCGTCTGGTAACGTTTTGTCTGTTAATACGCCAGCATAATGCATCATTTTGTTGTTAACTGCCTCGTTTACTGCAAAAATATAATCGTTTGTAGCAAGTGCTTTTAACGTGGCTAGTCTTCCATCTTGTTTGACGGCTTGCCAAAAGTCTGACTTTTCCTTATTTATGCCAGCATAGTCTGTATAATCGCTTATTAGCTCGATTCCTAATCCTAATACTGTAAAACTTTCTTTCTCTTCTAAAGTATACTGTGCCATATTCAAAACCTGCCCTTTTTATAATTTTTCAAATGACTTGTATTTTCACTTGATATGAATATAATATCTTTAAATCATGTCAAAAAATGATACTGTTTAGGAGATCTTAATGAAAAAGATTGAACGGATTAATACTATTATGCGTTATATTAATAATCGTGCCCAATTTACAATTTCTGAAATCATGCAGGAATTTGATATTTCCCGTTCGACAGCTGTTAGGGATATTAAGGAAATTGAAACAATGGGAATGCCGCTTGTCGCTGAGGTTGGCAGGGACGGGGGTTATTATGTTATGAGCAATTCTGTCCTGCCTAATGTTCAGTTTACCGATACTGAGATCAAAGCGCTTTTTATTGCTTTTATGGCCACAAGAAATCAACAGCTTCCATACCTTAAGAGTCGTCAGTCCTTGGCTGAAAAATTACTTGGTCTTCTTTCAGAAAATCAACAAGATGATTTGGTGCTACTGAATCAAATTTTGCTTTTTGAAGGAACCAATCCGAATAATCCAGACCTCCTTGATTTGTCAGATCTGCCTCATCCGATATTAGAAAAAATTATTCGAATTCTTCTTTTAGATAGTTATTTACTGGTTACTCTTAGGGAGGAGAAGGAAATTAAATCATTTCCGATTTTTCTTTTGCATCTGTATCGTGAAAAAAGTCTTTGGTTTATTGAAGGGTTTGATCTGAATGAGGAAAAAAGAAGGATATTTCCTGTTGATAATCTTACAAATGTAGAGCCATATCCAACAAAAAATAGAGTAAGTAAGAAAAAGATTCTAGAAAAACTAAATAATCAGCAGGAAGTATTTAATCTTGTCATAGAGCTTGGTCCAAAGGCGATTACACAGTTTAAAAAATACCATCCTTTGAAAGCTTCCATTTCTTATACAAATCCTTACCAAACGACAGCCATTTTAAAGACCTTTGTTCATGTTAATAATTCAGAAGAATTAACTGAACTAACAAATTGGCTGCTTTTTTTAGGGAAGGATATTAAAGTCAGGGAAGTGCCAGAAGAAGTTTTAGAAGAATTGAGAGAGAGAGTATGCCTATTTGATATATAGGCATACTTCTTCTTGTAACAATTGACAGCAAATATATGTAAAAAATACAACAATATTAATCTATTAGTAAAATATTTGCAGTTCTATAGTCTTATGTACTTTCTTAAAAAGAATGGTATGTATAAAATAAGAGAGTTAGAAGAAGGAGAATTTTTCTAAATAAGTTAGTTTTTGTTGTATATAAAAAAGTTAGGCGATTAATACAAGGAGGAGTTTAAATGAGTCAGTTTCTTCAAATGGGGGCAAATGCAGCTTTAAGTTCTTCAAGGGGAAAGGTTACGGTTAGCTACGAAGCTTCCAATAAAATAGATATTTCTTTAACAGCATTTCTGCTGACTGATTTAGATAAGGTACAAGGAGATAACGGGATTATATTTTATAATCAGCCAAATAGTACTACTGGTGTAGCGAACTTAATACCTGCAGAGCAAATAGGAAACCAAAAAATCCATGAACTTAATTTTGATATGAGTAGAGCACCGGAAGGTATAACTAAAATAGCGATAACTCTTACAGAGGATAATAATACTGGATTCTCAAATGTGAAAAATTTAAAGGCAGAGGTAACTGCAGATGATACTATTATTCAATTAACACCGTCTAGTTTTACAAGTGAAAATGGAATTGTAGTATTAGAGTTATATGTAAGGAACAGTCAGACAAAGGTTAGATCCATTTGGCGTGGGTTTGATTCGGGGCTTGAAGGATTATGTATAAATTATGGTGTTGAAGTTGAACCTGAAGAACAAAATAAGCCGTCTGAACCTATAAGTATTCCTACACAAACGCTTGCTGCAGATACGGCTCTTGAAAAAAGCAACGATGGAAAAAACACATTTGCAACGATAAGCCTTGAAAAGGTAAAAGGGAAGGTAAGCCTCGACAAAGGACAAAAGCCCGTTATCATTGATAAAACACCTGAAATTACTGCTACGGTTTCTTGGAAGACAGGGACAGATTATGATATTTACGCTTTAGTTTATACCAAGAATGGTATGCAGGTTGATGTAGCTATGTTTGGTGCGAGAGGTGTACCACCACTCCGAAGTTATGGAAATGGAGCAGTGGAGCATATGGGTGATGTAGGGAGAAACAGTACATCAACTAAGACAGAGGTTATAAAACTAAGATTAAATGATGATATCCTCGCCGTTGTGCCTGTTGTTTATTCTGCTCAGTCCAATGGAACAGGCTCCTTCTACAGATATAAGGTATCTATGAGTATAGATAATCATAATGGAACATCTGTTACCATTACATCCAAAAACGCTAATAATAATGACAGAATCTATTCGTGTGTGCCTGGAATTCTTCAAAATACGCAAGATGGAGTTATTATAAGTCCACTGGAGCTTTATAGTATGCCTAATTCAGAGTATAGACCGAAACTTAGGATGGGGTATTCAGGTATGGTAGAAGTTCTAATGGATGAGGGACCAGTTAATGATTATAAGTAGATTAGAAATGATGACTCACTTTTACATCTATACGTAAAAGAAAGCAACACAACAAAGGGAATATGCCTTTATTGTGTTGCTTTTTTACTATATATGAAGCTCGACCATTACCATGTAGCAATTTGACTCTCAACATTTACGAATGTCTTTTTCGGAAGTTCGGTAAAATAACCGAGGCAAAGTATGCCTGCAATTCTTTCATCTTGCTGAAGCTCAATTAAAGAATGGATATCTTGAAAGTCTTCAAGATGCCAGGTCATGCCAATCTGATTTGCCCATGCAAGTAGTTGTATATTTTGAATATAGCAACAAACAGCGGCAAAATCTTCATTCGTGATATGTACATCCTGACTCATTTTTGACGTAATGATTAAACAAACTGAGGAGTGAGCAATAGTTGCCTTTTATTGTTGATTGTTTTCTTTATTAAGAGCTTGCGATAATTTTTGTTTTGTCTCGCTTGTATTATGGGCCCAGGTAGCTTCATCCAGTATTTTAAGTATTGATTCTTGGGGGAACTGTTTTTTTTTAAAACCATGCCCGAATTTATAGTTTGTTTATATTTGTGATATATGGAGTTTAGTTATTGTCTCTAAAATAAAAGTAAGCAAATCATAAAGGAGAGATAATTAATGAATAAGAAGTTCTTAATGACAGCACTAACTTTGGCTGGTTCAATCACTTTAATGGCAGCATGCGGTAATACAACAAATAAGGAGGCAGGGGAAAGGACATCGCTTGAGACTCAACAGGCAGTTGAGGAAAGTGCAGAACAAAAACTGACAAATGGCCAAAAACTGGCGAATATATTAGGCAGTACAAACTGGCAGGGTACTCGTGTTTATGATAAAGATAATAATGACCTTACAAAAGAAAATACTGGTTTTATCGGTTTAGCAAAATATGATGCAGAGACTGGGCACTATGAATTTTTTGATGCTCAAACAGGAGAGACACGTGGTGATGAAGGAACGTTCTTTATGACAAATGACGGAATGAAACGCATACTCATTTCCAAGACGATGAATTATCAAGCGGTTGTCGAAATTACAGAATTAGACGAGGATATGTTTACGTATAAACGAATGGGAAAAGACGCGAAAAATAATGATATTGAGGTTTTTGTGGAGCATATACCTTTTGCTGACAATAATTTAAGCTTTACCACAGCTGATCAACCTTTAAATGCTTCTACAGGGGAGATTTTAACTGATGAGGATGGGGATAACATCCTTGGTTCTAGTTTATGGCAAGGAACAAAGGCAATTGATGAAGAAGGAAATGATGTCACAATGTATAATGAGAACTATATTAGTCTTGCTAAGTTCGATAAGGATACGAATCAATATGAGTTCTTTTCTTTAGAAACAGGTGAGAGCCGAGGTGATTATGGTTACTTTAATGTAATTAATAACAATAAAATTCGTGCACATATGTCTATTGGTGAAAATAAATATGGTGCAGCATTGGAGCTTACAGAGCTAAATCAAAATAAATTCACATATAAACGTGTTGGTAAGGATGCGGACGGAAATGATATTACCATCTTTGTGGAGCATGAGCCATATAAGGGAGAATTAACACCAGTTTTTAGCTTATAAGTAAGTAGAAAACTCCTTACTTGAAAATAGTAAGGAATCTCCTTTATAAATGGAAAAAAGGAGACTAAGATGACCATAAAAAATCGATTTTTAACTTCATATATAGGTGGTATTGTTATAGCAAGTGTCTCCATTCTTGCCATTCTCTGCATTGTTTTTTATGTGACAACAGGTACAGTACCAACGCCTAAAACATGGTATCAAACCTTTACAAAGCAACGCTCCTTAAGTCCTGAAGAGGAGCTTGCTTATGTGGAGCTGCGCAATATTGCGAAGACGAATCCAGATAAACTTTTAGAGAAAGGCACGGCCACTGATTTACAAAAAATGGAGAAGAAGTCACTTGGTGTTGTCATTCGTCATGATGATAGTATTTTATATTATTCAAAAGGCTTAGTAGAGAAATCTCTTGTTGTTCATTTTCCAGTTTTTGATACGAATAATATTGAAACAAAAGGAACGATAGATAATGCAGGCAGAATGTATCGTTACATAAAATTTGATTTTTATTATAGTGATCTGTCAAAGGGAAGCATTCTTGTCTTAAAAAAGGAAAATAACCTTTTAGAGTTTTTTACTAAATGGGGAATTACGATTAGTATCGTCATTATTCTTGTTTCAATCACAGCAATGCTTTTTTTAAACCAGCTTTTGCATAGGACAATTATTAAGCCTTTAGAAAATTTAGGACAGTTTATGTCTGAATTGCGTGGGGAAAATCTGCAAAGCAAAACACCAGCTTTACCTGCCAATACAGCAAAGGAAGTCCAGCAGCTGACAGCTAATTTTGAAAGTATGCGCACAACACTGTTAGCCTCTATCCAAGAGCAGCAGAATCTTGAAAATAATCGAAAGGAGTTAGTTGCAAGCATTTCTCATGATTTAAAAACACCAATTACCTCCATTATTGGTTATATTGAAGGCTTGCAGGAGGGGATTGCTGATACGCCTGCAAAGCAGGAAAAGTATTTACAGACAATACATTCAAAATCGATTGCATTAAATCGTTTAATTGAAGAGCTGTTTCTTTATTCTAAACTCGATGCGGAAGCTGTCCCTTTCTATTTTGAGCGGATACAGCTGGAGAAATTTCTTGTACATATGTCAGAGGAATTTAAATTGGACAACAGAGCTGTTCAGTTTCAGATAAATGTACGTGAGGATATGTATGCTTCAATTGATCGTATGCAAATGAACAGGGCTATTAATAATTTATTCGAAAATAGCTTAAAGTTTAAAAAGACTGATGAACCTTTATGTATAACATTAGAAGTTACGGCAAATGCAGATAGGCTAGAGATTCATGTATCGGATAATGGGCAGGGAATTGCGGAGTCTCAACTTCCCTATGTATTTGATCATTTTTACCGTGGAGAGGAAGCGCGCACATTTACAACAGGCGGTAGCGGTTTAGGGCTTGCCATTGTGAAGCAAATCGTTGAAAAACATCAAGGCCATGTGGAAATTCAAAGTAAATTACATTATGGCACTAAAGTGACAATAATACTCGCAAGAGCCTAAGGAAGGTGTCAATTAATGGTGCCATCACGAATATTAATCATAGAAGATGATGTAAGTATTGCCGAATTACAAAGGGATTATTTGGAGATACATCAAATGGTAGCTGAGATTGAAACAGATGGATTAGCAGGGGTAAATAGGGCATTAAATGAGCCATATGATTTAATAGTCATTGACTTAATGCTTCCTTCAATTGATGGTTTTGAAATCTGTCGACGGATTCGTGAGAAGAAAAATATCCCCCTAATGATTGTTTCAGCTAAAAAGGAAGATATTGATAAAATAAGAGGACTTGGGTTAGGTGCAGATGATTATATGACAAAACCATTTAGTCCAAGTGAACTTGTTGCGCGAGTGCAGGCACATATCAAAAGGTTTAAACTACTAACAGGCAGCGGACAATCACAGGAAATAATAGAGAAGAAAAATATCTTAATAGATAAGGGAGCACACAAAGTATTCATTTTAGGACAGGAGTTTATCTTCCCGACAAAGGAATTTGATTTACTCGTGTTTTTTATGGAGCATCCTGATCGTGTCTGGACAAAGGAGCAGCTTTTTCGGCAAGTTTGGTATATGGATGATTTAGATGGTGATGTTTTTACAGTCGTTGTCCACGTTGGAAGGATTAGAGAAAAATTAAAAAAGGGAAAATTGTCAGAGTCACCTATAGAGACAATATGGGGAAGTGGATATCGGTTTAATAGCTAAAGGCAAAAAAAGTTTCACATGAAACATTTTAGCAAGAAGAATTGGTATAAAGCATTGTTTGTCATATAAAGAAGAGTTCGATTTGGAATCGAACTCTTCTTTATTTTTACTTAATATTAACGGGGAAGATAATCCATCATCCCTGTTTTCCAAATTTTTTTATTATGAAAGGGAAATATCTCGGTTTATTAATTCTATCTTAAAGACATCTATCCTAAGCAGGTTCCCCATTGTACTAATTCCGTACTTATAAAACAACTCCAAACATATTCTTATAAAAGAATGAGGAGGAGGTCGAAGCAGTGAAAAAGGTTAATGTTGGGTTGCGCCCGATTGTAAGTAAGATTAATTTACCTACTGTGTTGAAAACAGCTGTACTTCCAGGTGATTCTGTTGAGAGATTATTTATTGCTACACAGGTGGGCGAAATTTTTTATGTGGATGAGGAGGAAATAAGGACTTTTTTAGATATTAGTCTGCAGGTTATTAAATTGGGTTCTCAAGGTGGATATGATGAACGGGGCTTATTGGGACTTGCGTTTCACCCTGACTTTTTTCATAATGGTTTGTTTTATCTTCATTATTCTATGGCTGGTTCACAAGGATCAGGTGTACAGCCTAAAGATTTTAAGCCAGATCCGTGTAATCCTAAAACATTGAATTTGAGATGGACAAATAGAGAATCTCACTATGATCATATTGATACGGTTGAAGAATGGGGATTACAGTCAAATGGGCATCCAAAAAAACTGCGGACACTGCTTAGCTTAAGAAGACCTTTTTCGAATCATAATGGTGTAAACAGTTTGAATTTTTCCCCTGAAACCGGGAAGCTAGTTTTTACAAATGGAGATGGTGGATCAGGCTATGATCCATTTAATTTAAGTCAGGATGATATGGAGATTGCCGGTAAGATAATAGAAATAGATGTTAGAAAGAATACCCACACTAATAACCCACCTATAGTTACTCGTTTTAATGAGCTGCCCCCAGCCAGTCAGGAATTGCTCACAGTGATGGCGAAGGGGGTTAGAAATATAACAGGCATTTCATTTCAAAAGGTTTATAATCAGTACATTAAATATACAGGAAATGTCGGGCAAGAATTAGTCGAGTCAATTTTTGCTTTCAATCATTATAGGCCAATACCAGTTACTCAGATTGTTAAAGCATATGATATGAATGCAAAGCTTAACCAAAAAGGATTGATAAACCTTGGCTGGCGAGGGTGGGAAGGTGATTTTCCTACAGCAATCATAAGAGATTGTAGTAATAATCCAGCGTTAGATCAGAAAATATCTGCTTTTTATAATGAAGCAATAGCACTTTCAGGGCATCGCCTTCAGCCTTTAACAAGCTACTTTCATGATGATGCCAGACCTGATAAGTTTAGTGGAACAGCACTTACGGGCATTCAGCCATATCTTGGCAGTGACATTCCTGGTTTAACAGGAAAAGTGATTTTTACCGATGTTGTGCGGAAGGATTCAGAACCAAAAAGAGGGACTTTAGCATATACGTCTTTAAAACGAGACGGTAAACAAAACGACTTTAGCGTGATTAATGCTGATTATGATTTTGGCACACAATCAGCATATTATGTTAGTTTAGGAGCAAATCTTAATCAAACTAAATTATATTTAGGTGTTTTTGGTTCTATGAAAGTGACAGATTATAACCAAGGGACCATTTTCGAAATAGTGCCATGAATGGAGATTTAGCTAGTAAATTCCTCTTAATCTTTTAAATATCAGTAACGCAATTTCAACCCATAACCAGCTGTATAGGAAAGAAAAGATAAAGATTATTCCAATTGTAAGTAGTGAGAAGGAATTAGAGAAGGCCGGCCCTAAAATGGGAAAGCGTAAAATATACAGTAATATGCTAATTCCTAATGTTAAAGAAAAAGCTCCAGCGGCAATAATACTTAATCTTGACTTGAAGAGGTAAAAGGACAGCCCGATACCAAGTCCTAATAACCCTGTTGTAAAAGGAAACACAATTAGTTCGGTTGGCTGCAGGATAAATAACAATATTATTGCTTGAAAAAAGACCATTGCTCCAAATGGAACGGAAAGCATGACATATAACAAAATAGGTGCTGTGGCAAGGGGGCTTAAAACATACCCTATACCTGGAAAAAAGCCGCCAGCAGACTGAAAGATAGCTGCAAAACAAGCGAAAATCGAACCTAATATAAGCTTTTTCGTTTTTGTATGTTTAGTAGTGAAGGTTTTTTGAGCTAGCTGGATCTCAGTGGAAATAGCATTGAATAAATACATTTTTTTCACCTCATTCTAACTGCTTTCTTACAGTATATAGAAGCGGGGATAGTAATATTAATAAAACCAAGCAGGCCCTAAGCTGGACTGCTTGGTTTTATTTTATCCATACAGGCTCTTGTCGGTATTAACCATCATAGAATGTCTGTTAAGGGAAATCACCGTGAAAAGGGGAATGTTATGAATAATTATTATCGAACCGTTAGTAATCAGCCAGGTGTAATTTCAATTGCACGTGGTGATGTAACTGGTGATAGAGTTCTTGATAATGTCTACTTAACGGGAGTGAAAACTTCAGCTAGTCCTTTTGTTCAGAATATTACTCTCCATATCCAAGATGGGAAAACTGGAAATATACAAAGTGTACCGCTTCGCGAAAATGCCGGTTATAATCCTACAATTTTTTTAGGGGATTTTACTGGAAATGGCGTAGATGATATTTTCATAAGTATTGCGACAGGCGGCAGCGGCGGAATAATGTATCATTATATTTATTCATTTGTGGGAAATACAGTGCGGTTATTATTTGATGCGAATGTATATAATGAGCAATATCAGTATGAGGTTACGTATCAAGACAATTACAAAGTGAAGGTTGTCAGCAAGATTAATAATAAAAAATATATAATAGATATTTCGGCAAGAGATGCAGATTACCTAAATGAAATTTATGAGCAAAACGGCAGACTTAAAAGCCCAATTACCGGTTTTGTAAACCCGTTAAGTGGTTTATATCCAGTTGATTTTGATGCGAATGGTGTATATGAACTATTAGCCTATCAAAAAGTTGCTGGACGATATAATGCAGATTCCTTAGGTTATGTTTTAAATACGTTAGGATGGTCAGAAAACAGATTTGTTTTACAGAATCAGTATGTAGCTGTTTTTGGTTATTAAAAATTTGGTTTTTCGCATTTGTTTAGAGAAGCTCCGAGCAGCTTTTCTTTTTTTATTCCCAGAAAAATAAACAGCCGCTGACTTTAATCGTGACGGCTGTTAGGTTTATCATTGTATTCCAGACCGAATGAACCGTTCCCGGTTACGCAAATAGGCTTCCTTGCATAAACGCTTGACCTCCACATAGTCTTCTGCACAAACCGCTTCATAAATGGCTTTATTTAATAGGTTGGCAGAGTAATGCTTTTGGTGTGGTGTCAGCTTCCAATTAACTATACCGAAATGGATGAGCTTGTCCTTAACAGAATCCATTATTTGCAGCATTGTTTGGTTATTGGCAGATGTTATCATACTGCGAGTGAACATCATGGAAGATTGTACATATGCAGGATAATCATCCTTTTTTTCTGCATCAAGCTGCTGTTCTAAGTGTTTGTTTAGTTCTTCTATGTTATATATGAGGCCCTTTTCTATAACAGAGTCTACGGAATACTCCTCCAAAAATAGGAATACTTCCATTACATCTAAGATTTCTTTATAAGAGATTTCCTTTACGAATAAACCTCTATTTTTTAAAGAGGAAACAAATCCCTCTGATTCTAACCGAGATATAGCACCTCTAATAGGTGTGCGACTCATATTGAGCAATTGAGCGAGTTCATTTTCTGACAAAAGGGATCCAGGCATATAGATTCCAGTCATGATGTTTTCCCTTATTTTGCTGTAGGCGATGTCAACTAAGGAGGACATATTTCCATTTCCTTTCAAATAGGATTGCACACTTATCTTACCTGATACTCTACCCATCCGCAACAAACAAAAGCAAAGCAATTTACTTACATGAACTTTAAAAATCCTTAATATGGAGTTTACGTTTAAGCGTTATTCTTATCTTGCACTCAAGTTGTATACAAGTTGGATTCTAAGGAGGTACTCTTTTCAAAACAAGCTATTATTGTGTAAACCCTTGTAACTAGAAGTGAATCAGCTATAAGAAAAAAATTGATAATTTCAGGAGGAAATAATGAAAAAACTTCTTTCGTTCTTAATAATGATGCTTATTGCAACGGGGATTTTAGCTGGCTGTGGAACAAGCAGTTCATCAGGTTCGGCAAAGCAGAGTAAATTTGTTATTGCATATCTCCCTCAGGAGACAGATGAACAAATGCAAAAAACGTATAGTAATTTTGAAAAGGAACTTTCTGAAAAAATCGGTATGGATGTAGAGGCATACCAAGCCAATAGTTATAATGCTGCAATTGAAGCGATGAAAAATAATAAAGCAGATATGGCTATGTTTGGACCATTTTCCTACATAGTTGCAGAGGAAAGAGCGGGGGCAGAGCTTATTGCTAATTTAAGCAACCCGGCATTGGAGGGACAAGCTCCATCAGTTATTGTTGTCCCAAAAGATTCAACTATCCAATCTCTTGCTGATTTAAAGGGAAAAACAATCGGGTTTGCTGATCCAGTATCTACAACAGGGCATTTGCTGCCTAAATCAACTATTTTAAAAGAACTGAATATGGACGTAGAAGAACTGGAAAGTAAATTTTTCAAAAGCGTGCAATTTGCTGGAGGGCATGACAAAGCACTTATCGGTGTAGTTCGCGGGCAATATGATGCTGCTGGTGTTTCAGCGATGATTCCTGCCATGCTTGAGGAAAAAGGAGTTATTGAAAAGGATTCGTACCGTGTGATTGCAGAGTCTGAACCGATACCGGTTGGAGCACCATTTGCTGTAAGAGGTGGTTTAGATCAGGAAACGAAAGACAAAATAACGGAGTTTTTATTAAGCTATGATGATTCTAATTACTTCAAGGCAATTTTAGGCACAGAGGACGCCAAATTTGTAGAAGCAAATGATAGTGACTATGACGAGTTGCGGGATATTGCTGAAATGCTTAATTTAAGTCCAGAGCAGTTATTGGAGAACTAAGGGAGGAGAATTTAATGTCAGCACGCAATAAACCTTCCATGAATGCCGTTGAAATGCGCAGGATGAAAGCCAGCTTGTCTGTTATTTTCTTTGCCCTCCTGATTTTGTTTTCAATTTGGTTCGTGGAAATGGATATATTTGAGCTTATACAGAGTATGCCTATATTCTTCCACTTTTTGTTTACTGATTTTTTCCCTCCGAATATATCTGATTTGGACACATATATTGGACCAGTAGTTGATACCCTTATCTTTGCGGTAGTAACGACAAGTTTATCATCACTGCTGGGAATAGTCATTGGGTTTTGCATGGCACATAACACAACACCACATCCGGCTGTTCGGATATTTTTCAGAGGGATAATTGCATTTCTGCGGAATATTCCCTTTCTAGTCTGGGCATCTATATTGGTCGTAATATTTGGAGTCGGAACAATGCCAGGACTGTTCGCTTTAGTCTTGTTTGGGACAAGCTTCTTAGCTCGGGTATATGCAGAATCAATTGAAGAGTTGAATAAAGAGGGTGTGGAGGCACTGGATGCTTGTGGTGCTTCTTATCTTCAAAAAATAAAGCATGGGATTATGCCCCAATTCCTGCCGAGCTTTTATTCATGGACACTTTTTATGTTTGAAATAAATATTCGGGCTTCTGCCATTCTTGGACTTGTTGGAGCGGGCGGCATGGGAAGTATTTTGAAGCAGACGATGGACTTGTTTCAATATGGAAAAACATCTACAGTCATCGCTATTATGGTCATACTGATATTAATGGTGGAGTATGTGACAAACCGGGTAAGGGAGAGATTAATTTAAAATGTCAAAAGGTCAAATGCCTGTCCCTGAAACAGTATTAGTAAAAGAAAAAGCTTTTGCGAAGAAAAAAATTCCGATTGCCCATAAACAAACAAGACGGCAACAGCAATACTTCTTCATTACGGCTGGAATACTGTTTGTCATTTGTTTTATGCAGATAGATTTAAGCTTTACCCAATTTCAGGCGGGAGTGGCTAGAATCCCGTCAGTTCTAGAGATGATGATGCAACTATCATTTGCTGAACTTCCTGAGCTGGCAAGTGAAATGGTTGTTTCCTTAGTAACAGCGTTTCTGAGTCTTGTACTTAGCATATTACTTGCTGTCGTCCTTTCCTTTCTCGCGGCGAGAAATACGACCCCAAATAAATATTTCGGGATGCTGCTTCGATTTTTATTTATGATAATACGCGCTATTCCTGCTACTGTATGGGTTTTAATTGCTGTAGCAAGCATTGGATTTGGGACAATGGCGGGTGTGTTAGGTCTTATCTTTCCAACACTTTCTTATTTAGTAAAATCCTTTTCGGCCCAGATTGAGGAAGTAGGCCAAGAAACGATTGAAGCATTGCAATCAGTTGGTGCTACATGGTGGCATATTGTTTTTAGAGGCTTGATTCCGACACTTTTTACTAGTTTTTTGGCAATTACTGCTTTCCGATTTGAAATGAACGTAGCTGAATCTGTTATTTTAGGCATGGTAGGTGCAGGCGGTATAGGGCTGTTAATTCAAGGATATATCTCCTTCTATGACTTTAGCAGTCTTAGTCTAGGTATAATCATGGTGTTTATTACAATGTTTACACTTGAATTTATGACAAACCAAATTCGCAGACGCATGTCACATTAGGAGGAATATGATGGATAGCATTCTTAAAGTTACGAATCTAGTAAAACGATATAATGGCGGCACACTGGCATTAAAGGATATTAACCTGGAAGTGAAAAAGGGTGAATTTATTGCTGTAATTGGACCAAGTGGTGCTGGTAAATCGACGTTACTTCGCAGTATTAACCGTTTAATTGAACCGACAGAAGGTTCTATTGAATTTCTTGATCAGCGAATAGAAAAGGCGAATAAAAGCGAACTGAGAAAAATTAGGTCAAAGATGGGCATGATTTTTCAGCATTATAACTTGATTTATCGATCAAGTGTCCTTGAAAATGTTCTTCACGGACGATTAGGCTATATGGGCTCAGTTGCTGGAGTGTTTAACCGTTATAAGGAAGAGGATAAGCAGGAAGCAATCATGTTGCTAGAGAAGGTTGGGTTAGAAGCAGAAATCTATAAGCGGGCCGATGAGCTTTCCGGAGGGCAAAAACAGCGTGTAGGTGTTTGCCGTGCCTTGGCACAAAATCCAGAGCTTATCTTGGCGGATGAACCAATCGCCTCATTGGATCCAAAATCATCAGCTGTTGTAATGGATGCTATTTATAAAAACTGCAAGGAGCAAGGTATTGCCTGCTTAGTAAATCTCCATCAAGTTGATGTTGCCAAAAGATATGCAACAAGAATCGTGGCAGTAAAAGCAGGCACCATTGTCTTTGATGGTCAGGCAAGTGAATTAACGGAGGAAATGATTGAATATCTTTATGAGGGAAAAGAGCAAGAAATGTATGAGTCAGCCAATTAAGCACAAAATGAAAGGGTGTAAATAAATGGAAAATCAAGGTTTGGTAGCAAGCACAAAAAGCAGAATTATACCGTTTGAAGGAATTCGTAATTTCCGTGATATGGGTGGCTATAAAACAATAGATGGTCGGACAGTGAAGTATAGAGTTTTTTACCGTTCAGCTGAATTGACAGGCATGACTGATAAAGATAAAGAAATGTTTAGTTCACTGGGCATAAAGTATATATTTGACTATCGGGATGATGGTGAAGCTTTAGTGAAACCGGATCCTGTTATTGCAGGTGTTATTAACGAGAGAATACCTGCTATTGCAGGAGAGGTACAGGGGCTTGTCCAATCAATGGAGGACTTGGTGAAAAGTGAGTTATTCAAGGATCTTAAAACAATTGGATTAGCTGATATGTATGGAAAAATGGCACTGAATAGTCGTTCATACAGCAGGTTATTTGAAGTCATTCAAGATCCAGAAAATATGGGGATTCTCCATCATTGCGCAGCAGGCAAGGATAGAACTGGAGTTGGAGCAGCGCTTATTCTTTCAGCATTAGGTGTTCCAAAAGAGGTAGTAATAGAAGACTATTTAATAACAAACGAGACGTTGCGTGAATTTCAGGAAATGATAAAAGCAGAGCTGTCAGGCAAGCTGACAGAAGAGCAGATTAAGTTATTTGATGCCATGATGGCAGCTAAAGAGGAATATTTGCAAGCGGTATTTACAGTTATTGAGGAAACCTATGGAGATTTAGATACTTACTTCGAAAAGGAATTAAACTTAACTACTGAAAAGCGTACTGCTTTACAAAATTTATGGCTGGAATAAAAGTTTTCTAAAAAGAGTCTCGTGAAGGGCTCTTTTTTTGTGTGTAGTTATTCTGTCTTATTAGGACTTAGTGCCCGTTTGTCCTGTGACCTAAAATATGACAATATACGATATTGAAAAGCTATTTGGAAACGTTTACAATTAGGCTGTATATGCATGTGAAAGTAATAATCAAAGGAGGTTGAAACGTAATGAATGCAATTACAATTGTAATTGGAACGATGTGCTTCTTAATGATTGCATATCGTTTGTATGGTACCTTCATGGCTGCTAAAGTGTTAAAGCTGAAGGAAATGGAGGAACGAAAAAAGACCCCGGCTCATGAGCTCAATGATGGAAAGGATTATGTGCCGACGAATAAATGGGTTACGTTTGGCCACCATTTTGCGGCGATTGCTGCAGCTGGTCCGCTTGTCGGTCCAATTCTTGCTGCGCAGTTTGGCTATCTGCCAGGATTGCTTTGGCTGTTAATTGGGGCAGTAATTGGAGGGGCTGTTCATGATGCTGTTGTTCTTTTCGCATCCATGCGCAAGAAGGGAAAATCTCTTTCCGAAGTAGCGAAGGAAGAGTTGGGTCCTGTTGCTGGCTTTTGTACAGGACTTGCAATGCTGTTCATCATTACGATTACGATGGCTGGCCTATCAATGGTTGTACTTCATGCTCTTGAGCGCAACCCATGGGGAACGTTTGCAGTAGGGATTACAATTCCGATTGCGATGGGTGTTGGCCTATTTTATAAAAAGACAGGAAATTTGAAGCTTGCCAGTACAGTTGGTTTTATTCTTCTTATGATTGGTGTTTTTATCGGTCCATCCATTCAAGAAACTGCGTTAGGAGAATTCTTGACCTTTGATTCTAAAACATTAGCAGTTATTCTGCCAATCTATGCCTTCTTTGCAGCTGCACTGCCAGTATGGCTGTTGCTAGCACCAAGGGATTATTTAAGCAGCTTTATGAAAATCGGTGTGTTTATTGCGTTGATTATTGGTGTCTTTATTATAAATCCTGATGTGCAAATGCCTGCTTTCACAGAGTTTATACATGGCGGCGGCCCTGTTATTGCTGGTCCGGTTTGGCCATTCATTTCCATTACGATTGCCTGTGGAGCGATTTCTGGTTTCCATGCCTTTGTTGGTTCTGGAACAACCCCGAAAATGCTCGACCGTTGGCAGGATATAAAAATTGTCGGCTTTGGTGGTATGCTTGTTGAATGTTTAGTTGCTGTTATGGCTTTAATTGCAGCTGTTTCCTTACAGCCAGGCGATTATTTTGCCATTAACTCAACACCAGAAGTATTTAAAACTCTTGGTATGTCCGCAGTCCATTTGCCTGAGCTTAGCCAGGAAATCGGTTTAGACTTAGAAGGCAGAACTGGTGGAGCTGTTTCCTTAGCTGTTGGAATGACCTATATTTTTACGAGCATTCCTTGGTTTGATAATCTTGCACCGCATTTTTTCCAATTTGTGATTATGTTTGAGGCAGTTTTCATTTTAACAGCTATTGATGCAGGGACGCGTGTAGCGCGTTATTTGATTCAGGATTTCTTTGGTGAGGTATATAAACCGTTAAAACGCGTCGATTGGTTGCCTGGCAATATATTTGCAAGCGCGTTAGCATGTCTTGCATGGGGTTACTTGCTGTTCTCTGGAGATATTGGCTCAGTTTGGGCACTCTTTGGTGTTTCTAACCAGCTGATGGCATCTATCGGCTTGATTGTGGGAGCAACAGTCATTTTGAAAATAGCTGATAAGCGCAGCTATATCCTTACTTGTCTCATCCCGCTAGCGTATCTATTTGTAACAGTTAATGTCGCGGGTTATTGGATGATTACAAACGTATATTTAAATCCAGATGCTGCAGGATATAATGTAGTAAACGGAGTATTGTCGATCATTATGCTCATTCTTGGAATAATTATCGTAATTGCGGCAATTAAGAAGTGGGTCGAAATTTGGAAAACTCCCAGCTTAAGAGGAGATAAATATCTTTCTGCATAATTTTTAGGAGAGACTGCAGGCGTTTTGCCGCAGTCTCTCCTATTTAAAAGAGAGTAGTCTAAATTAATTGCCGAAGAAGAAACGTTCTGTTATTATTTAGATGTCTATTATTTAGACATCTAAATAATTGGGTAATCAGTAAACCTTTCTAGTTAAGATAGGAAATAGTGCTTTCAAGAAAAAGCAGAATTATAAGGCCAATTATATATTTAGATATCTAAATAAAAGCAAAAGACAGTTAGGAGTGTATTTAAAGATGGGAAGATTAGAGAATAAAGTGGCTATTATCACAGGTGGAGCATCAGGAATCGGGGAATGCATGGTAGATTTATTTTGCCAGGAAGGTGCTGTTGTGATTGCTGCAGATATTAATGAGGCAGCACTAGAAACGATTAGCCAAAAGGAAAATGTGTATGGGATAAAGTTGAATGTAGCTTCTGATGAGGATTGGCAGGATCTAGTGAAAGAAGTGGTATCAAGGTTCGGAAAGATTGATATACTCGTAAATAATGCCGGGATTTCCTCTGAAAAAATGTATCAGGATATTAATTTTGATGATTGGCAGAAAATGCTTTCTATTAATGGTTTTGGTCCATTTGCAGGGATGAAGCATGTAGCTCCCTTAATGGCAGCCCAAAAGAAAGGTTCTATTATCAATATTTCCTCCTACACGGCTCAAATTGGTCAAGGCTTTAATCATTATTCTGCATCTAAAGGCGCAGTACGTGCTATCTCAAAGGCAGCGGCTACTACTTTTGGTCATGATGGAGTTCGCGTTAATGCCCTTTTCCCTGGCATTATTGAAACGCCGATGACACAGTCCTTGAGCACTTCTAGAGATCTGCTTGGCCGATTGATTCAAGCAACACCACTTCAGCGGCTGGGACAGCCCGCTGACATAGCGAAAGCTGCGTTGTTCTTTGCCTCAGATGATTCTGACTATATTACAGGTGCAGAATTGGTGATTGATGGTGGATTCTCAGCACAATAGTAATGTATGATAAGAGAGCCCCTGATAAAATCAGGGGCTTTTAACACTTTTCGAAAGCAGGGATATTTATGGAAGAAAAGACGATTTTCGAGATCATCCATAATATGGACAAGGTTACTAATAATTTAATCATTAAATGGAATAAAATGTTTAATGAGGATCTTGGCATTTCCCATATTCTTGTTCTTAGCCATTTGGAGAAAAAGGGGAATAGCCGTCCATCTGATATTGCGAAGGCTTTAGGGTTGACTCCTCCCACTTTGACACATTTATCAGAAAAACTAGTGCACAAGGGATTAGCCGTAAGGATTGTAGATGAAAAGGATCGTCGAATCATCTATTTGGGTATTACAGAAAAGGGCAGTGAGATAGTAGTTAAAGCCCACAGAGACGGGGAGATGCTGCGTCGAAACCTGTTTGAAACCCTCACAGAAGAAGAAAGACTGCAGATGTTGAAGATATTTGAGAAGCTGAATGGACAAACTTAGAGACAGGAAAAAGACGAATAAAAAGGTAAAAAGCTCTTATTCGTCTGCTGATTCTGTTCTTCTTCATACGTTAATTTAATAACCCTGCATTGTCTGGTTCAACTCATCCGCTAATTCTGCTACCTTGGAGCCAGCTTCACCAATTTCTTTTAAAATGTTTGTGAAATTGCTCATCTCTTTATTATTCAGTTCATTTTTTTCCGTGCTTACTATGCTTGCTGTCAAAATTTCATCAAAGCTGTTTACTGTCTCTTGGACATTTTGGTTTGCTGAAATGGTTTTAGAGTTTACTTCATTAATTTGTTTGACGACATCTTCAATCTGCTTTGTTGTTGAAAGAACTAAGCTTGTAATATTGCTTGAAGAAAGCTTCGTCTGCTCAGCCAGCTTTCGTACTTCTGCAGCGACAACAGAAAAACCCTTCCCGTGCTCCCCGGCTCTTGCAGCTTCTATTGCGGCATTCAAAGCAAGAAGATTTGTTTGTTCTGCTATGGTAGTGATAACTGCTACGATATCACCAATTTCCCGCGAGTTAGCCTCAAGTGAACCAACACTTGTCTTGATTTCATTTACGCTGTCTTTTAATGCGACCGTCTCTTCAATAACTTGATCAAGCTGTCTGCTTCCTTTTATAGAAGATTCCGATGTGACTATAGAGGACCTCAATCCTTCATCCAATTCCTTCGTCATGCTTTCAGACCGAACAACGACATCAGTTACAGATGCTCCAACCTGCTCTGACATCGCTGCTAATTCTTCCGTAATAGAACCGATTGTTTTTTTGACTTGTTGCTTTGCTTCCATTTCTTTCATTATAGCAGCTTCATTTTGCAGATCCTGCAGATAAGCGAGGCATAGCTGCAGCTCTAGGTTAAAGATTTTAGCTGTGACTTTAGCAGCTAAAGTCATGCTTTCAATATCCTCATGATATTTTTCTTTAAGTAGCTCAAGAATAGTGTTAACAAATACGGCGTTTGTACAAAGATACCAGCGTGCCTCTACACCCACCGCCAAATAGTACTTAGAAATATTCATCCTTCTTTCTGCAAATTGGTCATCGATAATACCATCAAAGAAGCCTATCACATATTCTTGGCAGCCCTTCAAATCTACTCCAATTGAAGTCATGTCCACTACTTTGCGAATTCCAGGATTAGTATGGTGATAAATAGGGTTATAGATTGCTTCAATATTTGCTTGAATAAATGGCTGTAATACTCTAGCTACTGCTAATTCTTCTAAAGTGAGGTCTATTACTGCCAGCTGTTGAACTAAATTAGCATCTTGTGTGACATCTATTTTTACTTTATGCCGTTCCTGCTCGGCTAACTCCTTTAAGCTGGCTGCTTTTTGTTTCTTTGCAAACATATTCAAGTTTATCACTCCTGTTAAAAATAAATAAATCCGATTTATATGCAAATTTTTACATGTAATATATCGGTAAAAACTATCGGATTTTAAGAGTTAGTATAATATTTCCTTTTTGTTGTGATTTCCTTTTTTAAATAAATTTTATAAAACAGTTTGCTTTTCACCGACTTTTCACCAAAGGCTACTAAACTACAACTATCGAAAAGGAAAGGTGGAGAGAAAACAATGAATGCTAGATTCAAAAAAGGTGTTTTTTGGAGCTTGGTAATTGCCTCTTTTATATTGGCAATTAGCTTCATCACAAAACTGATTGGAGGTGCTGCTGCTTTAGCCTTTGGTCATGGACAGGGAATGGGTAACGGATTGCGTCAAGGTAGCTTTGGTCATGGTCAAATGATGGGTGGCTTTCACCACGGGCCAAGTTTTTCATGGTTAGGCTTCTTATTCTTCCTGATTATTGTGATAGTAGTAATTAATTTGGTTGTTAAGCTTCTAAAGAAAAAGTCAAAATCCAATTCAATGGAGCAGTTTATTCCTACTTCAACAATGAATACACCTAAGCCAACAGTTAATTTCAGCAATGCCTCTGTTTTAGATGAATGGGAAAGAAACAACACAAATTAAAAAGGAGAGATTATATTATGGGTATTTTTAAAAGAATAAAAACTATTGCAAGTGCAGATATTAATGGGTTATTGGATAATATGGAAGATCCGATTGCAATGCTTAATGAATATACAAGGGAAATGGAGCATGAGCTCGGAAAAGCTCAATCAGCTTTATCACGACAAATTTTTGTAGAAAACAAACAAGCAGCACTAATTGGACAAACGAAGGAATTAATGGAAAGAAGAACTCGCCAAGCTAAACTAGCTATTGAAAAGGGTGAGGACGGAATTGCAAGGCTTGCAGTTCAAGAAAAAATCAATCATGAGCAGCAGCTCAGCATCTACGGGCAGCAATTAGAAGCTATCAAGGAGCAAACGAATATCCTGAAGGAAAAGTACAATGAACTGCTAGTTACTTATAATGAGCTTCAGCATAAGAAGATCTTGCTTGCATCTCGTGCAAATGTCGCAAACTCCATTAAGCAAATTCAAAGGGTTTCGAGCACCTTTAGTGCAGACAATATTGTAAGAGGAATAACGAAGGCAGAGGAGAAAATCCTATTTATGGAAGCAGAAGTACAAGCAGGCGGATATTCGAAAAACCCGTTAAACAGCTATGCTGGGACAGGCTTCTCATATGTAAGTGATGATGAGGTTTCGAAGGAATTAGAGAAGTTAAAAGGTTAAAAAATAAAAGACAAAACAGGCCCTGTTTAAGAACGGGGTCTAATTTGTTTGTAGAATAACATTACTAGATATGAGGAATACTAAAACAATATCCCCATTGCTCTAAAGGTTGATCTACATTGCATATATTCCCTCTAATCAAGACCCCTTTCATTAAATAATCCCTGAAAGCTAACAAAGGAGTGTTCTCTAAAATGAGTAATATAGATGATGGACTATTACACGATTCATTTAAAAGGATGAATGCTGTTTTAAAACAATCCTTTAAGGTAAACAAGAATCCCTTTCCTTGGGTGAAGGCTTTTTATGCTGGTTTGGCTGCAGCACTTCCTGTATTTATAGGTGTTCTTTTCGGGAGCTTTGAAAATGGACTATTGGCCGGAATAGGTGGATTCACGTATTTATATGTGTTTGATATTCCTTACGTTCAAAGAGCCAAAAAGATATTTCTTGTGCTGTTGTCTATTACCTTCTCTGTATTTATGGGCACCATTTTGGCGCCATATGTTGCATTATCTGTTTTGATGATGGGTGTGATCGGTGCGTTGGCAATCTTTATTTTTGGAGCATTGAAAATAACCGGACCATCTGCCTTATTTTTTGTTCTTTGTTTTGCCATGGCAACTGGCATGCCGGTTGATCCATCTCTTGCGCCAATTCGGGCAGGGTTTGTTTTTTTAGGTGGATCTTTATCTTGGATTCTCGCCATGCTTGGCTGGTTTTTTCATCCTCATAAACCTGAAATAAAGGCAGTGAAAAGGGTATATTGTGAGCTTGCTGAGTTAATGGATTCTATAGGTACAAGCAATGTGAATATGGTAAGGCATAGAGTCATTAATGTCATGAGTGAAGCAGAAGCTGTTCTGTTTGCGGGCTATTCTTCTAGACCGTCCACAAAACTATGGAATCAGCTTTTTCTATTAAATGAGCATGCTAACTTAATTTATTCAAGCATAGCAGCAATTTCTACTAGCACTGATAAGATTCCGCCAGCATTAGGGCAATCTGTCCGTGAAATCAGTGACATGATTGGTGCAAGCAATTTACCGAGTAAAGAAGGTGATTTGCCTGAAGAGATGTCTGCGGAAATAGAGAGTATAGCCAAAAAGGTATTTGAGGCAAAAGGTATTTTAATGGCGTCGTTAGAGGAATTAAAGCATGAACAGTTTGTAAAGCCTTCCTTAAAAACAATACTATTAGGTGCGGTTGATAAAAACTCAATTGTATTTCTTTCTTCTGTTAAGTATGGGGTTGTTTTAATAATAGCGGCATTAATTGCTTATTCTTTTCCGTTTGAGCACGCCTATTGGATTCCACTTTCATGTGCGGCAGTCATGAGTGGACCGACTATTATTGCCACTTTTCACCGGGCAGTGCAAAGGATGATGGGGACAGTTATCGGCTTACTTATTGCAGGAGTAATCCTTATTACTGTGCACAATGGCTTTGTGGTTGCTCTTCTTATCCTTTGTTTAACATTTTTAACAGAGCTGTTTATCGTCCGTAATTATGGGCTTGCGGCGATTTTCTTTACAGCATCCGCACTCATTATGGCCGAGTATTCTTCCCAAGTATTTGACTATCCATATTTTGCAGTTGTAAGAGTGACAGATATTCTGATAGGAAGTCTTATTGGACTGGCAGGTGTAGTGTTGATTGGCAGGAAATCTGCCTCCAATCTGTTAAATCATTTCGTTGCGAAAACAATCCGCAGTCAAGGTCAATTCCTTGTAGCAATGTACTCTAATTACATGCCATATGAATATATACAAAGTAAGGAGCAGAGTAAAATGCAGACAAATCTCACCAACTTGGTGACTGTCTATCAATCGGCATTGGGAGAATTGTTTGGGAATAGAGCAAGGTTGGAGGCATTATGGCCAGTTATCTTTTCCATTAAACAAATTAGCCATGAGTTGAATATAAGCATTAAGTATGGACAGGAGAAGAAATTTCCTGAAAGCGAGCTAGCTCAATGGCTTTACGCTATGGAAATAATGGCTCTATCAATCGAGAATAATTTGTATCCTGAACGAAAGGAGCTTCCCTTTGTCGAAGGCTTTTCCCATTTACGCAGCGAAGTTCTCAATCTGCAAAAGGGAATGGAGCAATTGGAGTAAAGAAAAAGCTGGCCGCAGCCAGCTTTCAATATGTATTAAGGTTGATATAACAAAACATAGTCACCAGGTCCTGTTAGGGCAACGCCGATTGCCACTGCAATCAAAACAAAATTGTATTCGAATCCACCCTCAGTCATCCAGTACCCATTTTTCCCATGGACAGCGAAAATGGCATCAATCATGACAATAACGATCATCGCCGCACCTAGCCACGTAAGTACACCGGAAGCAAAAAGCAAACCACCGATAAATTCAAATAATCCTGCTAGGATCGCCCAAACCTTCGCTCCCTTTGCAAGACCGATTGTTTTCAGCCAATTGCCTGTTCCTTCAATTCCAGTCCCGCCAAACCAGCCGAAAAGCTTTTGGGCACCATGACCAACAAAAGTCAATCCCACTACAAGTCGAATAATCAAAAGCCCGCTATTTATCATTACGATATTATGAGCCATGCTAATACCTTCTTCCAATATTTGTTTTGAGTAAAAACTTTTATTGCCTATTATATGGACAAAAAGTTCAACTTATACAAGCAATTTCCTGCAAAATCATTATTCTTCATATGATTTCTGTTAGTACATTTGAGAACAGTCCATTCGCATTTTTACCCTGTGCAGAAATTCTATAACTAGTACATTTCACTATTTAAGCTATCTATAATAATCAGTTGTTATTATACGCATTTCTTTTTTTGAAAGTAAATAAGAATAGTCGGAAATAGATATATTTTACTAATATATTGTTTTGGAAGACTGTGTTCTATGGTGTCCCTTTTTAAAAAATAGGCATACTTCGTGTTTTACGGGGTAAAGAGACAAAATAGTAATTTTGTTAGAAGGAGGCACTAATAATGAATACAGAAATATTAGCAGGAAAACTAGTAAAAGGCATAGCACCTAACATTGATGCTAAAGACTTGTTAAATGATAAAAGAAAGGTATTCCTTTTCGGCTCACCAAGCTACACAAATATCGGTGACCAGGCAATAGCATATGCAGAGGAAAAATTTATAAAAAATCATTTTCCATATTATGAATATATAGAAGTTATGGATTACGCGACAGAGGAAGGAATAAAGTTAGTAAAAGAGATAATTAAAGAAGATGATATTGTCTGCTTTACAGGAGGTGGAAATCTCGGCAGCCTGTATTTGGAGATTGAAGAGGATAGAAGGAAGGTATTTGAGGTTTTCAAGGATTACAAAACGATTTCTCTTCCTCAGTCTGTTTACTTTGAAGATACGGAAGAAGGCAACTTGGAAAAACAGAAGTCACAGGACGCTTATCATAAAAACCGCCATTTAACAATTGCGGCAAGAGAATCGCAAACCCTCGAGGTTGTGAAGGATACCTTTAATTCTGATGTCATATATACTCCGGATATGGTTCTTTCCCTTGATATTGTACCTAAAGAGCTGAAAAGGGACGGGGTATTGTTTATATTGAGGGCAGACAAAGAAAAAGTGACAGATGAAGATTTCATTACGGAATTAATGAAATGGTCTGAAAAGATTGGGCCTGTTGACAGAACAGATACAGTGCTTTCAGAAGTAGACATTATTGATTATGATGAACGAGAAAAATACTTTTTAGAAATGCTCGAAAAAATTGGTTCAAGCAAAATTGTCATAACAGACCGTTTGCATGCAATGGTTTTTTCCATTATCACAAATACCCCTTGCCTTGTGTTTGGTAATAGTTATGGGAAGGCAAAACACTCCTATACGGATTGGCTGGATGAGCTTAACTTCATTGAATATACAGATACACAGGATATCGGCGAGTTAGAAAGACTAGTGGAAAAGCTAATGAGGGCAGAGCCGAACCGCATCCATTTAGCAGAGGATTTTCAGCCGTTAAAGGACTTCTTCAAAAATTAATCAGGTGGAAATGGACTGTCAGAGGACAGTCTTTTTTCAGTCTAAAAGCTTGAAGTAATGAAAAGCAGTAAACTTAGTTCATGAAGAAAGCCTTCTGATTGAAATAAAAGTATAATAAGGGTACAGAAGCAAACATTAGTAAGGACTAATCACATGTTAGAAGAGGGGATACTATGACAAAAAGCAATGAAGCTGGATGGAATTTAGATAATAGCTATGCTCAGCTCCCAGAAAAGTTTTTTACTAGAACAATGCCGACATCTGCAGCTGCACCAAAGATAGTATTGTTCAATCAAGAGCTTGCCGAAGACTTAGGTTTGAATGCTCAGCTTCTTCAAGGGGAAGCGAGTGCAAGAGTATTTGTAGGAAATGATTGTCCTGAGGGTGCGGACCCACTTGCCCAGGCATATGCGGGCCATCAGTTTGGTTACTTCAACAGACTCGGTGATGGACGTGCAATTCTGTTGGGAGAGCAGATTACCCCAAATGGAGAGCGAGTGGACGTTCAGCTGAAGGGTGCAGGACGGACACCATATTCCCGCGGTGGAGATGGTCGCGCAGCACTAGGACCGATGCTGCGGGAGTATATTATCAGTGAAGCAATGCATGCCCTGCAGATTCCCACTACAAGAAGCTTGGCCATTACTTTGACAGGTGAGGATATCCTCCGAGAAACAAGGCTTCCGGGTGCTGTTTTGACAAGAATAGCTGCGAGTCACCTTCGTGTCGGAACTTTCCAGTTTGCTGCACAATGGGGAAGCAATGAGGAGCTAAAAGCTCTTGCGGACTATGCGATAAAGCGTCATTATCCGCAATTAGAAAACGAAGAGAACCGCTATCTTTCCCTCCTTGAGGAAGTGATAAAAACACAGGCTGAGCTTATCTCCAAATGGCAGCTAGTCGGCTTTATCCATGGTGTCATGAATACAGATAACATGACGATCAGCGGGGAAACAATTGACTATGGTCCTTGTGCTTTTATGGATGTGTATAGTCCTAACACAGTATTTAGCTCAATCGATTCTGAAGGGCGTTATGCGTACGGCAATCAGCCTGTAATTGGTGGCTGGAACTTAGCCCGCCTGGCAGAGAGTCTCCTGCTGTTAATTCATGATGAGGATGAAATAGCACTGGAATTAGCTCAAGAGAAAATCTCAGGATATATGGATTTATATAAAGAAAATTGGCTTAATGGTATGCGAATGAAGCTAGGACTCTTTCATGCAGAGCAAGAGGACGAGGATCTAATCAATAAATTGCTTCTGTTGATGGAGAAGTATCAAGCAGATTATACGAATACGTTCCTGGCCCTTACCTTCACGAAAACTGATAATACTGCGTTGTTTACTAGCAAAGAGTTTGAAGAGTGGCATAAGCTTTGGCAGGATAGACTTGGCAGGCAAACGGAAACAAAAGCTCAAGCAGAAGAGCAGATGCGTAAAGCAAATCCTGCTGTTATCCCAAGGAATCATCGAGTTGAGGAGGCATTAGAGGCTGCGGTCGAGCATGGTGATTACACGGTAATGGAGAGGCTGCTTGACGTCTTATCTCAACCATATGCTCATACAGCAGAGCAGGCAGAATATGCGAAGCTTCCTGTTTCAAGTGGACCATACCGAACATTCTGCGGCACTTAAACACTGTAGTGCCCTTGCATAAACTTCAGGATGCTGCCTATAATGATGGCAGCATTACTTATTTAAGTGAAAACCTGGTTTTTCCCATACATAAGGAGAGTAGTTAAAACTGTGGCTAAAACAATAACGGAGAAATTAAGCTTGCATAAATATGAACATAAAGCAGTACTTTATATGCCGGAAAACAGTCCATATGCGGAAGAGTTTAGGAGCTTTGGAACAAAGCTCGTTTCTGGAGAAATTTATGATTTGATTTTTGCATTTGTCCTCGACATGGAATCAATGAGGCGTATCGTGAGCGAAGTGATAGAGGGTTGCTACATAAATAAAGGGGGGTACCTTTATCTCGCATATCCTAAAAAAGGGAATAAAGTTTATTCCACCTTCATTCACCGTGATGAGCTTATGGATGGCCTTGAGGCAAACAAGGACGGCTTTATCGGTAGCAGCAATGTTAAATTTAGCCGAATGGTTGGCATGGACGAAGTATTTACTATTGTTGGACTTAAGGAGGACTCCAAGGGGAAAATGAAGCCAGCTAACAAGCCGAGTCAGTCTGTCGGAGACTATATTGGACATATCCCGCAAATAGAAAATGACTTGGCGGAACATGTAGACCTTCTTTCTTTTTACCAGTCATTAACGCCGGGATATAAAAGGGATTGGGCCCGTTATGTATATAGTGCTAAGCAAGAGGCCACAAAGGAAAAAAGGCGACAAGAAATGAAAGTAATTCTTGAAGCAGGGTTTAAAAGCCGTGACCTGTATCGCCGGGAGCATAATTGATAAAGTAACACTGCCAGCTAGGATTAAGGAGTGGTGGTAACTAATGCCATCAGCCTCTATCTGTAGAAGAAAACAACCAAATTATCTTGGTGATCAATTGTAGCAAGCAGAATGTCTGTAACTTTTGCTTGGTATTGAGCTTTCAGTTCTGATTTCACCCATTCCTCCTGCTTATGGAGACGCTCCAGTTCTTTTATATCAATCCTTCCATCCTTTATTATTGTGATTGGCAATTCAAAAGGAGCAGTTTCGAGTTGGAGTGAAGATGGGGTGACAGGAGCAAATTTTGTTTCAAGGAAAACAGAAATACTTCCGTCTGGCTCCCATGTGGCTAATGCCACCTTTTTAATACTATCCACTTGCTTCCCCCGCAGCTCTCCTAGAAGGATATCAATAGAGATTCTGGCTCTTTTTAGACCATCATAGAGTATCTTACCGTTTTGAACGACGGTTATTGGGTCCTCGTTAATGGCTTTTTGGAACCAACGCCATTTTAACATCAGTTTTATTCCTGCAATATAGAGGACAACAAGAACTGAGGTTGTCAGCATGGAGCCTTTTAGACCAAGCTTTTCCTCTGAAAGGGGATGAGCAATAACGTTCCCAATTACTAATGCTATTACAAAATCCAGCATCCGTAATTGTGAAATGGAACGATGACCTAATAGCTTTCCGACTATAACTAAGAAAAAAAAGGCAATAATAGCTCGAAGTATCCATTCAATTGCAGTTAGTGTTTCTTGGCCTTGATGAAAATCCATAGAATTACGCCTCCTCTGTGTCATCGGCTTAGTTTATCACCGAAGCAATATTCATAATCATGAATATTAAAAATATGCTGCTGTAATACACGGCAGGAGAATTAGGTGAATGCTATAATAAAGGGCAATCTATACATTGTAAGAAAAAATGATACTAACAGGAGAAAAAAATGTTTATTGGCAATAAAATTTTCAGTAAATTCCCTTCTAACCGAGTTGTAATAACACTAATTGCAATACTTACCACAATTGCGAGTGAAATAAAGGTTGTCCCATTTGATGGAGAAGCATTTCGTTTTGGGCTTGGCGGCATTACTTTTTTTATGCTGATATTGATATGGCCGCCTAAAACGATATGGAGGGCAGGAGTCATTACTGCCAGTACAATTGTTATCGTTAGGACATTAGAAGATATGATTTTGCGGAATGGCGAATTTTTCCCAAGCTTTATCAGCCATTTTCCTGCTTTTCTGTTTTATTTTATCTATGCGCTAGGTTTTCATATTATCAAAGTGGAAAGATATAAATCATCGCCATTTCTTTTAGGAGCATGGGCATTTCTTTTTGAATTTTTAGGAAATGCGGCAGAGCAGCTGCTGCGTTTTGAAATGGAGGAAAATATAAATATTGATTTTTGGAGCTGGGCCCTTATGAGTGCAGTAGCTTTATTCCGCAGCTTCTTTGTTGCTGGTCTTTATGCATCCATTACTGTATCGGAACAGAGAAAGCGAGTGGAGGAAATGCTTGGAGTGGGCTCAGAATTATACGCAGAAGCACTCTATTTACAGAAATCAATGAATCATATCGAAAAAATAACAGCCTCAAGCTATGATTTATATCAAAAATTGAAGAAAAAAGAAGAGCTATCATTAAGCATGCAAGCACTCAAAATTGCCCAGGAAATTCATGAAGTCAAAAAAGACTCTCAGCGGGTCTTAGCGGGGATTTCCAAAATTACGTCTCAAAAGAAGGAAAATAGCTTAACACTTTCTGAGTTATTGAGGCTGGTTATATTGGCAAATGAAAAGTATGGGGAATATTTAAAGAAAACAATCTCCTTTCAATTGAAGCTCAGTTCAGATTATGAAACGGAAATGCATATCCCTATGCTGGCCCTTTTAAATAATTTAACTGCAAATGCTGTAGAATCTATTGAAGGAAAAGGAAGCATAAAAATAAGCTTATTTGAAACAAGCGGAAAAACCTGCTTTGTTGTGGAGGATACAGGCTCAGGCATAAAAGAAGAGGACGTGCCGATCCTGTTTGAACCAGGGTATACGACGAAGTTTAATGATAAAGGTGTTGCCGCAACTGGTATTGGTTTATCTCATGTCAAAGAAATTGTTCAGCAGCTGGATGGAAGCATAGAAGTAGAAACACCGAAAGCAGGAGCAATTTTCCGTATATCTATACCAACGGTACATTTAAGAAAGTGAGTTGATAATTCTGCGTTATTATATTGTAGATGATGACAAGGCGAGCAGAACAATGTTAAAGAATATTATAGAAGAAGAAGACCTTGGCATTGCAATTGGAGAGGCTGACAACGGGAAGGAATGCTTATCAGCTATCATGACAATGCACCCTGATGTTGTTTTAATTGACTTGCTCATGCCAGAAATGGATGGAATAGAAACGATAGATTTGCTAAAACGGGAAGGCTATGAAGGGCAATTTGTCATGATATCGCAAATTGTGAACAAGGAGATGGTTGGCGAGGCATATAAAAAGGGAGTAGAGTTTTTTATCCATAAGCCAATCAATCGGATTGAAGTACAAAGTATTTTAAAAAAAATAGTTGAACAGTGCAGACTTAAGGAATCGCTGCTGACAATTCAGGAGTCTCTTGCAAACATTGGACTTGCAAACAATACATTGCAAAAGCCGCAAAGTGTTAAACAGATTGTTTTATCAACCCTTAACTATATGGGAATTATCGGTGAAGCAGGCAGTGATGATATTATTTCCATCATTGAATATCTAGTAAATGAACGAGGCCATTCTCCGCAACTGCCACCTTTAAAGGAATTATATGAAAAGCTTGCTGGACGAAGTGGAGCGTCTTTAACGGAAGTCAAAAAAGAAACGAAGGCAATTGAGCAGCGCATTCGCAGGACAATTCTGACAGCTATTAATAACCTCGCATCATTAGGTGCGATTGACTATACTAATCCAGAGTTTGAATATTATGCTCCTCGCTACTTTGATTTTCAGGAAATAAGAACTCATATGATTCATATCCAAGAGGGTAGAGGGGACACGGCAAAGGTGAAGGTTAATATTAAAAAATTTCTTCAAGTACTCTATCTAGAAACTTTAGAAAAATATAATAAAACACACTAGAATATTTTATAATTTTAAAAATTTAGACATATTAAAAAACAATTAAATTTAGGATTTTGTCGGATTTTATAAGTAGCCTGTAAACTGTGTTATATCCTGACTGATGACGTTAAGGTTTAACACAAAAGAGGTGAAAATAATGAAGAAAAAGTTTAAGTTTACTTTAGCCTACCAGATTCTTGTTGGTCTGGTGCTGGGGATCATTGTTGGAGCAGTATTTTACGGAAATCCTGGTGTAGAGAAATACCTACAGCCAATCGGAACTGTCTTTCTTAACATGATCAAAATGATTGTTGTACCGATCATTATCTCTACATTAGTGATAGGGGTTGCCGGCACTGGTGACCTGAAGAAGCTAGGAAAGCTTGGCGGAAAATCCTTACTGTACTTTGAGATTGTTACGACAATTGCCATTATCGTAGGTTTGCTTGCGGCGAATATCTTCCAACCAGGTAATGGTGTTGATATGTCTTCACTAGCAAAAGGTAATATTGACCAGTATGTGGAGACAACGAAGGAAGTTGAAAGCCATGGAATGCTGGATATTCTTGTTAGCATCGTTCCAAGCAATGTATTCCAAGCAATGGCGAATGCTGATATGCTTGCGGTCATCTTCTTTTCAGTCATTTTTGGCTTAGGTGTCGCTGCAATCGGTGATAAAGGAAAACCTGTGCTTGCCTTCTTTGAAGGTGTTGCGGACGCAATGTTCTGGGTAACAAATCTTATCATGAGATTTGCTCCATTTGGAGTATTTGCCCTTATTGGTGTCACTGTATCCAAGTTTGGTATTCAGTCATTACTGCCACTCGGAAAACTAATGATTCTTGTTTATGCGACAATGATCTTCTTTATTCTAGTGGTACTTGGCGGTATTGCAAAAATAGTTGGTATTAATATTTTCCACCTTATGAAAGTATTAAAGGATGAAATGCTTCTGGCTTATACTACATCAAGCTCAGAAAGTGTTTTGCCAAAAGTAATAGAAAAGATGGAAAAGTTTGGGTGTCCAAAAGATATTGTATCATTTGTAGTTCCAACAGGCTATTCCTTTAATCTGGATGGGTCTACCTTGTATCAAGCGCTGGCCGCTTTATTCATTGCCCAAATGTACGGCATTGAGTTAAGTATTACAACACAGATAACGTTAGTGCTTGTGTTGATGGTTACTTCAAAAGGTATTGCAGGGGTACCAGGGGTTTCCTTTGTGGTTCTGCTTGCGACATTAGGTACTGTCGGCATTCCTCTTGAAGGATTGGCATTTATTGCTGGAATTGATAGACTGCTTGATATGGCTCGTACTGTCGTTAACGTTGTAGGTAACTCTTTGGCAGCAGTTGTTATGTCCAAGTGGGAAGGACGTTTTGATACAGCTAAAAAAGACAAGTATTATGCTACTTTTAAAAAGACTGCATAAGTAAAATTTAGAAAAACTGGTCTCCTTTATAAAAGGAGGCCAGTTTTTTTATACATTATGCTTTTTCTGCGTTACCTGCAGCAGTCAAGCTTTTTTCCTTGTCTTCCCAAACCTCTTTTGCGATATCAGCAATAAATTTTAGTTTTTCCCATTGTTGCTCTTCTGTCAGTTCATTTCCATGATGGGTTGAAGCGAAGCCGCATTGAGGGCTTAGGCAAAGCTGATCATGGGAAATATATTGGGAGGCTTCCTTAATGCGTGCTTTAATAGCCTCTTTGTCTTCCAATTCTCCTGTTTTAGATGTGACAAGACCAAGAACGACCTTTGCTCCATCGCTTGGAATATGACTTAAAGGCTGGAATGTACCTGAACGCTCGTCATCATATTCTAGGAAGAAGCCATCAACCTTCTCCTTTGCAAGTAATGTTGGTGCAATAATGTCATAGCTGCCAGAAAAAGCATGGTCTGAGCGGTAGTTTCCACGGCATAAATGAGTTGTTACAGATAAATCCTCCGGTTTGCCTTCCAGTATCTCATTGATGACACGAAGAGCAAGCTCAATCAGCACTTCCCTTGAGTATTCACCGTCATTGAATGGAATATCTGGTGAGGACAGACCAGCAATATAGACATCATCAAGCTGAAGATAGCGCACACCAGCATTATAGAAGGCTTGGATTGCATCACGATATGTTTGGATAATATCCTTCGTAAATTCCTCAAGTTCTGGATATGTTTCTTTGTCGCGAATACCGATATTAAATAGCTGATTCGGGCTAGGAATCGTTTGTTTCGCCACGGCACGGCCATCGACTAATTCATTGAAAAGCACAAAGTCTTTAATTTGCGGATGGTCAGGGTTGAAGGAAATTTTTCCTTTGTTACGGACTGTGTAACGCTCTGTTTCCCCTTTGCTGAAAGGATAGCCTTTATCTGGTACGAAGCCCTCTATCCCATTAAGCTGCTCTAGGAAATCAGTATGCCAAAATCTGCGGCGGAATTCTCCATCTGTTACTACATCTAACCCTGCTTCAATCTGCTTATCAATAATTCGTTCAATCTCTTTTGTTTCAATTTCGTACAATGCATCAGCAGTAATTTTTCCTGCTTGAAAATCTGCTCTAGCTTGAAGTAATGATTGCGGACGTAGTAAGCTCCCAACGTGATCTGCGCGGAATGGAATTTTATTTGACATATGAAAAACCCTCTCTCTTTTTATGATTAGTATTTTTAGTTAAATAAACATTGATTTCGGTCTGGCAAAAAACGGAATTTAAACTATGTATCAATAAAAAACCCCCTTCTTAATCATAAGAAGAGGGTTTAATGAACGAGTTCGGGTCTCTTCTTATCTTCAAGCATTGCTTTCTGGAATTAGCACAGTGTTAAAGTAACCTGTTGCTGAGGCTTCGAAGGGCCAGTCCCTCCACCTCTCTAGATAAGATAATTTTGCTATTCACTTTAAGTAGATTAACCAATTGCTAATCTTGTATATTAATTTAAACGCTAAGGGTTTATTTGTCAACTGAATTTTCAGAATTAATTTTAAAATAGTTTGCAAAGTAAAAAAGGATAGGAAATTATTTTCTATTAATCAGTATTTGGAAAGAGCAAATGAGTACAAATATTCCACAGTCTTAATATTGGATAAAAAAGGTTTATAAATCTCTTAAATTTATCTTGTATAAATTAATAGTCCTATTATACTATGAGTGATGAGGAGGTAGAAAAGACCTAGTTAATGATTAAAATAAACGAAGAACAAAAAAAGTGAAAGTGAAAAGGGCAAATCATGGGAAACTATGAGACGCAAAGCTATGGGCCTAAAATATACTGCCTTTAGAGCAGATGTTATGGCAGCCGGTTACCACAAGAAGTCATAGCTTTAACTCTATGGACCTTCTGCGGGGTCTTTTTTATTTGCCTTTTTTTACACGAAAGGTAGGACTATTGGATGAGGGGAAAATTTATATTTATAAAGTCTTTTTTACTATTAACGCTCCTTGTATACCAGCTGGCTTTACCTGTTGGAATGACAAAGGCTGCAGAGATTGGAAGCGCCTTGCCGCCAAGTAACTTGGCTTATCAATCGTTTAGTCCAGATGATGGAAAGCTGACTTGGAGTACCGTTTATGGAGCAACATCATATAAAATTTATCAAATAAAGGATGGCCAGCTTACATTGGTAGGCAGTACATCAGCATTAAGCTACAGTTTAAATGATCTTTCAGAAGGCTCATACAGATATGTCGTTGCGACAGTGACGAGTGATGGGGAATCAGGACCTTCTGCACCTGTGAGTGCTGAAATAACATATCCTGAAATGCAGCCACCGACGGAATTTGTTTCGACAGTTAAAAATGGAAGTGATATCGTTCTTTCATGGAAGTCAGCGACTTATGCCGAAAAGTATAATATTTATATAACAAAATCCGATGAGAAATCGTTGCTGACATCAACGACAGCAAAAACCTTTACGATCGAAAAAGCAGAGGAAGGAGCATATTCTTATTCTGTAACTGCTAATAATAAGCTTTATGGCGAATCTGCTGAAACGAATCCTGTTAACGTCGATTTAGTTCACCCAATATTGAAGAATCCGCAAAATCTAACGTTTACGATTAAAAATGGCACGGATGTCACGATGAATTGGCAGGCATCAGAATATGCGACTAGTTATAAAATCTTTGAAGTTAGCGACGGAGAGTTAGAGCTGAAAAAGACGGTAACAAACACTAGCGTAACCTTCACAAATTTGCCTGCAGGTAACTATAACTATAAGGTTTACGCATCAAGCGACCGCTTTGGAGATTCACTTGAGGGCAGTGAGGCTGATATAGAGGTTGGCTCTATTATTATGACAGCACCTGAAAACGCGGCATATAAAATTCAAAACACGAATGACGCTATATTAAGCTGGAACGCTGTGCCGTATGCAACGAGCTATAAAATCTATGAAATTATAGATGGAGAAAAATTATTAAAGGAAACAGTGAAAGGCACAACAGCGACTTTAACGAAGCTTGCTGGAGGCAATCATGATTATGAAGTAAATTCTTTCAGCGACAGATTTGGAGAATCTGATACAGGTGCTAAGCTGTCAGTGAACATTGAAACAGTATCGGTAAATCCTCCTGATGGATTTACGTATAAAATCCAAAATGGCAATGATATTGTTTTAAACTGGTCTGCTGCAGAGAATGCAACGAATTATAAAGTCTATCAAATCGTTGATGGAGAGAAAATACTAAAAAGCACTGTGACAGGAACAACTGTGACATATACAAATATGACAGCAGGAAGCTATCAATTTGAAGTCCACACAAACAGTACAAGGTTTGGTGAATCAGAAAAAGGAACACCATTATCCTTCCAGCTTGAACAAATAAAATTGTCAGCACCTGAAGAGGTTAGCTACGAATTAAAAAATGGGAATGATGCCGTGTTAACTTGGAAACAGGCAGATTATGCTGCAAGCTATAAAGTTTACCAAGTTATCGATGGGAAGAAGACATTAAAGACAACTGTTTCCAGCACAACAACAACCATAACAAACTTGTCTGAGGGGAACAGTGCATTTGAAGTCTATGCATACAACAGCCGGTTTGGTGAGTCTGAGAAAGGGACTTCCGTTAGTGTTCCTGTTGTCTATCCAAAGCTTGCCTCACCTGCAGAATTAGTATCGACAACATTGAATCCATCGGCTTTCACACTTAGCTGGAACCAAGCAGATTATGCATCCAGCTATCGAGTTTATCAGCTAATAAATGGAGAGAAAGTATTAAAGAGTAATGTAAATGGCACGAGTATCACTTATTCCAACATTCAACCAGGCACATATAAGTATGAGGTATATTCCTATTCTGCTCGTTTCGGTGAATCAGAGAAAGGAACTCCACTTGAGGTGACTCTAAGCGGTCAAGTATTAGCAGCACCTGAAGGTATCACATATACAATTACTAATGGAAATGACCTGACATTAAAATGGAAATCTGTTCAATATGCAAATAGCTATAAGATCTATAAAGTAATAGATGGAGAAGAGACACTAGAACGCACAGTGACAGGAACAAGTGTAACACTAACTAATTTGTCAGAAGGCGATATTAATTATGTAATAAAGGCATATTCCAATTTATTCGGAGAATCACCTGTTGGCGGGGAAGTGAAGGATAAATTAGTATATCCGCAGATGGCACAGCCGCAAAACGTAACAAAAACCGTTACAAGCGGCAATGATATTACATTGAAATGGAATGCTGTCACTTATGCAAAAGGCTATCATATTTATCAATACAAAGATGGGGAAAAACAGCTTGTCCGCACAGTAACAGGAACAAGTACAGTTTTAACTAATATGCCAGAAGGCGATTATGTATATGTTGTCCATTCCTTCAGTGACCGTTTTGGTGAGTCTGCAGATGGAAGTAAGCTTGAGTTTACTCTAACATGGCCAATTATGCAGGCACCGGAGAGCTTCACAAAAACAATCTCGAATGGAAATGATATTACATTAAAATGGAATGCTGTATCTTATGCAAAAGAATACAGAGTTTATCAACTATCAGGGGAAGAAAAAATCCTAGTTAAAACGGCAACAGGGACATCTGCTTCCTTCACAAATATGCCAGAAGGCGATTATACGTATGTTGTGTATTCCTACAGTGATCGGTTCGGTGAGTCTGCAGATGGAAGTAAGTTAGAGTTTAACCTAACATGGCCAATTATGCAGGCACAAGAAAACTTGACGAAGTCTATTGTTAATGGAAATGATATTGTTTTGAAGTGGAATGCATCTGCGTATGCAAAAAGCTATAAGGTATACCAAATAATCGATGGTGAAAAAGTGTTCCAAAGCACAGTCACAGGCACGTCTGTAACATATAAAAATATGGCGGAAGGCGATTACATTTATGTTGTGCAATCGTACAGCGATCGTTTTGGTGAGTCAATAAAGGAAGAAAGAATTACATTCAACTTAACATGGCCAATTGTCCAAGTTCCAGTGGTCAGCGGCAGTATTTTCAATGCTAATAATATTACACTGTCTTGGAAAGCAACTGAATGGGCAAATGGTTACAGAGTCTATGAAGTGACGGATGGAAAAAGAGAGCTATTATACAGCGGGACAGCGCTGAGCTATAAAGTTTATAATCTGTCAGAAGAAACGCACACATTTGAAGTTACAGCATACAGCAACCGTTTTGTGGAGTCCTTGCCTTCTGAATCGTTTGTTCAGAAGATTGTATATCCCGAAATGGAATCACCAAAGCTTTCTTTAATATTGCTCAGTGATACAAGTGCAAGAATTTCATGGGATTTTGTCACATACGCAAATGGCTATAATGTATATGAAATCATTGATGGTAAGCCAGTATTGCTTGTTGAAAACTTAAATAGTCTTTCTTATGAGCTAAAAGATTTAACGTATCGAAATCACCAATACTATGTGACTTCATACAGCAATTCCTTTGGTGAGTCCAAACCATCAGAGACAGCGGAAGCGAAGTTAATCATTGATACTCAGGCACCTATTACAACAAGTGATGCACCGTCCAAGTGGGTGAATGTAAACCAAACAGTACAGCTTGAAGCAACGGATGATATAACTGGTATAGCAAATTCTTATTATTCTTTAAATGATGGACCAATTCAAGAAGGAAACTCCATATTTGTTGATCAAGAAGGAATTAATAAGATTGTTTTTAATTCTGTTGATAAGGCAGGAAATATGGAAGAAGTGAAAACTGCCTATGTCAAACTGGATAAAACGGCACCTGAGACTGAAATGAGTGAAGTGCCAGAATATGCACAAACGGTTGATATCCAACTCGAAGGCTCCGACTTATGGAGTGGGATAGATAAAACCTATTACTCTATTAATGGCTCAGACTTCAAAGAAGGAGTATCCTTCACGATAGATGAAGAAGGAACAAATGAGATCTCTTATTACTCTGTGGATGTAGCTGGTAACAAAGAAGAAGTGAAAAAAGCAGAAGTGAGTATTGATAAAACAGCACCAACAACAATAGCAGATGCTAACGAGAATTGGGCAAATGATGATGTTACTGTTAAGCTTTCTGCCGCAGATAAGTTGAGCGGGGTAGATAAAACCTATTACTCTATCAATGGCTCAGAGTATAAAGAAGGAACATCCTTTACAGTAGAACATGAAGGAATAATTAAAATTACTTATTACTCTGTAGACGCAGTTGGCAACAAAGAGGAAGTGAAAACAGCAAAGGTAAGAATAGATAAAACAGCGCCAATAACAACTTCAGATATTAACGAGGATTGGGCGAATAAGGACGTAACAATCACATTGTCTGCCGTAGATGAGTTGAGCGGAGCAGTAAAAACCTACTACTCTATTAATGGTTCAGACTATGCAGAGGGAAGATCCTTTACAGTAGAACAAGAAGGAACGAACGAAATCACTTATTACTCTGTGGATGCAGCTGGTAACAAAGAAGATGTGAAAACAGCAGAAGTGAAAATAGATAAAACAGCCCCAACAACAGCTTCTGATAGACAAGAGGGCTGGTCAACTAAAGAGGTTTCTGTTACATTAACTGCTGCTGACAATTTGAGTGGAACGGTAAAAACCTACTACTCTATTAACGGAGCAGAATATGTGGAGGGAACATCCTTTACGATAGAAAAAGAAGGAATAAATGAAATCACGTATTATTCTGTAGACAAAGCGGGCAACAAAGAAGCAGTTAAAACAGCAGAAGTGAAAATAGACAAAACGGCTCCAGTCATTTCCTTCAATAATGAGTCTCTTTATGAACTAGGCACAAAGCTTATATTGAATTTTCATTCTGCAGATGATGAATCAAGTATTGTATCAGAAGTGGCTACTATTAATGGTAAAACATACAAAAATGGTGAAGCCGTTCAGCTTAATGAGCCTGGTGAATACAAGATAAGCATTAAAGCGACAAACGGTGCCGGCTTGACTACAATTAAAGAAGAAACAATCAATGCTTATATACCTGTAACACTTGAGGTGTTACCAAAGGTCATTAAAGGTAATAAAGGTACCTTTACAGTTAAAGCAATATTGCCTAAGAAATATCAATCTTTAAAGTTTAACGTTTCCTCTGTCAGACTGAATGGAGTTGCGCCTTCAGCGGACAGCTTTGGCATGTTGCTGCAAGCAGAAAAAGGGCAGTTCAAATTCGACAGAGAAGATTTTGATTGGAAATCAGGAGATGTTGATTTAGTACTTACAGGGTCTTTGAACAACAAGTACTATGTAGTCGGTAAGACAACTGCTGAAGCAAAGGATTGTAACTATAAAGGCAATTGTTTATTAGGCTCTCTATTCAATTTACTTTGGTGCTTTAGATAGTATCAATCTATGCGTCTTTGGTTAATAGAAAATGTTAAAAATGCACATTTAAAGCGCACTCTGTCACAGAATTTCCAATATATTCTCCGGAAATCGAGGTTGACAGATTAGGCTCCTTCCTGTAGCCTAAAAGGTATAAACTTAATATATTAGACCTCACTTTTGTCAGTGAGGTAGAGGCGCGATATTTAACAGTCTTTAAGCGGAGCTTGAGAAGGCAATGATGCTAAAGAGAAGGAAATATCGCCGAAGTGAGCAATTTATCTCAAAATTGCTTGCTGGGTCTGCAGTCAATAGCTGCAGGACTGTCTCAATAAACTCCCAGTTTATTGAGTTGTGCTATCTCAGGAAAAAAGAGAGGACTTTAGGGCAACTATATATTGCGACCTGAGTGTATCTCAGGTCGCTTTTTGTTTAGAGGCTCAACATATCATGTGGAGGGAAAACAAAATGAAGAAAAAAGCATCACTACTATTTTTATTGTTGCTTTCAGCTATTATTCTCTTGGCTGGGTGCGGGACAAGCAATGGCTCCGGATCCGGGGATGATCAAGATACATTTAAAGTAGGACTTGAAGCGGGTTATGCTCCATTTAACTGGACACAAAATGATGATTCTAACGGAGCAGTTAAAATCAATGGCACTTCTGAATATGCGGGTGGCTATGATGTAGAAGTTGCTAAAAAAATCGCTGATGGCTTAGGTAAAAAGCTAGTCATTGTTAAAACAGAATGGGATGGACTAGTTCCAGCATTGACTTCAGGTAAAATTGACGCAATCATTGCAGGTATGTCTCCAACGGAAGAGCGTAAACAAACAATCGACTTTACAGATAACTACTACAAGTCCAACTTGGTGATGGTTGTTAAAAAAGGCGGTAAATATGAAGGGGCAACATCTATTCAAGACTTTAAAGGAGCAAAAATCACAGCACAGCTAAATACATTCCATTACTCTGTTATTGACCAAATCAAAGGAGTTTCTAAACAGACAGCAATGGACAACTTCCCGGCAATGCGTGTTGCTCTTGAGTCTGGTGTAATTGACGGCTATGTTACAGAACGTCCAGAAGCAGTTAGTGCTTCAAATGCAAATGAAAACTTTGCAATGGTTGAGTTCAAGGATGGCTTTGAAACATCTGAGGATGATACAGCAATTGCTGTAGGATTGAAAAAAGACAGTGATCTTAAAGATAAAATAAATGAAGTACTAAAAGGTATCTCAGAAGAAGACCGTACGAAAATCATGGATGATGCAATTGTAAACCAACCTGCAGCAAAATAATGATTACAATAAAACCGGCTGTCTTTTTGTGCAGTCGGTTTTATGATGAGTAAAGGAGGAGAACGATGAGTTTTGAATGGATCGTAAAAATTATTACCGAAAACTGGCCGATGTTCCTGCGCGGTGCAGGCATGACGCTCACTATCGCATTGATCGGTACAATAATCGGAGCAGCAATCGGCTTGATCGCCGGAATTATCCGCACAATACCGGCGCCGGAGCGTGGCTTTAAAAAAATTATTCTAAAAGTGATTAATATTATACTTTCAATATATATTGAGTTTTTCCGTGGAACACCAATGATTGTACAGGCAATGGTCATTTATTATGGCTCAGCGATGGCATTTAATATAGATATGAATGTAATGCTTGCGGCAGTGATTGTTGTGTCAATCAACACTGGGGCATACATGGCGGAAATTGTTCGCGGTGGAATTGTATCAGTAGAAAAAGGGCAGTTTGAGGCTGCACAGGCAATTGGTATGAATCACTTCCAAACAATGATGAATGTTGTTTTGCCTCAAGTTATCCGCAATATTATGCCGGCTACAGGCAACCAGTTTGTTATTAATATTAAAGATACCTCTGTATTAAACGTTATTTCTGTTTCTGAGCTTTATTTCATGACGAAATCAGTAGCGGGCAATAACTTCAGATATTTTGAGTCATTCTTTGTAGCTTGTGTCATCTATTTTGTTATGACATTTATCGTCACAAGAATATTGCTGTATATTGAAAGAAGATTAGAAGGACCAGACAATTACAAAATGCTTGGCGAAGAACTTGATGCACAGCCAGGGATGAAGCAATAAAAGAAGGAGGAGAGACTATGGAAAAAGTCATTGAGATTCAGCATTTAAGCAAAGCCTTTGGTAGCCATGAAGTGCTTAAAGACATTGACTTCTCAGTTAAAAAAGGAGAAGTTGTCAGCATTATCGGCTCTTCAGGTTCCGGAAAATCGACCCTTCTTCGTTGTGTCAATCTTTTGGAAAAGCCAAGCGGTGGTCAAATAATCTACAAGGGGGAAAACATTCTTGATGATAAGCATGATATTTCCGCTTATCGCAGAAGATTAGGAATGGTTTTCCAGCAATTCAATCTCTTTAATAATCATAATGTTTTAAGCAACTGCGTAGTAGGGCAAGTCAAGGTATTGAAGCGTTCAAAGGCGGAAGCAGAAAAAATAGCGCTAAAATACTTAAAAGTAGTAGGGATGGATCGTTACGTAAATGCCAAGCCAAAACAGCTGTCAGGCGGTCAAAAACAGCGTGTTGCTATCGCAAGAGCGCTGTCAATGGAGCCAGATGTAATGTTGTTTGATGAGCCGACTTCAGCACTTGATCCAGAAATGGTTGGTGAGGTATTGAAAGTAATGAAGGAGCTTGCTGAGTCAGGACTTACAATGCTGATTGTTACCCATGAGATGGAATTTGCTAGAGAGGTTTCAGACCGAATAGTGTTTATGGACAAGGGTGTCATTGCAGAGGAAGGCACTCCTGAGCAAATCTTCCTGAACCCAACTCAAGAGCGTACAAAGGAATTTTTGAAGCGCACATTAAAATAGGCAATATACTTTCAAAACACCTCCAAATTAACATTTGGAGGTGTTTTTTTAATCATCTAATGTAGATAAATCGCCAGTAGGCAGTCCAAGTTCCCATGCCTTTAAGACACGGCGCATAATTTTGCCACTTCTTGTTTTAGGTATTTTCTGACAGTATTCAATTTCTCTTGGAGCAGAGTGTGCGGCTAAGCCTGTTTTAACAAACTGCCGAATTTCTTCCTTGAGCTGATCAGATTCTGTATAACCATCATTAAGAGCTATAAAAGCCTTGATAATCTCTCCTCTAATAGGGTCTGGTTTGCCGATAACACCTGCTTCTGCAACAGCTGGATGTTCGATCAGCTTACTTTCAACTTCAAAAGGTCCGACTCTTTCTCCAGCGGTCATGATAACATCGTCAACACGGCCTTGAAACCAGAAATACCCTTCTTCATCAATATAAGCACTGTCACCCGAAACATACCAATCAGAGAAAGGAAAATAGCTGTCATACTTTTCTTGGTTATTCCAGATTGTATGCATTAGGGATGGCCAGCCTTTTTTTATGGCCAAGTTGCCCATCTGGTTAGGTGGAAGGATATTTCCCTCATCATCAAGGATGGCCGCCTCAACACCAGGAAGTGGTTTGCCCATTGATCCAAGCCTTAACTCCATGCATGGATAATTGCATATAAGCTGTGCGCCAGTCTCTGTCATCCACCATGTATCATGGATTCTTTTCTTGAAGGATTCCTGCCCCCAGCGGATAACCTCTGGATTTAACGGTTCGCCTACACTTAATACATGTCGCAAAGAGTTGAGATTATGGCTTTTTAAGGCAGGTTCCCCTGCAGCCATGAGCATTCTGAAGGAGGTAGGTGCACTGTACCATACAGTAACGCCGAAAGACTCAATCGTCTTGTACCAGCCTTCAGGACTAAACCTGCCCCCAGCTACAATATTTGTTGTACCAGTCAGCCAAGGTCCGAAGATGCCATATGAAGTGCCTGTTACCCAGCCTGGGTCAGCTGTGCACCAGTAAATATCGTCTTCCTGTAAATCAAGAACCCATTTCGCTGACTGATAATGCTGAATCATGGCATTATGAACATGCAGTACCCCTTTAGGCTTTCCTGTTGAACCAGAAGTGTAATGAAGAATCAAACCATCTGTTCTTTCCACCCATTCGATATCAAGTTGAGCAGAGGCATCCTGAAAATGCTTTTGAAAGTCAACATACTGGCCTTTTTCCTCAATGTTCTCCCCAATGAGGAAGATCGTCTCTAGAGCAGGAAGGTCCTGAACAGGCACTCTTTCCAATAATTCTGGTGTTGTAATGAGAACTTTAGCAGAGCTGTCGTAGAGACGATCTCTGACCGCATCCTCCATAAAGGCTTCGAATAAAGGCCCGACAATGGCTCCGATTTTAATTACACCTAATAAAGCAAAATAAAGCTCAGGTGAGCGGGGCATAAATATGAATACTCGGTCTCCTTTTTTGACATCCGCCTTCATTCTTAATACATTGCCAGCCTTATTTGTCATTTGTTTTAAATCGTTAAATGTATAGGTTTCATTTCTTGTGCTGCTGAGATAACACAGGGCTGCTTTATCCTTCTTTGAACCTTCTGCGTGTCGGTCGACCGCTTCATAAGCCAAGTTGACTTTTCCTGTTGTATGCCATGAAAAATGCTCTTCTGCTTGGTCCCATTGAAACTTTTCATACATCTCTTCATAGTTTTGGAGGTTATAATTGCCCTCAACAGGTGGAAACGCTTCCATTTTCATCGGATAAATCATCCTTCCTCACATAGTTTACGGAATCTCTAACTGTCAAAAAACCATATACACAATTCTAATGATGAAAACGCTTTATTATGACTATTTTACATAAAATAGCGAAAACGAAACAAAAGTCAAATTAACTAGTTTGTGTATTTTTTTAGCATAAAAGTAAACAATGATAGTAATCACAATAACATTTAAGGAGTATAGCAGCGGCTGAAATTTAAAAATGGAGGAATACATATGAAATCGACTCCCTCAATTACTTCATCTGAAATAGGCATACTTTGGATGAGTTATCAACAAAAAACAATGGTAATGAGGTTTTTAGAATACTTTATTGAACAAGCAGAGGATCCAAAAGCAAAAGACATAATGACTGACTTACTTAAGGAAATAACGCCTTATGTTAAAAAAATACAAAAAATTTACGAAAAAGAGAATGTGCCAGTTCCAGTTGGGTTTACAAGTAAAGATGTGAATTTAAAAGCACCAAAGCTGTTTGATAATGGGTTTGACATTATGTTTATCAGGCTTATTAAAGAGATTAGCATGGGCATGCATACACTTAACTTAACGATGGCATATCGAAGTGACATTATGGTGCTTTTTAGGGAATTGACAATCATAACTCAAAAGTACTATGACCGTTGTAACACATATCTGCTTGAAAAAGGATTGCTTCCACGCGCACCGTATGTTGCGGTTGAGGAGGGAGTAGAATTTGCAGAGGAGAAAGGTTATTTAAACGGGAATGATTTTTTCAGCGAGAGAAGGTCGTTAAATACAGTCGAAATCACGCATCTTTTTCATGGGGTTGAGACGAATTTAATTGGATTACAGGTGATAAATGGATTTTCACAATGCGCAGAAGAAAAGGAAGTAAGTAATTATTTTGCCAAGGGAGGGGAGCTAGCAAAGGAAATTGCCACAGGCTTAGGAGATATTATTTTAAAGAATGATACACAGCTTCCTGGCTTTTCAGGAGGAAATGTGACAGCATCTACCATTCCTCCGTTCTCTGATAAGATGATGATGTATTGTATCAGTTTATTTTGCAGTTTTTCCTTGGGAGGAAATTCGCTCGGAACAGCCTTTAGCTTAAGAAATGATTTACCGGCAAAGTTCTCGATTATCATGAAGGATGTCTTTGAGTATGCACATGAAGGTGCAAGGCTGATGATTAAGCATGGATGGATGGAAGAGCCACCGCAGACTATTAAAATGAAAGCGAAATAAGTATAACGACTAAGCGGGTAGCTAGGTATTTCCTAGTTGCCCGCTTTTGTTGAATATTTAAATTCAAATAATCTGTTTGTTGCCGTCATAGTTAACTTTTAAGAGGTTTTTTTATTTTCGAATTTTACTAAAAGTGAAGCTATATGTCGAAAAGGACCAGAGGATTGTTTCACATGAAACAAAAAAAGAGCAAGCGTCAAAGGACAGCTTGCTCTTGCCTTATTAATATACTTTATCACCATTAAAAATGGAGTTTTTCACAATTACGTAATCAACATTACGGATGGCATCAAGCTTTTTACCGCCAGCATATGAAATAGAAGATTGTAAGTCCTGCTCCATTTCAATTAATGTATCTTGTAGGGAGCCTTTATGCTCTACAAACATTTTTTTGCCTTCTACGTTTTTTCTTTCTCCCTTTTGGAATTCAGACGCAGAACCAAAATATTCCTTGAATAGTTTTCCGTCTTTTTCAAATGTTTCCCCAGGAGATTCCTCATGTCCAGCGAATAGGGAACCAACCATTACCATAGAAGCACCGAAGCGAACAGATTTAGCGATATCTCCATGTGTGCGAATACCACCATCTGCAATAATAGGCTTGCTTGCAGCCTTTGCACACCAACGAAGTGCAGCAAGCTGCCAACCGCCTGTTCCAAAGCCAGTTTTAATTTTTGTGATACACACTTTACCTGGTCCAATACCGACCTTAGTTGCATCAGCCCCAGCATTCTCAAGCTCTCTGACAGCTTCAGGTGTACCTACATTACCAGCAATAACAAAGCTTGCAGGCAAATGTTGTTTAATATGCTTGATCATTCTGATTACGGCGTTAGAGTGGCCGTGTGCAATATCAATTGTAATGAATTCTGGGATCAGGTTCAATGAAGCAAGCTCCTCAACAAAACCATATTCCTCTTCTTTAACGCCTACACTAATAGAGGCAATAAACCCTTTACCTTGCATCTCTTGAATAAATGCTTTTCTTGTTTCTGGTTGGAAGCGATGCATAATATAAAAATATCCATTTTCTGCTAAGTACGCAGCAACCTTTTCATCTATGATTGTCTGCATATTTGCAGGAACAACTGGCAATCTAAAAGAATGTCCGCCCAATGTTACAGTTGTATCACATTCTGAACGGCTTTCTACGATGCATTTTGCGGGAATTAGCTGTATATCTTCGTAATCAAATACGTTATCCATGTTTTACACTCCTAAATACGAATATTTTATAATGTTTATTTAAAATTGTTCGTCCATAAGGTACTTTAACTCATTTTTATCAGTATGTCAAAGTTTTTTGATAATTATGTAGACATATATTTTGTTCTAGCTTGTATCCCAATGAATACAATATATTGGAGAATGCCTTTTAGAAGGGAGTCCTTGTCATAAATTGACGAAACTGGGATATTTCCCGGGAAAATCATATACAATTATGTAATAAATTGTTACAATTTATCTTTTAAGGAGGAGTTAACTAAATGAAAATATTAAGCTTGAAAAGAGAAGCGTTAAATGCGTTAAGAGGCAATTGGGTAGCTTCTGTACTGCTTACTTTAATTGTGTTTGCTATAAGTGGTTTAGTTCCACTTTTTTTTGAAGTTCCGCTAAGCGGAGGGGTTGAGGCATGGCTTTTACAGGATACAACCCCAATAGGAGCTACTTTAGTAAGTACACTTATTTCGCTGCTGCTTATTCCACTTTCTATTGCATCGATTTGGTTTTTTATAGATTTACTGCGTGGAAATGGACCAAAGATCGCGGATGTTTTTAATCCTTATAAGGATTTAGGGCTTGGCTTAAAGATTATTGGAATATCCATTATGCAAAGCATTTTCTTGTTTTTATGGTTTTTGCTATTATTCGTCCCTGGTGTTATTAAATCGATTGCATATTCACAAACATTTTATTTACTGAAGGATCATCCTGAATACTCAACATTTGAAGCTATAACAGAAAGTCGTAAACGTATGGTTGGGCTTAAATGGAAGTATTTCCTGCTTTGTCTTAGCTTCATTGGCTGGGGCTTGCTGGCCATGATTACTTTCGGAATCGGACTTCTTTGGCTTATGCCGTATATGAGCACAACTTTTAGTGCTTTTTATGATAATCATATTGCTGATAAGAAAAATGAATTAGAATAAGAAGCAAAAAAGGAAAAGGCATGGAACGCCTTTTCCTTTTTTATTTGTTCAATCTTTAATAAGCAGATAAATGAAATATGGTGCGCCAAGACAGGAGACAACAAGTCCTACAGGTATTTCTGTTGTTGCCATTAAGTTTTTTCCTATCGTGTCGGCAGTTAGCAGCAAAAATGCTCCTATTAAAGCTGCGACTGGAAGGAGGGCTTGGTGTCTTGGACCGATAATTCTTCTTGCAAGATGTGGAGCTATTAAACCTAGAAAGGAAATTCCCCCACCAACTGATACACAAGCTCCAGCGAGAGCAACTGATATAAACAGAAGGATGCCTCTTTCTTTTTCAATGGGAACTCCAAGTCCAGCTGCTGTATTTTCGCCTAGCTGCAATAAATTTAGCTTATGTGATTTATAAAGGGCTATTGGAACAAAAATGCAAATCCAAGGGAGCACTGCAAAAACATAATCCCAGCTGGCACTCCAAATGCTTCCTGTAATCCAAATGGTTGCTTGTGTGAAATCTCTTGGATCCATCATTAGCTGGAATATAACTATTAAAGCAGCAAATGCAGAGTTGATACCGATTCCGACTAGTACAAGGCGCACTGGCGAGACGCCGTCCTTCCATGCGATTACATATATAAGACCAGCAGCAATTAATGCGCCAAGCAGTGCAGAAAAGGGCATAAAAAAAACAGATGCAACCCCTGTGCTAAAGGAGCTTCCTTGGAAGAAGAATATATATAAAATTACAGCGAAGCCAGCTCCGGCATTTATGCCAATAATGCCTGGATCTGCCAGGGCGTTACGAGAGACGCTTTGCAGGATTGCCCCGGCAATAGCCATACCTATCCCAATTAAAAGGGCAATAACCATCCGAGGCAACCTGAAATTGTACAATATGTTTGTACTTTGTGGTGTTCCGTTTCCAAGGATGGTCTGCACCACCTCAGCCGGTGAAATTTTAATAATACCCAAATTCAGGCTGAGGAAGAAAACAAGAATGATGGCTACAACTAGACTTGAGATGGTTATAATAAAGCGTTTTGGTTGTGACATCATAATCCTCTCCCTTCACGACGGGCTAAATATAGAAAAAATGGTACGCCAATCAATGCAGTAATGGCGCCTAATGGTGTTTCAAAGGGCGGATTGACGACACGTGCGCCAACATCCGATATAACTAATAGCAGTGCACCAATGACAGCCGAACAAGGAATGATTAGTCTATAATCGGGTCCGACAATAAATCGTACTATATGAGGAATGACTAAACCGACAAAGCCGATTGTACCTCCAACAGCAACCGCTGCACCTGTTAACAGTAAAACAGCAATAGTACCAAGGAATTTGACAACTCCTGTGCGTTGTCCAAGACCTGCTGCCACATCTTCACCTAAGCTTAAAACAGTAATTGATCTGCTGATAAAAAGAGCAATAAGAATTCCCACGATTGCTGCCGGAAGCAGTAATTTGATACTTATCCATTGAACCCCGGCAACTCCGCCAGCATACCAAAAGCTTATGTCCTTTGCTATATCAAAGAAAAGAGCAATTCCAGTTGCAATCGAACTAAGCAGTGCAGTGACAGCAGAGCCTGCGAGCGCAAGCTTAATCGGTGTAAGTCCTCTTTTTGATAAGGCCCCAATAGAGAAAACTAGCATAATGCCCAGTCCTGCACCTAAAAATGCAAGGAAAAGAAGTAGTACATTAGAAGCAGACGGGAAGAAGGCAAACCCGATTGCAATCATAAACCCTGCCCCAGCTGTCACCCCCATAATGGATGGGGAAGCAAGGGCATTTCTTGTCATCCCTTGCATGATTGCTCCTGACACTGCCAAGCATGCTCCGATTAGTGCTGCGGCAACGGCTCTTGGCCAGCGAAGGCGATGGATAATTTGATGCTGTGTAGATTGCGGGTCATAATGAAGGATACTTTGCCAAACTGTTGAAACACTGATATCAGCCGCTCCATATATAATGGATAAGCACATTGTCACAACCAAGAGGGCGAGGCCCAGAAAGATGACAGCTGCAGCTGTTTTCGGCCTATAAATATCTTTTGTCACACCCGGTTTATTTTTTTTCATATTGGACCAACTTTCTGACCAGAATTCAAAAATCAATTTATAATAATACAAAATTAGAACAAACTAAATGTCTTTCAGTAGCTATAAAAAACTTGTCGGATTTATAAATAAATTTTACTAGAAAATGATAAAAAAATACATAGTCTATTGAAAATGATAATTGTTATCACTTATAATGTGATTATAAACACTCAGGAGGTACATAGATGTCTAAAAAAATGACTAAATCGCTTTTATTTGCTAGTTTATTACTTGTATTTGCTATATTAGCTGCTTGCGGCAATAATAATGATTCCGATAAAAATACAGGAACAGATACAACAGAAGAAGCAAAAGACCGTACATTAAAAGATGCTATGGGACATGAAGTTAAAGTTCCAGCAGAACCAAAAGCAGTAATTGGTTCTTATTTAGAGGATGAGCTTGTTGCACTTGGTGTTACACCTGTAGCACAATGGTCTATTCGAGATGGCGAAGGCGTACAGGCTTACTTACAAGAATCGTTAAAGGATGTTCCTACAGTTGATTCTGAACTTCCATACGAGGCTGTTGCAAGCTTCAAGCCAGACTTGTTGCTGATGACTTCTGCTGCTACTGTTGAAGGTGCAAAGTATGAGCAATATTCTAATATCGCACCAACATATGTTGTTTCAGAAGAAAACAACAATGATTGGAGAAAAAGACTGGAAACAGTTGGAGAAGTACTAGGTAAAGAAGACAAAGCAAAAAAAGTCTTGGCTGATTACGATAAAAAAGCTGAAGAGGCAAAAGCTAGCATTCAGGATGCTGCAAAGGATGAATCAGCAGCAGCTATTTGGCTTGTGGGCGGACAATTGTTTATTGTTAGTGAAAATGTATCAAGTGGTGCAGTACTTTATGGTGATTTAGGTTTAACAGTGCCAGAAGTAGTAAAAGAAATTTCTAAAACTGCAACTGGTAACTGGTCTTCTATTTCCCTTGAAAAGCTTGCAGAGCTTGATGCAGACCACTTATTCCTGATTAACAGTGACGGCGACAGTGCTGAAACACTTAAAGACCCATTATGGAAAAACATTCCGGCAGTGAAAAATGGTAATGTTTACGAATATGGCCCAAATACTAGCTGGTTATACTCTGGATCTATTGCTAATACACAAATCATGGATGATGTTGTAGAAAGCTTAACGAAATAATAAGGAAAGCACATTTCTGATTTTAGGAATGTGCTTTATTTTTTTATAAATAGCAAAGACCTCCAGCAAACAAAGGGATATCCAGCGTGCATATCGAAATACTAAAGATAGATAATGTCAGGAGGAGAGCCTTATGAACAGAATTAATTTAATCGCATTAGGAGTGAGGAATATAGCAGACTCGTTAGCCTTTTACAAAGCTATAGGCTTTCAAGCATCTGTAGTTGGTACAGATGAGGAGCCTGTAATTGTTTTCTTTAAGAATCAAGGCTCTAAATTGGAGCTGTTTCCTCTTGAGCTTTTGGCAAAGGATATTAATGAGGAGAATCCTCCAACTGTTACTGACGGAAAAAGCTTTCCAGGGTTTACTCTTGCATATAATGCGAAATCGGTAGAAGAGGTCGATGACATTTTTAAAAGGCTTATTGAGACAGGTGCGGAAATAGCCAAAAACCCAAGGGAGACATCATGGGGAGGGTATGGAGGCTACTTCAAGGATATAGATGGTTATTATTGGGAAGTGGCATATGGGCCAGACTGGGAGTTTGATGAAACAGATATGCTTGTCATCAACTAAGAAATTAGTGAAAGGACCATTAATATGGTCTTTTTTGAATTGATTTTTCCTAATTGAAAGAGACTAAGGAAAAGAAATAAGTGAAGAGGTTAAATAGATGAGCGGACTACTAGAGGGATATTACGACAAAGCAGTAGAAAAGACAAAAACATTGATAATAGAAGATATTGAAAGATATTTGCAGGAAAAAGACAAGCTTCCATCCTATGAGCAATATTTGCGTGAAAGAGGAGAGTTTATTCAACATATATGGTTAAATACATGGATTAACATGGCTGGAAGTGAGTCATCAGGGAGAGAGAAAAAGGATTATCTTGAAGAAAAGGGCATAGATACAGAAGGTTTAACAAAGAAAATGATTAAGCAGCTGTTCAGGCAGGAATCAAGAGACGTAAAGCCATATAATTTTGAAGGATGGCTGGACAGTCTTTATGCAAGGAAAGAGGAAGAATGGCAGGCTTTTTATGCAAATGTTAGAGCTAAATATCTTGAATGGAAAGAAAATGCAGAAATTCGTGAAAAAAACCGAAAGCTTAACAGTAAGTTTGCTTATAATATCGAGCAGATTTTAGGAGAACATTACGAGGATCTATATGTATATGTGCGTTATTTAATCGGTTGTCATTTGGAGATAGAAATAGAGGGGAATGGCATTGTTTTATCATCAGATGATGTTTCATTTGAGGAGTATTTATATAATGAGTTAGATATGCCTTATAATCAGTTTTATTTTGTGGAGGACAGGACAGCGGCATATGAAGATATGATTGCTGCTTACTTAGATGATTTTGGACCAAATTGGCTTAAACAAAATTTGCCACAGCATTTGTTGGAGGAATATCAGCAGGTCACAAATAAGCCTGTACACTTAACCTACTTAAGAGAAATTGCCGCAGATTTTAGTCGGGATATTGCTTCAGACTTTTTCGCTGATCTTCTTGAGGAAAGGCTTGAGGATCTTACAAAATTAATTGATGTTCCCTTTGATTTAGAACATCATCGTAATATTTATATAAAAGACAGGACAACGAGAGAGCAGCGCGAACGAGAAGATAGAGAAGAGAAAAGAAAGCGCAAAGAGAAGGAAAAAAAGATGCTCGAGGATATATTCGGATCTGAATATAGCCCACCTGCTGGCCGGGACATTCAATATAAGCTGCATGTTGGAGAAACAAATACTGGAAAAACCTTTCAAGCGATACAAAGGATGAAGGAGGCGGCCAGCGGTCTGTATCTTGCACCATTGAGATTGTTAGCACTGGAAATATATGAGAGGCTCAACAGAGATGGTGTGCCTTGTTCTTTAATTACAGGAGAAGAGGAAAAGCTGGAAGAGGGTGGAAACCACCTTTCATGTACAGTCGAAATGCTTCGAGAGAAGGATTTTTATGAAGTAGTAGTTATTGATGAGGCCCAAATGATCGCTGATAAGGACAGGGGCTTTTCCTGGTACAGAGCAATTACTAAGGCTAATGCAAAGGAAGTTCATATTATCTGCAGCTTTCATGCGAAAACGATGATAATAGATCTGCTAGGCGATTCTGATGTAGAAGTGAAGGAGTATGAAAGGGAAACGCCGTTACAAGTAGAAACAGCTTCATTCAAGTTAAATGACACACGAAAAGGCGATGCCCTTGTCTGCTTCTCAAGAAGAGGCGTTCTTGAAACTGCATCGCAGATTCAAAAGATGGGAAGACAGACGAGCATGATATATGGAAGCATGCCGCCTGAAACGAGAAAAAAACAGATGCATCGCTTTATCAATGGAGAAACGTCTGTTATTGTTTGTACGGATGCAATTGGAATGGGGTTAAATCTCCCAATCAAACGGGTGGTTTTTTTGGAAAATGATAAATTTGATGGTACGAAACGAAGAACCCTTACTTCTCAAGAGGTCAAACAAATTGCAGGAAGGGCAGGCAGAAGAGGTCTATACGAAGTAGGGAAAGTAGCCTTTGCGAGTGAGACTAAGATGATGAAGGGCTTGCTGGAGAAAAAAGACGAGGAAATCCATGGCTTCACAATCGCCCCGACATCTGCAGTTTTAAAAAGATTTCAAAAGTATTCAAGCAGTTTAAGTTTGTTTTTCTACCTATGGGAGAACTTTAAAAATCCAGAAGGAACGAAAAAGGCAACCTTAGCAGATGAAATGCTATTATACGATATAATCAAGGATACTATGGTGGAAGCAAGGTTTTCAATGGATGATCTATTTGCCTTTTTGCGGCTTCCATTTTCTGCGAACGAGCCTTTGCTAAGAGCACAGTGGAAAGCGAAGATGCTGTCTATTGTTGAAGATAGTGAATTGCCAGAGCCGGTCATTAATAAGTCCAGTTTAGAGGAGTTGGAATTGTCCTACAAATCAGTTGGTCTCCATTTGCTCTTTTTATATAAGATAGGAAAAACAACGGAGGCCCATTATTGGGAAAGAATACGGGAGGAGATAAGCGATCTTATCCATGAGCAATTAAAATCTGGGGTAAAATTGCGCCGTAATGTATGTGAAAATTGTGGGAAGGAGCTCCCGCATCGCTTTAAGCATAAGATATGTAATGAATGTTTTTTCATAAGATAAACAGAGCCAAAGGATGGGCCAGTAACCACCCTTGGCTCTTTCCTTTATTTCATTGGAGAGGCTGACTCCTTTCTTGGCCATTCCCCTACAAATTCTTCCACATGATAAGATAAGAAATCATGGAGCTTCTCACTTCGGTCATCTAAAAACAACTGATCCGCTATAGCTGTGACAATTCTTGGTATGCCATAGCGCATGCCAGAAAGAGCGGATGCAGCCAAACCACAGCTGATGAGAGCAGAATAATTAAAAGAAAAAAGACCGTAAAGCATTGCTTCTCCAGCTTTGTCCTTACTTATAAAGGAAAAACCGTTAGAGAGATAAGGATGTGCATCAATTAAAGAATTAGCAATATCATCAGGTGCTTTGTAGTAATCCTTCCAGCGAGCGATATACTTTTCTACTGATTTCAGCTCGGGCCGTAGGGCAGGATCAGTGATTAATCCAGTACTAACTATTAAGAAGTCAAAGCTGTCCTTTTCATACGGTGTGGTTACACTAGCACGTCCCTGGTCTTCTTCAACATGCAGCCAAGGAGCCCCTAAATGAAGACGGAAACCTGGCCAATTGCTGGCTCTTTCAAAAATGTCATTAGTAGGAGGCTGATTATGTTTGAAAAAATGTGCCATACTAGCATATTTTTCTTCATCAGAAAAGGCGGGAAAGCGTTCAATCATGCCTGACACTTCCATTTGTCTAATTGGATTAATGCGCGGCAGCTCCTTTCTGCGAACGAATACATGCACTTCACTTGCCCCTTTTGAAAGTGCATAGTTAGCATTATCGAAGGCTGATGCACCTCCTCCTAAAATGGCAAGTTTTTTTCCTTTGAGCTTATTGAAATCGATGGATTCGGAAGTATGGGAGTAAAGGCTTTTCGGTAAAGACTCTGAAATGAAGCGAGGAACATGCCATTCACCTCCTCCTTGAATTCCTGTTGCAAGGATAACCTTTCGTGCTAAAAGCTTTTCTTTAGTAGCTCCATTATTACAAACATGAAGACAATGAAGACCTTCATTAAGTGGTTCAATGTGCTGAAGTTTTGTGTTATTAATGACAGGCAAATTTAAAATATTACGATACCAGCGTAAGTAATCCATCCAGCTTCCTCGTGGTATTTTATCTAGCTGCTCCCATCCTTGTAATCCAACCTGTGCTTCCCACCAAGCACGGAAGGTTAAGGAAGGAACGCCAAGGTCTATTGATGTTAGATGTTTAGGTGTGCGCAATGTAACCATTCTTGCATAAGTATCCCAAGGTCCTTCATAGCCTTCCGGATTTTCATCGATGACAAGAATATTGCTGATACGTTCCCGCAAAAGACCAAATGCAATTCCTAAGCCAGATTGTCCACCGCCAACAATGATTGCATCATATACATGCCCATCTGTATGAGAACGAGGTTGTATCCAATCTGTTCCACCAAAGTTTATATAAGATAGGTCTGTTTTCACTCGTTCATTTAAAGCCTCTAAGCTCATTCTATCCTCATCCTTCCTTAATCATGTCAATTGTATAGTCATGTGAGGTTTTATAACATGAGTTACCTTGAAAATATATTATCATCTTTGTTTGTTTATTGTATTGATAATATATCTAAAATTTCACTCTTTTTTTAGTCAATCCGCCACTAATCCCAAAAATAAGGAAAGAATTTGACGTTAGCCTAACTTTTTAGTAAAATAAAATCATCATAGAGCTAATGCTCATGAACATTTTCATACTCCAAAGGGGAGTAGCTAACAGTTACGTCGTCAATACGTGGCAGTATTTATGCCACCGGCCAAACTGGCAACATGAATTGTTGTTTGCGAGACCTTTGCCGAAATGGTAAAGGGATAAATATGTCTATTATTCAAACCTTTACCGCAAAAGCTGGTAGAGGTTTTTTGTTTTTCTTAAAAGGGGGAATAATAAAAAGAACGTTAAATGGAAAGACCAAACAACACAATACAATACAAAAATGGAGGAATTAAAATAATGATGAAAAAACTTTTAACTGCGGTGTTAACACTAGGTCTTATCTTTTCACCTGTTGGAAACGTTGTATTTCATGATCAGACAACAACAGTAGAGGCGAAATCTTATAAATCAGGAAAGAGAAGCTTTAACACAAATAACAGCAATACAAATACAAACACAAACACAAACTCTTTTTTCCAGAAAAAGCAAACGAACAATACAACAGCAAATACTAAATCTAATCGAGGATTCTTCTCCGGTGGAGGCTTGATGAGAGGGTTAATGATCGGTGGTTTGGCAGGATTGCTGTTTGGGGGGCTCTTCGCAAACATGGGAGTATTAGGCTCTATTTTAGGCCTGATTGTCAATGTGCTTGCAATTGTTATCTTAATTAGTGTCATCAGAAAAATCTTTGTTTACTTCAAAAAGAAAAAAAGAGAGGAAGCAGATAATTGGAGAAGCTAATTATTCCAGAGCAGGATATAATAAATGCGCTCTGTGTTTATATCTCGAGGAAAAAACAAGTCCGTCCAGAAGAGGTGGAAGTGGAGTTAATGTATGATGATGATTATGGCTTTTCAGCAGAGTCCTATGTAAATGGACGAAAACAAGTGCTGATTGCCCAAAACATCATTGAAGCATTACGATTATGGATGGAAGAATATATGAATATCGATCCTTACATTGGCATTAAATTAGTGCTTGATGATGAGGAAGGGATTATTGCTGTAACAAGATAATAAAGCTAAAGAGTCGTCAAGGAAATCTTGACGACTCTTTTTATTAATCAAAATGAAGTTTATAGTCATCTGCTTTTATAAGCTTCAGCTTTTTTGCAAATAAATAGATAAGAGCGATATTAAGAAAAATCGGAATGATAAAAAATACGCCGATCATAATGGTAATATTTTTGGAGGTCCATCCACCATCTGCAAGGTGCATATAATTTAACGGGCCTACAAGTCCGGATAGTCCAAAGCCTGCACTGTATGGTGTTCCTTGGATATTAAGGAAACCTGCAAGTGCGCCTAATACTGCTGAAGTGATGAGCATTGGCACCAATATTTTTGGTTTCATAAAAAAATTTCTCATCTGAATTTTGGGCGAGCCGAGCACATGGGCGAGTGCTGTTCCCAGTGCATTCGCTTTGTAGCTTGCAATAGCAAGACCAACACCTGCTGCGACAATTCCAAGATTAGCAGCACCGGAACCAATGCCGGATAAAGAAATGACGGTCGCAAGTCCAACTGTCGATACTGGTGACAAAATGATTACACAGAAGATGACAGCAATGACAGCGCCCATTAGGACTGGCTGGAGGGTTGTGACATGCTGGACACCAACACCGATAAGTCCTGTTGAGTTTTTTATGTATGGCAATATGAGATAACCAGCCATGCCTGGGATTAAAATACTCAAGGTTGGGAGAAGCAGAATGGCATAAGCTTTTAACCTGTCCCCCACTAGCTGGACAAAAATAACAGTTAAAGCAGCCGTCAGTCCTGTGTTAATAACAACCCCGATTCCGTTTAAGGTAAATAATCCGTCAGCTGTCTTTTGCACGACACCACTTCCAACCATTGCGGCAATCCCAACACTTGCTGTTTGAATGGATGTTAGTTTAAAGGAGATACCAACCATTACACCGATAAGCACAGGCAATAGGCTCATGACGAATGCGGTAATATCATAAACATGCTGAAGGAATGGCATATATGGTATTAAGAGTTTTAGAATCTCTCCTAATAATGCATTTGGAATTAGTGAAACAACAATCCCAATGCTAATACCAGTCAATAACTTATTGAAAAATTCTTTCATTCCTGTATTCTCCCATCCCTTGTTTTTTTGTGTAATTATATGAAAAATCTGGATATGCGTCAATAAAAATTTTTAATGCTTCAACGCATAAATGTATAAAAGTAACAAAAGTGAAAATAACGTGAATAATAGTAGAAAAATCAAAAAGAAATATTTGGAAAGACGTATTCAAGCTCTTCCCAGTTTGGTAGACTATGTATGTACAGAAATTAACTAAAAGGTGCATAAACATGAATTCATACAAGGATTTTAATGTAAAGGTTTATTATGGAGTTATAGCTTTTATCATCATGTTCATGGTTTCAGGAATGGTTGCAAGCTTCTTCATGGAAACAGCAGGGCTGCGTGTTGGAAATTATTTTAATGCAGTGGAAGTTGTTTTATTATCTGTGCTTTTGCTGTTGTATCCAAAGATTTCCGGATGGTGGCTTAATTTCTTGATCATCATTGTAGGAACTTCCTATTTTTATACGATTTTTTATGTGTATCCTGACACATGGTCATCATTTATATTTGTGTGTTTTATACCGGCTATTTCTATTTTGTTTTTTGATAAACAGCTGTTCATCTTTTCCATGGTAATGAATATTTGCCTTTACTTTTTAGGCTATGCCTATATTCTATTTATGGATAAGGCAGAGACATTTGGGCTGTTAGGAGTAAATGTGCCAGGTAATATCATTAACTTCCTCGGAAGCCAAGCACTTTTATATTGTATATTTTTATTGACATATGAACGGATTAAGAAACAGCAATTATATTATAAACAGCTACAGCAATCGGAAAGGCTTAAGACTACAGGTCAATTGGCAGCGGCAGTTGCCCATGAGATCAGAAACCCATTGACGGTTGTTAAAGGCTTCCTGCAGCTATACCAGCAGGAGGAGAAAATGGACGAAGGTTCAAAACGCAATTACAGTCTTATGATTGATGAGTTAAATACAGCTGAGCATGTCCTTTCACAGTTCTTAATGCTGGCAAAGCCAGATAATGATATAAAATTGGAAAAGGTCGAAGTAGAATCTTTGCTTCAAAGTGTGACAGATCTCGTGAAATCGTATGGGATTCTTCGAGATAATAATATCTTTCTCCGTCATGTAGAGAAGGATTGCTACATTCTTGTTAATATAATTGAGTTTAAACAGCTTATGATTAATTTATTGAAAAATGCGATGGAGGCATCGCCATATGGTGAGCCAATTTTCATTGAATCAGAAATTCAAAAGGATATGGTGGAAATAAAGGTGACTGACCATGGCTGTGGAATGTCAGAGGAGGAAGTCCAATCATTAGGAACACCATTTTATTCTTTAAAAAGCAAAGGGACAGGCTTGGGCATGATGATATGCTTCAATATTGTTGAGAAATACAACGGCAAAATTAACATTGAAAGTAAAAAAGGGGAAGGAACAGCTGTGAAGATACAGTTTCCGATTGTGAAGAACCCTTAAATGGAAAAGAGGCTGGGACATAAGTATGTGAACCAGCGTAGAGACCGAACTGCTTAATCAACCATGATAAGCTCCCCTATAGGTAGACAGGTTAAAAAATAAAATCTGGATACTATGGGGGAGTATTTTTTATGTCTCGAAAGTTTTACTCTGCAGAAGAAAAATATGAAATAGTGAAGGCGTTTGATGAATCACTTTCTTCACTTAAAGTGGCATCCATTTATAAAGTACATCATGCCACCGTTTTGGAATGGAAATATAAGTTTGATACCTTTGGCTTAGAAGGATTAAAGGAGTCTTCCGCATGGAAAAAATATTCGGAAGAACTAAAGTTATCCGCCATAAAAGAGTATTTGTCCGGTGGTTCTTCGATTCGTGAGGTTTCTAGAATGTATGAAATATCCCATCCCTCTGTCCTCAGAAGTTGGATTAGGAAGTATAATAGTCATAGTGAATTAAAAGATGCGTCACAAGGAAGGACGGGCTCTATGACTAATGAAAGCAAACTAACTTGGGAAGAACGATTACATATTGTACTTGATTGCTTGGGGAACGGAAAAAATTATCAAGAAGCAGCGGATACGTATCAAGTTTCTTATCAACAAGTTTATCACTGGGTAAAGAAGTATGAAGATGGCGGAGAAGAAGCGTTGAAAGATAGACGTGGTAAAAGGAAAGAGGAATCAAAGCTAACTCCAGAAGAAAAATTCAAGCTTCAAATGAAAAAGCTAGAAAGAGAAAATGAACGGTTACGTGCGGAGAATTTGTATTTAAAAAAGTTGGAGGAGATAGAAAGGAGGAGAAAATAAAGCCTATCCGATTCGAGGATAAATATATCGCTATCCAGGAGCTTCACAGGGAAGAAAACATAAGTATTTCTTTACTTTGTGAAATAGTCAAAATAGCACGATCCGCCTATTATAAATGGCTGAATCGTCTCCCTACTTCCCAGGATTTACTGAATGAAAAAATCATAAAAGAAATGAAGATTCTTCATGAAAAAGTGGATAGTACCTTCGGTTATCGTCAGATGACGCTTCACATGAATAGACAGTTTAAAGAGAAACTTAATCATAAAAGAATCTATCGACTAATGAAAGTGGCTGGCTTACGCTCGATTATCCGCATCAAGAAGAAACGTTATAAACACTTTACTCCTAAACAGGTGGCGGAAAATAGACTAAATCGAGAATTTACTGCGGAAAAACCAAATGAAAAATGGGTTACAGATGTAACGGAATTTAAGTATGGCCAATCAAGGAAGGCTTATTTAAGTGCGATTCGTGACCTTTATGATGGCTCCATTGTAAGTTTTGTTATAGGACATTCCAATAATAATAGACTTGTATTTAAGACGCTAGACCAAGCAACTGCACTATTATTAGAGGAGGAACATCCACTTATCCATAGTGATCGTGGGTATCAATATACCTCCAAAGGATTTAAGCAAAGGATAGATGCGGCGAAAATGACGCAGAGTATGTCAAGAGTTGGTCGATGTATTGATAATGGACCGATGGAATCTTTTTGGGGAACACTGAAATGTGAGAAGTATTATATACATAAATATAAGACATTTGAGGAACTTGAACATGCGATAGAGGAGTATATTCATTTTTATAATTATGAAAGATATCAAAAACGATTAAACGGCTTAAGCCCTATGGAATATAGAGCTCAAGCTGTTTAAATCTTTTTTATTATTTCAACTGTCTACTTGACAGGGGGCATTTCACCAATGATTAAATAGTTCGGTTTTTTGTGTTTTTTAGTTTTAATACAATGTTTAGAAATCTTAGTGGAATGGAGCGGAGGCCACTCGACTCCTGCGGGAAATAGAGGAAAGGATGAGACCCCGCAGGCGAAGACGAGGAGGCTCATCTTCCTCCCCGCGGAAAGCGAGTGGGTGCAGCGCAAAGAAACGAACAAACTTTAACTCGAAATTCTATTTAGACACAACCTTCATTTTTCAAATTTAGTTGTAATTCTATATTCGTGTTTAGAAAGCTTATCTTTTGTTTTGTCCCAGCCTCTTTTTATGATTTCACTCATTTTATTCTGGACTGTCATACAATAAATAGGTCATATGCTTTAGCAAAAAGAAAGGAGGCAAATGATTGCCCCCTTAAGCCTTATTATTTTGTAACAGGTTCTTTCGCATTCCATAGCTCTTCTGCTACTTCTACGACTAATCTTAGTTTTTCCCATTGCTGTTCCTCTGTCAGCTTGTTTCCGTGATGTGTGGAAGCAAAACCACATTGTGGGCTTAAGCAAAGCTGCTCTAAAGGCACATGGTTTGCTGCATCGAGAATCCGTGATTTTAAAGCTTCTTTATCTTCAAGCTCACCGAATTTGGATGTAACAACACCTAAAACTACCTTTGCTCCGTCATGAGGGATATGCTCAAGTGGTTTAAAGTCGCCAGAGCGCTCATCATCGTATTCAAGGAAAAAGCCGTCCACTTTCTCTTTTGCAAGCAGTGTTGGTGCGATTAATGAATAGCTGCCCTCAAAAGCCCATGTAGATTGGTAATTACCTCTACATAAATGTGTTGTAACAATAAGGTCTTCTGGTTTATCCTCAAGAATGCTGTTAATCACGAAAAGTGCTAATTCAATCCAATGCTCTCTGCTGTACTCGCCATCATTGAATATATGCTCAGGAGAAGAAAGTCTGGCAATATAAACATCATCCAATTGCAAATAGCGAACGCCGGCATCATAAAATGCTTTAATTGCATCACGATAAGTTTGGATTACATCCTTTGTGAAATCTTCCAGATTCGGATAAATGGACTCATCACGGATTGTGCCATAGAAAAGCTGGTTTGGGCTAGGAATTGTTTGTTTTGCAACAGCACGGTCTCCAACAATTTCAGTAAATACTTTAAAATCCTCAATGAATGGATGATTTGGATTAAAAGAAATTTTTCCGTTGTTACGAATATTGTATCTTTCTGTTTCCACTCCATCAAACTTGTAACCAGTCTCTGGTACATAGCCCTCAATTCCGTTCAAGTGCTCCAGAAAGTCTAGGTGCCACCATGTACGTCTGAATTCTCCGTCTGTGACAGCTTTTAGACCAACTTCAATTTGTTTATCAACAATCCTTTTAATTTCTGCTGTTTCGACAGCGCGAAGTTCATCGCTTGTAATTGTACCCTCTTTATATTCTCGTCTTGCTTTATGTAGGCTTTCAGGTCGTAATAGGCTGCCAACGTGATCTGCTCTGAATGGTCCTTTGTTAAGTAGGTTTGTCATAATTAATTCCCGCTTTCGTTAAGTATTTTTCTAAATGAAAGAAGATAAGCCTCTAAGACGCAGAAAGCCCCTTCTTTGTAAATAAGAAGAGGCGAACATTCACATTGGCTCTTCTTATCTCCAAGCATTAAGCTTCTGGAATTAGCACAGTATTCTTGTTAGAATCTGTTGCTGAGGTATCGCAGGGCCAGTCCCTCCACCTCTCTCGATAAGAAATGAAATTATTTGTTAGGTTTTGAAATATCTGTTTACTAGATTAATTGGAAAAATAGAAATAGTCAAGAAAAATAAATTATTATATTAAGATATCATTTTACCTACTTTTTCTTAAAGAGCAGATACATGAAATATGGTGCACCAATAATAGCTGCCATAATTCCTGCTGGAATTCCGTCAGGATCAAGGATGTTTTTGCCGATTGTATCCGCTGCAAGCAAAAATAATCCTCCTACCAAAAGTGCGATAGGTAAGTATAGCTTATGTCTCGGCCCAACTAAAGCTTTAGCAATATGCGGTCCCATCAGTCCGATAAAAGAGATGCTTCCAGTTGCAGAAACTGCAGCAGCAGCCATAGCAACCGCTACAATGGCTAAACTGATTCTTTCCTTTTGGATAGATGCGCCAATACCGACTGCAACAGGCTCGCTGAAAGTAAGAACATCGAGCTTATTTGCTTTGTATAAAGTAAAGGGAATGCATATGATCAGCCATGGAAGCATTGCAATAATATATGGCCAGTCTGTGCCCCACACATTGCCTGCAAGCCATTTTGAAATAAATTCTACCTTTTCTCTTTCGGCAGAGTTAATTAAAACTACCATGATTCCTGATAAAGCCATGGAAAAGCCGACACCAACTAGCACAAGGCGAGTCGGTTGGAAGCCAAGATTTTTATCATATGAAAAAATATAAATAAGCAGGGCTGAACCAACAGCACCAATGAATGCACAGACAGGAATCATATAAATAAATGATCCAGCATCAATTGGGAAAAACAAGAAGAAGATAGCAACGGCTACACCAGCACCAGCATTTATGCCAATGATGCCTGGGTCTGCCAAATCATTTCTCGTGATTCCCTGCAGGATTGCTCCAGACAGGGAAAGTGCAATACCTGCCAAAAGTGTAACAATAATTCTCGGAAGTCTGACAGAATAAAGAATAAATTCCTCTGTGAACGAGCCATTACCAAACAAGGTTGGCAGCAGCCGGGATGGCGCAAAAGCTGCAGAGCCCACACTCAAGCTGATTCCAATTGTTAAGAAAATAAGCACCGCAAGCACTACAATAGTCCATTTTTGTTTTCTCAGCAAAGCAGTCGATATCATGCGAATTTATTCCCTCCTTTTTTAATGATTAATAAAAAGAAAGGTAAGCCTAAAATACTGATTATTGCTGCTACAGGAGTTTCATATGGAGCATTCAGTGTTCTGGCAACAGTATCTGCTAACAGCATAAATATCCCGCCGGCTATAGCAGTAATAGGAAGGAGGAAGCGGTAATCTGTTCCTGCAGCCCAACGGACCATATGTGGCACCATCAGCCCAATGAATGCCATATTTCCGACTAATGCTACAGCAGCACCAGCAAGAATAGTGATGACAATGAAAAGTAATGTTTTGACTAGAGCAGTTTTCTGTCCGAGCCCGACAGCAACATCCTCACTTAAACTCAAGATAGTAACCTGGCGTGACAAAAGGAAGGAGATAATAATTCCAATTATAATTGCCGGAAGAATCACTTTTAATTGCCCCCAGGATGTTCCGATAAGTCCGCCAGAAGTCCACATAGACACATTTTTGTTAATGTGAAAAAACAGACTAATTCCTTCAGCAATAGCTGTGAGAAAAGCTGTTACGGCAGACCCTGCAAGTACAAGCTTCAGCGGGGAATTGCCGCCCTTTCGAAGCATACCAATGCCAACAACTAAAATGGTGCCGATAGCAGCACCGACAAAGCAAATTAACATTATACTGAAATAATTTAACGAAGGAATAAGTGCCATAGACAGTGCCAATGCAAAATTTGCGCCTGCAGTTAGTCCAAGCAAACCAGGATCTGCAAGTGGGTTCTTCGTTATGCCCTGCATAATAGCTCCTGAAACGGCTAAGGCAGCACCAACTGCCATTGCGGCAATTTCCCTAGGAAGGCGAATCTCCCGTAAAATACTGCTGTTTTGATTGGCATGTTCTGAAGTCATGGCAATCCATAAGTCTTTTAATGATGTATCAGCAGCTCCAAAAACCATGGAGATAATAAATGCTATAAGCAACAGAGAAATACCTATTATAAGTTTCCATACAAAAGAAATAGATTTGGTCATGTTATATCATCTTTCCTGTTTAGATTTGGATAAACAATATGCTGCGCACAAGGTGCACAGCATTCAAAGTTAGCATGAAATGTTTAGTTTGCTAGAAAATGCTCTTTGAAGAATTCCAATTGATAATCCAATGTTAGAGGATCATTGAAGTAGAATTCATTTGCATTTGCTGTAAACACATGATTATTTTTAACTGCTGGTATATTTTTATAGGAGTCTGTTTCTTGATAGGAGTTATCTTGGTCTGCGTATTCGCTAATAATCAAGTAATCTCCAACATATTCAGGCAGTACTTCTGTTGATAAAGCATAGTAACCATCAGTAAGTGCCATTTCTTTTACTTTTTCCGGCATTTTCAGCTTCATTGCTTGATAGAGGATTTCTGTTCCACGACCCCAATTGTCGCCGAATACATACATTTGCTTATTAAAGTTCTCGATGACAGAGACTGTTGCATCTTCTCCTATTTTTTCCTTTATTTCTGTTCCAGCTTTTTCAGCTCGTTGCTTAAAATCATCAATCCAAGCTTGCGCTTCTTTTTCTTTATTTAGCACCTTTCCAATTTCAAGATGCTGTGTTAAATAGTCTACCTTTCCATATGTAAAGGTTACAGTAGGTGCTATTTCTTTTAATTTATCGGCGTTTTTAATAGTAGATAATCCAATTATTAAGTCAGGCTTTAATTCAATTATTTTTTCCAGATTCTCATCTGATACTTCTGCCACATCTTTTAGTTTGGAATCAAATCTTGGGTTGAGCTTTGACCAGGAATCGACGCCAACGACGTTAACTCCTAATGACATTACGCTTCCAGCAAAGGAGGACAATACAACTACACGTTGCGGGTCTGCTGGAACCTCAACAGGTCCATTTTCTGATTGGTACGTAATCGTTTCTGATTTTTTGTCCGCTTCTTTAGTATTACTGCTAGTTTCAGCTGCTTTATTTCCACAAGCACTAACTAGTAGCAACAAGATTAGAATCATTGGCATTAAGAACTTCTTCATTATTCTGTTCTCCTTTTATTAGGTGGTAAGTTAAGCAAATCGGTTTGTTTGTGCGAGGGTCTTCCCCTATTTCTGCATCAATTTGAAAAACTTTTCTTAAAATATCCTTTGTCAGGATATCAGTTGGGCTCCCTGCCTTAACTACCTCGCCATCTTTCATTGCGATAATATAGTCAGCAAACCTTGCTGCTTGATTCAAATCATGGAGAACCATTACAATTGTTCTGCCCTGTTCTTCATTAAGCTTTTGCAATAATTCAAGCACTTCTAACTGATGTGCCATATCTAGGTAAGTTGTCGGTTCATCAAGAAAAATAATATCTGTTTCCTGTGCTAGAGCCATGGCAATCCAAGCACGCTGCCTTTGACCACCAGATAGTGCATCGACAGATCTGTCTTTAAATTCCATCGTGTTGGTGGATTCTAATGCCCAGTCAATCGCTTCAATATCATGCTTTGTTAGTTTCCCGAATCCTTTTTGATGGGGAAAACGTCCGTAGGATACTAGCTCCCCGACTGTTAAGCCTGCAACACTCTCAGGTGTTTGGGGAAGGATTGCCATTTCTTTTGCAAGCTGTTTCGTATGTATTTTGCTAATATGCTTGCCATCCAATAAGACAGAACCCGATTGGTGTGGGATAATCCTTGTCATTGCTTTTAATAATGTGGATTTTCCACATCCGTTCGATCCGATAATTGTGGTGATTTTGCCATCTGGAATAACTACATCAAGATTTTTTACTATTAGTCTTTCGCCATAACTGATGCTTATATCCTCTGTATATAAACGCCCCATCGTATCCTCCCGTGATATTTTTTATGATAAATAAGTGAGAATGATAATCATTTTTGAACAAGTAAATCTTATTATCGTTTCATATTTCTGTCAATATTCCATTGTAAAAAATTTAAAAACAGGTTATGATACTAATTGAGAATGAGAATCAATTTAAATTTAATCCCAAACCATAGGAGTGAAGTGATATGGAAAATACAGAAATATTCGATGTGACGATTATTGGTGGTGGACCAGCAGGACTTTACTCTGCTTTTTATAGTGGTTTAAGAGAAATGAAGACAAAAATCGTTGAATTTTTGCCGCATTTGGGAGGAAAGCTCCATCTGTATCCTGAAAAGATGATTTGGGATGTAGGCGGCGTTACGCCACTTCCAGGAGAAAAGCTAAGAGAACAACTTGTGCAGCAAGGGTTGACATTTAATCCGGAAGTTGCCTTAAATACAAAGATTACATCTATACGCAAAAACGCGGAAGGATGTTTTATATTAGAATCAACCAATGGTGAGCTGCACTATTCGAAAACAGTAATTGTTGCGGTGGGCAGCGGCATACTTACCCCTCAAAAAATAAAAATAGAAGGTGCTGAAAGATTCGAGGTTTCTAACCTGAACTATACTGTTAAATCACTGCTGCAATTCAGGGATAAAACTGTAGTTATCTCAGGTGGAGGCAATTCAGCGATAGATTGGGCACTTGAACTAGAGCCAGTTGCGAAAAAAGTATATATAACATGCCGAAAAGACAGCTTTAGAGGACATGAGGCTAAAGCGACACAGCTTATGGAAAGTAAGGTAGAAATCTTGTTCCATACTTCCATCACGAAGCTTATCGCGAAGGATGGTCATGATACAATTGATTCAGTTGAAGTAACAAATGATCAAACAGAAGAAATAGCACTGATCGATGTTGATGAAGTTGTCATTAATCATGGCTACGAAATGGATTCCTCTTTATTGAAGAACAGTGAATTGGATATAGAGATGCGCGAAGAATATTATATTTCAGGTACGGCTAATAGTGAGACATCTGTTGCAGGACTTTTTGCTGCTGGAGATATTTTGAAGCATGATGGAAAAGTTCATTTAATTGCAGGTGCTTTCCAAGATGCAGCGAACGCAGTAAATAAGGCAAAGTTGTTTATTCAGCCTGAGGCTAATACAAGCGGAATGGTTTCTTCTCATAACGAGGTATTTAAAGAACGCAATAAAGATATTGTTAAAAATATGATGCAGTGTGATGATTGTACACAAATGAAGGTAAAAATATAAATAAAAATAGAAAATCCACTGTCAGTGACAGCGGATTTTTTTCTATTCTGCAGAAACGGCCATTTTTAATGCATCAACAGGCTTTCCTGTTGTCGATAGTTCGTAAATAGTGTCTCCGTCTTCCCAAATTATCCTTGTTTCAGCATTGTCTTCTCCAGCTGGATAGCTAACCTCAACAAAGCCATTATCATTTGGTGCAGGGAGAGAATGGGACTCTAAATATTCAACCATCTCCTTGCCGACTGCTTCTATATCCCGATTGTCAGCAGAAACAGTTTTAACTTGCATAACCCATCTGCCTTCCTTCCATTGTAGATAAGTGCTTCCAGCAGCACCCTCTATCATTCCTTTAATACCGTATCCTAAATCGACAGACATATCCTCTGGAATATCCTTCTCGTTGAATGTTGGGAACGTATTACTAGCTTCACTAGTAACATTGGCTGAAAATTTTGCCAGTGGCTGTACATTTTCATTTGAAGTTAATGAAGGATCATTTATATCCTTCTTTGTTTCAGAAGAATAGAAGCTGACATTATAGCTGTCTAATGTGTTATCGTCGATATTAACGGCCACATAATTACCGGTTGCTACCGGAACGGTTTGTGGAAGTACCGCCTTTTGCATTATTAGCTGGTTCTTGACGTCAGCTATCCATTCACTGTTTGTATTGTCCTGTGAAGCAGCAGGCTTGTTCGTTGTTTGCTCTGCCTGTACTTGATTGCTGTCAGCAGACACCTTGTCGTTATTAGCCTGTTCATTTGCATTACAGCTTGTGAGAAAAAGGAGACTACCTGTGACCATTATGGGAAAAATCTTCATATTAATTCTCCCTTCTTTTTTTCTTGTTACTTTTTTATTCCCTATCCTTACAAAAAAATGAGTGAATTTTTTAAAAAACTTAAAAAAATAATAGAATAGGAAGCAGGCCTATTCATAGATTATGTAATGAGATATTACAAATTAAGGTTTCCGAATGAAAGTTAGTAAATATATTAGTAAGTTTATATTTTAGCATAGTATCTATGTATTTATAGGAGAAAGCAGATTATCTTAAAACGACCTTTAAAAGTGAATTGAAATTTATGTTAGAATTTCTTCGTTATTTATATTGTAGAAGTAGAAAATTGTAGAAATTTCCCGTTTTTTTGTGTGAAACAAGTCCTAAATAACGTTATGTGTTAATAAATATTACATGAGTTTGGCATAATCAGGGTATTGCTTTATATATAGAAATGCGGTTAATATAATAATCACATTAGTAAAATTATTCAAAAAACTTTTGGCGAATATGAATAATTGGAAGCTAATGAAATGATAGAAAGTGCCGATAAGAGGGAAGTAAAGCTAATTAGAAACAAAACTGTCACAAATTTTCAGATTTATTTAACTAGTTAAAAATTATACTGGACAGCAAAGACAGCAGTGTACTAGAATAGCAAATATGTTTCAAAGAAATAGAGAAAGAGCTTTGGAGATTTTGTTATTTTCAGAATACTTAAACAAAATGGGGGATTCAAACATGAAAAAGAAGCTTAGTTATTTGTTAGCAACATCTGCTTTAGCGGCAGGAATCTTGGCTGGATGTAGTCCAAAAGGTGAAGGCGGCGCTAGCAGTGATGAAATAAAAATCGGTGTTAACTTGGAGCTTTCTGGCCAGGTAGCATCATATGGTCAGTCGTTAGAAAGCGGTATTGATTTGGCAATTGAAGAAATCAATGCAGACGGCGGAATCGACGGCAAAAAAATCGTTCCAGTAAAGGTTGATAATAAATCAGATCTTACTGAAGCAACAAATGGTGCTCTTAAACTAATTGATCAAGATAAAGTATCTGCAATTATCGGGGCTGCAACAAGCGGTGATACAGTTGCTCAAGTACAAATTGCAAATGATAAAAAGACAGTATTGCTTACTCCATCAGGAACGGCTCCAAATGTGACGGTAAACGATGATGGCTCTGTCAATGATTATGCATTCAGAACATCCTTTATCGATCCGTTCCAAGGAAATGTAGCAGCAAACTTCGCTTCGGAAAAACTGAATATTAAAAAAGCTGCAATTTTTGCTGACAGTGCCAGCGACTATGCGAAAGGTTTAGCGGCTGCGTTTAAAGAAACCTTCGAAGCAAATGGGGGAGAAATTGTATCAGAAGAAGCTTATGTGGCAAAGGATACAGATTTCAGCTCAACACTGACAAATATTAAAGCGAAAAAACCAGAGTTCGTATTTATCCCAGGTTATTATGAAGAGGTTGGACTAATCATCAAGCAAGCTCGTGAAATGGGTATCACTGTTCCATTTATGGGAGCTGACGGCTGGGATTCACCGAAGCTTATCGAACTTGCTGGTGCAGAAAACTTAAACAACACATTTATCACAAACCATTACTCTTCTGAGGATCCAGATGAAAGCATTCAAAAATTCGTTACAGCATTTAATGACAAGTACAGCAAGAGCCCTGACGCATTCAATGCACTTGGCTATGACTCTGTATACTTATTGAAGGATGCTATTGAAAGAGCTGGAAGCACAGATTCGGAAAAAGTGAAAGATGCATTAGCTGAAACAAAAGACCTGTCCTTGATCACTGGTGTAGTTACAATTGATGAAAATCATAACCCAATCAAATCGGCAACAGTGCTTGAATATAAGGATGGAAAGCAAGTCTTTAACTCAAAGGTTAATCCTTAATAGTTCAAAAAATGGGGGGGAGCATCCTCCCTATTTTTATATTTTAGGAGAAAAAAAGGTTAGTTTTGGAAAAAGGAGTGAGAGAACATGGAATGGATACAGCAGCTTGTCAACGGCATCTCTCTTGGCAGCATTTACGCACTTATTGCATTAGGTTATACGATGGTTTACGGAATTATTAAACTGATAAACTTCGCCCATGGAGATGTCTTTATGATTGGCGCCTTTATTGGCTTTTATTCGATTACTGGATGGGGGCTTAGCTTCTTTCCTGCCTTGCTTGTATCGATGGCAGCTTGTGCTGTTTTCGGAGTAATCATTGAAAGAATTGCTTACAAGAGGCTTCGTAATGCTACGAGGATAGCGGCGTTAATTACAGCTATCGGCGTATCCTTATTAATAGAATATGTATTTATTTACTTTAGGGGAGCCGGTCTTGTTGCTTACCCGAATGTATTGCCAACAAAAACTTTTGACTTCTTTGGTGCTCAAATCAGCAGCAAGTCATTATTAATCCTAGGAACATCTGTAACATTAATGCTTATATTGCAATTTATCGTTCATAAAACAAAAACAGGAAAAGCAATGCGTGCCGTTTCTCATGATATGGATGCAGCAAGACTTATGGGAATAAATGTAGACAGAACTATTTCTGCTACGTTTGCGATTGGATCGGCATTAGCAGGTGCTGCCGGAGTTATCTTCGGTGCATATTACACAAAAATTGAACCATTAATGGGAGTCATTCCAGGCCTGAAGGCGTTCGTTGCTGCAGTACTAGGCGGCATCGGCATCATACCAGGAGCAATGATCGGAGGGCTTATATTAGGCCTTGTCGAAACGGTTGTAAGTGCATTAGGCTTCTCGCTTTGGAGAGATGCTGCTGCATTTATCATTTTAATTTTGATTCTTATCTTCAGGCCTGCAGGCATTTTAGGCAAGAATACGAAAGAGAAAGTGTAGGTGAGAACGATGAAAAAATCAAAAAGTTTTTGGGTATTTTTGGTGCTTTCCATTATTGCCTACAGTGTAATCCAATATTTAATAACATATCAAGTAATTGACTCTGTATACAGCAATATGATTATCTTAACAGCAATTAATATTATGCTGGCAGTTAGTTTGCATCTTGTAATTGGGATAACTGGTCAGTTCTCTATTGGACATGCCGGATTCCTTGCTGTTGGTGCGTATGTATCAGCAATTGTAACGATGAAATTACAGCTTCCTTTCCCTGTAGCAATTATAGCAGGTGGTGTGGTTGCTGCTTTAGCTGGATTATTGGTTGGGATTCCGACCTTGAGATTAAGAGGAGATTATCTAGCGATTGCCACACTCGGATTTGCAGAAATTATTCGTATATTCTTTTTAAATATTGATTATGTTGGTGGAGCTGCTGGTATGCAGGTTTCTCACTTAACTACATGGACATATGCATTTATTTGCTTGTTCATCACTGTTTTGGTCATTGTAAACTTCACGAACTCACGACATGGCCGTGCCGCAATCTCCATTAGAGAAAATGAGATTGCAGCAGACGCAATGGGAATAAACACGACTTATTATAAAGTTGCTGCATTTGCAATTGGCTCTTTGTTCGCTGGGGTTGCCGGAGCATTGCAGGCACATAATTTCTATATTATCAGTCCAACCAACTTTGGTTTTTTAAAGTCCTTTGACATTCTTATTTATGTTGTTTTAGGCGGATTAGGAAGCTTGTCCGGTTCCGTGATAGCAGCTGTCTTCTTAACGATTATTTCAACATTTCTGCAGGACTATCCATCAACACGGATGATTATTTACAGCCTTGTTCTTGTTATTGTGATGCTGTATCGTCCGAAAGGATTGATGGGTACGATGGAGATCACTGATTTATTCAAGCGGAAAGGAGGCGGCTCAAATGACAAATAATACAGCTCTATTGCAAGTGAAGGGTGCAGGCATTCAATTTGGTGGTCTAAAGGCAGTATCAGAAATCAATATAGAGCTTAACCGCGGCGAATTGATTGGCTTAATAGGACCGAATGGTGCAGGGAAAACAACAACCTTCAACATGCTAACAGGTGTGTATGCACCAACAGAAGGAGAAATTGTGTTTGATGGGAAAAAGCTGACGGGTCTAAAGCCGTTCCAAGTAACAAGACGCGGTATCAGCAGAACCTTCCAGAATATTCGTCTTTTCAATGAGTTAACTGTCCTTGATAATGTTAAGGTTGCTTATCATTCCTTAGCAAAGCATTCCATGATAAGCAGCATTCTTCGCCTTCCTTCCCATTTTGCTGGTGAGAAGGAAATGGAGGAAAAGTCAATTGAGTTCCTGAAAATCTTTCAGCTTGAACGTTATAAAGATGAAAAGGCAAAAAACCTGCCGTACGGCCAACAGCGGAGACTGGAAATTGCCAGAGCACTTGCTGCAGGACCTAAATTGCTTTTGCTTGATGAGCCTGCAGCCGGCATGAATCCTCAAGAAACACATGAGCTCATGGAGCTGATTGCATTTATTAGAAAGCAGTTTGACTTAACAATTCTTTTGATTGAGCATGATATGCCGCTTGTTATGGGAATCTGTGAGCGCATTTATGTTTTGGATCATGGACAGCTGATAGCAGCAGGAACTCCTGATGTAATCCGCAATCATCCAAAGGTAATTGAGGCATATTTAGGCGAGGAGGTTTCAGAATAATGCTGAAAGTAGAAGACATCAATGTTTATTATGGAAATATCCAAGCATTAAAGGGAGTCAGCCTCGAGGTGAACGAAGGTGAAATTGTAACGCTTATCGGAGCAAACGGTGCAGGAAAAAGCACCCTTCTCAAAACATTGTCAGGACTGTTAAAACCGAAAAAAGGCAGCATCCAGTATTTGGGTAAGCCTATTTCAGGAAAAGCTGCTCAAACAATTGTTAAAGCAGGTATTTCCCACGTACCAGAAGGACGCAGAGTTTTCGCCAACATGACAGTTGAAGAAAATCTTGAATTAGGCGCCTATTTGCGTAATGATAAAAATGAGATAAAAAAAGACCTAGAAAAGGTATATGAGGTGTTTCCAAGATTACAGGAACGGAAAAAGCAGTTGTCTGGAACGCTTTCAGGCGGTGAGCAGCAGATGCTTGCAATGGGAAGAGCTATCATGGCAAGACCAAAGCTATTATTGCTTGATGAACCATCCATGGGCTTAGCTCCCCTGTTTGTTAAGACAATATTTAAAGTAATTCAGGAAATAAATCAAAGTGGAACAACCATTTTATTAGTAGAACAAAACGCCAATATGGCTCTGTCGATTGCAGACAGAGGCTATGTCATCGAAACAGGCAAGGTTGTGCTGTCAGGCACAGCTGCTGAGCTGCAAGAAAGTGACGACTTAAAGCAAGCCTATCTTGGCGGGCATTGATGATTTTGGTAAGCTGCCTTTAGCGAGGCGGCTTTTTTTTATGGGGAGAAGTAAAAAAAATTTGCATATTTATATAATCCTTAAGTGAATTAAGTGGATAATTGGATAAGAAGTGATTACAAAGTAGTACCATTACCACTTATGTCCTTGTAAAATAAAAAGGGATTAAATGTATTCGTTTTCAGTGCTTGGATGGTGCGATTAACTAGCAGGCGGATAAGACATTAAAAAACAACTTCTAACAGGGGGTTAAATCATGAATTTACTTATAACAGGCGGTGCTGGGTTCATCGGCAGCAATTTCATCCGCTATATGCTTGATGCATATTCTGATATGAATATTGTTAATCTAGACTTACTGACATATGCAGGAAATTTTAATAGCTTAGCTGATTTCGAAAATAATCCTCACCATCATTTTGTCCGAGGCAGCATTACAAATTTTGAGCTTATCACTCATTTGCTGGATGTTCATAACATAGAAGCTATTATCAACTTTGCAGCAGAATCCCATGTTGACAGAAGCATTGTTAATCCAGGTGCCTTTGTGGAAACAAATGTGCAAGGAACATTGACTTTATTGGAGGCAGCAAAGGAGAAACGGGTCGGCAGGTTCATTCATATCTCGACAGATGAAGTTTATGGCAGTCTTGGCAAGGAGGGTTGTTTCACAGAGCATAGCCAGCTTGCCCCGAATAGTCCTTATGCAGCAAGCAAGGCGGCAAGTGATATGCTTGTGCGTTCTTACTATAAGACATATGGTTTAGATGTGAATATAACAAGATGTTCTAATAACTATGGGCCATACCAATTTCCAGAAAAACTTATTCCGTTACTCATTACAAATGGTGTTGATGGGGAGATTCTCCCTGTTTATGGAGACGGAGAAAATATCCGTGATTGGATTCATGTTAAGGATCATTGTGCTGCTATTGACTGTGTGCTGCGAAAAGGAAAAAAGGGTGAAGTATATAATATAGGCGGAAGAACAGAGATGACCAATAATGAAATAGCCCATCTTATCATGGATAGGTTGAACCTTCCAGAAGACAGGCTAAAGTATGTGGAAGACCGTCCAGGCCATGATTACCGTTATGCTATTGATCCTATGAAGATAGAGCAGGAGCTTGGCTGGAGGCCTGCCTATACATTTGCAGCCGGTATGAAAGAGACGGTAGACTGGTATCTAACAAATGAATCATGGTGGCGTCCTTTGAAGGAAATACATGCGGGCAGCAAAAATGGTTAGAAATCAAGGTAACTATTGGTTTTTAGTAGTTGTTAATAAAAGCACACTAAAAGGAATAAAAGTGTGCTTCTCCATTATTTACCGCTGATAAATGGATAGGTCAGGATGGCTGCCCTTTGTGATTACATCACGAAGTATCTTCGCTAATGCCATACTGTAGACAAGCCCATTATCACCATAAGCCATCAAAAAATAACAGTTTGGAAACTCCTCATATTCTCCAATTAACGGCAGTCCATCATGTGTTCCTCCATAAAAAGCACCTAAATAGTATTCAGCGTGGATGTCCAATTCAGGAAATAGCTTTTTGCATTCTTTGATAAGCTTTTCTTTTCGGCTGATGATTTTTGAATCTCGCTTATCGGCATTCGCTGTATTTTCGTCAAAGCCGCCTATGATAATGCGGTTATCAAGCGTTGTTCTCATATAGATGTAAGGGCGGGCCGTTTCCCATATCAATGTCCGCTTATGCCAGCTTGAGAAATCTTCGATGGGGTTTGTAACGACAGCATAGGAGCTTGCCAGCACACTGTTTTTTTCATTTCTAAATTCAAGATTTTCATAGCCTGCAGCGAAAATCACATGCTTTGCAGTAATAGAATGGCCTTTGTCTGTGTATAAGACTGCCTGATTATTTTCTAGCTTCTTACCGTTGATCCTCGTGTTCTCATAAATAGCTACACCTTTTTTTACTGCACCATCGATTAGAGCATGATTGAATTTAAATGGGTTAAGCTCACCATCATTATACGTATAAAGTGCCTTGTATTTCCCGAAACCGTATTTCTCTTTTATTTCCTGTTCGGACAGCAAAACTGCCTGAAAACCATGCTTTTGAAGATAGGCATACTCTTTTTCCAGTTTTTCGATATCCTCTGGATAGCTTGCATAATAAAGGCTGTCTCTCCGTTTAAAGTCAGAGGATATATCAAGTGCATTTGCCGCACCTTCTATGTCATTGATTGCTTCTTCACATAATTTCAAATGCCTTATAGCCATATCTTCACCGAAGCTGTTCACAAGCTCAAATAGCATCTTATCGCCAAGATACTGAATAAGTGCTGTGTTTGTTGTGGTGCTGCCTTCCCCTACTCTCCGTTTGTCGACTACTGCAACCTTCAGTCCTGTATCCTTTAAGTAATGGGCACATTGGGCACCAGAGCTGCCCGCACCTATAATAAGAACATCACAGCTTATATCCTCGCCAAGACTAGGATACACAGGGGATTCAGGGAAGGTAGTTGGCCAATAGTAGTTTCCAGATTGCAATTTCATTGCATATTTCCCCTCTCATGTTTAATCTGATACTATTAAAATCAATCTAAATTAGCATGTCCTAAAATTTTCAGTTTTACTAATCGAAAAATAAGTAAAGAGGCAGAAGATATGACACCATTTACAAAAAAGGTAATAGAAATCATTCAATCGATTCCAACAGGGAAAGTAATGACATATGGACAAATTGCAAGGATAGCTGGAAGTCCGAGAGGTGCGAGGCAAGTGGTCAGAATACTGCACAGCTCCAGCCAAAAATACCAGCTTCCTTGGCATCGAGTAGTTAATGCACAAGGAGCCATAGTGATAAAAGCCGAGGAAGGAAATTCACTTCAGAAGCATCTGCTTGAGGACGAGGGCGTCATTTTTTATAGAGAAGGTGAATTGGAGCTGAATAAGTATCAGCATTTCCCTCTCGAAGAATGGGAAAGAGACTATTTTGAGGAATAAAGAAGGCGAAAAAACTCCAAAACTTAGTTGTTTTGGAGTCTCAATGGTCCATTAATGTGACCTTGTTCATTTCTCGTAAGCCCTTCTGTAAAGCCTGGCTGAATTGATCAGGTTTATCCATCATGACATTATGTCCTGCGTTTGCGATGGAAATCATGTTTTTGTATGGTGCCTTAATAAGCGGGTAGTATTGTTCAAATAAATACTTAAAATGTAAGTCATACTGCCCTACTATGTATATAACAGGTACAGAATAGCTTGAAGATTGCTCTCTAATATCATGCTTTATTGCATATTCGGATAGAGGTGCCTGAAGCTTTTCCTTCCTTAGAAAATAGCTTAAGTGTCTTAAAGAAAAATATGGAGAAACTGCCCCTGCCTTTAAAAAGGCAAAGGAATCAGACATATATGAAATATAATTTTTTGCTATTTTATACATTTTAACAACGGCTGCTTCTGTCGCCTTTAAGCTGTCATGGAGCCCTTTTTGCAGTCGCTCTAGTATTTCCGCATCCTTCTCAGATCCTTGAACGAGAGCTTTTTTTCGGATTTCCGCAGCCATAAGAGCTGCCCCATCATTTAAATGGACGATTTGAGAAATACCAACATATGCTTTAGTCAGCTCTGGATAGCGCTGCACAAATAGACTTCCAATCGTCGTTCCCCATGAGTGACCCATAATGATGATTCTGTCCTGATTAAATCGTTTTGAGAGATACAGGACAATTTCATGAATATCCTCAACAACCTGGTCTGCAGAGAGAGAAGCAATAATTGTGTCTGCCTTTTTCTTGTTAAGAAAATAAGTTCTGCCAGTATTGCGCTGATCCCAGTTAACAACTGTATAATCATGTTCCCAGCCATATTGGTATTTATGCAGCACAGGCGTCATTGGTGTACCTGGACCACCATGAAGAAAAAGAATAATAGGATTGCTGATATTTTGTCCTCTTATATAAAGATATTGTTGGATACCGCCTATCTCCATTATCACCTCTTGATCAATCCCATGTTGTGAGTGAATTCTATGCTTTCGACGTATCGAATTTGCTAGAATCCACCGGAACAGCAATAAGATAAAAAGAAGAAGGAGGAACATATCCAATATTGTTATGAAATTTATTTTCGGCAATTGGTCGTCCCTCCTTATTTAATGGTTATTAAAATGTATTCCTCCTAGACATTACCAGAATAAAATCAAACAGACAATAACTTTTCCAGCTTTTCACAAAGGTCTCAAGAGGATGGTATCTAAATAGCATGGTCATTTTTTTTGAAAACTATAACAGATAAAAGACCTCCAATGCTAAGCGCAATGGAGATCAAATCTTCTTTATCTCATTTTATATAACAGTAGACATTGTCTCTTTTAAAACTTTTACAGAATGGTCGAACTGCTTTTGTTCCTCTTGGTTTAATGGAATTTCAAGGACTTCTCTTATCCCATCTACATTAATTACGGCTGGAACTCCGATATATACATCCTTATGTCCATACTGTCCATCCAGATGAACAGATACTGGTAAGATAGAATTTTCATTTCCTAATATAGCTTTTGTGATGCGGACAAGAGACATTCCAATTCCATAGTAGGTTGCTCCTTTTCGCTCGATAATATGGTATGCTGCGTCTCGTACATTGACGAAAATATCATCTAGATCCTTTTGGCTGTATTTGCTGTTTTTTGCAATTAATGTTTCGACTTCCTCTAAGCCAACTGTAGTGCGACTCCATACAGGCAATTCTGTATCACCATGTTCGCCAATAATAGCAGCATGAACGTTTCTAGTATCTACATTAAAGTATTCGCCAAGCATGTAACGGAATCTAGCAGTATCTAGTGTTGTACCAGATCCGATTACCCTTTCTTTAGGCAATCCAGATTCTTTCCAAGTCACATATGTCAGAATGTCTACAGGGTTTGTAGCAATAAGGAAGATGCCGTTAAAACCGCTGTCCATTACATTTTTGACAATTGTTTTGAAAATAGCTGTGTTTTTTGCAACAAGATCAAGGCGAGTTTCACCTGGTTTTTGCGGCAATCCAGCAGTGATGACAACTAAATCGGCCTTTTGGCAATCAGCATATTGGCCGCTCCATACTTTCACAGGAGTTGGTGCAAAGGGAATACCATGGTTCAAGTCCATTGCTTCACCCTCAGCTCTTAATTCATTCACATCAATCAGAACTAGTTCCTCCGCAACACCTTGATTAATAAATGAATAAGCGTAGCTACATCCAACTGCTCCAGTTCCGATTAAGACAACACGATTAATATTTTGTTTTTTCATGATTAATTCTCCTCTTTAATTATTATTTTAAAATAATATCCAGCTAACTAGACCGACTAATACTAATAAACTAACACTATATTTGATGGTAACCTTGAACAAGTCGCTATCCCTTCCCGCAAGTCCAACGGCTGCGGCTGCAACAGCAATAGACTGGGGTGATATCATTTTGGCCATTGTTCCGCCAATGACATTCACTGCAACCATTGTTTCTGGTGCAATTCCAATTTGGGTAGCAGTGACAGCTTGCAGTGGTGCAAATAGAGAACCACTGTTGACAACAGATCCTGTTAGGAAAACTCCTAACCAACCTAACAAAGGTGCAAATAAAGGAAATATATCACCTGTTGATGCGAAAGCAAGACCTAATGTAGAAGACATGCCAGAATAAGTACAGATATAGGCAAATCCAAGGACACTGCAAATAGTCAGCACAGGTGTTAAAAGCTCTTTTGCTGTTTCCTTTGTCGTTTCCACAAGCAGTTTTTTGCTGCATTTAAACAATATGCTAGCAACAATAATTGTGATGACAATAGCTGTTGTTGTAGATGAAAATAAATCAAGCTTAAAAACGGCTGCATATGGTGTTGCTTCTGGAACGATAGGTGGAAGCTTTATAACATTATTATTCAAGAATGGAATTGGAAGAAGAAATACTAATTTTTCCAATGGTCCATCTGTAATAAACAAGTTTTTGAATATAGATAAGTTGAATATTGTCACAATGATTGTTAAAAAGATAAATGGAAGCCATGCATATGCAATCGCAGATAGAGAGTACTTCACCGTTGTATCTGTTTTTTCCTCTTTATTAACACGATAAATCTCTTTAGGCTGCCATTTTTGCAAGAAAAGTGCTAATGCCACGAGACTTACGATTGCAGCAAAAATATTTGCTAGTTCAGCACCAATGAAATAAAGCACTAAGGCCTGTGTTATGGCAAAGGAGATACTAGCTACAAACACTGCCGGGTATGTTTGCTTGATTCCCTTCCAGCCGTCAATGATAAAAATAAGCAGAAATGCGACGATGACAGCAAGAATGGGAATGATGATGGCTGTATATCTGCCGACTGCTAGTCCATCAAGGCCTGTTAGCAATGCTGGAACTGTTACAGGAATTCCCATTGCTCCATATGCTCCTCCAGCAATATTGGCGATTAAGCAAAGACTTGCTGCATATATTGGGCTAAAGCCTAGTCCAACTAATATTGCTGCTGTTATTGCAACAGGAGCCCCGAAACCAGCAGCACCCTCTAAAAAGGCTCCAAATGAGAATGCGACAATTAAAACCTGTAAGCGCTGATCTGATGTGATAAAAGAAATACTATTTTCGATAATGGCAAACTTTCCTGTTTTTACAGTAATCTTATAAAGGAAGATTGCTGCGAATACAATGGAGGCGACTGGCCAAATGCCGGCAAGTGCTCCGTATAGTGCTGACATGAGTGCAAAAACAAAAGGCATTTTATATATGAAAACAGCAACAATACCTGCGACGATAATACTCAATGCTCCTGCTACATATCCTTTTAATTTAAATACGGTCAACATGAGGATGAAAAATAATATTGGGATAGCTGCAATGATGGCTGAGATCCATAAATTATTCAATGGATCATAAACTTGGTTCCATGCTGTCATGCTTTCTCAGCTCCTCTGGAATAAATTATTTTGTTTACAATTTCATTATAGTGGTTACTTTGTGAAAAACATCACATAATTATGTCTGTTTTGTGAATACGATATGTAAAACGCTTTCTTAATAAAAAGTTGTTCACTAGTTTGTAACATTTCAGTTCCCTTCCTTGTTAAAATAAAACATATTTTTTATATTTTTAGCCATTTCATGCTGAATATTCTAGATAAGCATAAAAGGTACTTATGTCTGATTTTTTAGAATAATCAGTTGACAGTTAGTAGCTATTTATGTAAAGTATAGGTAAATTAATAGGAAAATCCACTAGGGGAGCCAATTGAGGCTGAGACAAGAAGTTCTTGGACCCTTCGAACCTGATCTAGTTCGTACTAGCGTAGGAAAGTGGAGTCGGTATCTATTTAGTTTAAATGCGTTTATTTGACTATTTATAGGCCACTCCATTTTTGGAGTGGCCTTTTTGCGGTTTTGAAATGTAACAAGGTCACTTTATTTTCCTATTAATAAAAAAGGAGGAGATAAGTGATGAGTTTTTCTAAACAATTACGACAAGAGGCAGATCCGATTTTTGAGGCTATTTTTGCACACCCCTTTGTAAGAGGAATCGCAAATGGAGACTTGCAGGCAGAACAGCTTATCCATTATGTGAAGCAGGATTTTGAGTACCTGAACTCCTTTATGCAAATTTATGGAACAGCTATTTCCAAGTGTGATAACAGAAAGGAAATGCAAATGTTTAATGAGCAAATTTCTTTTGTCCTGCACAGTGAGATTCACCCTCATAATAATTTCTGTGAAGTAGCTGGTGTTACATATGAGCAGCTGCAAGGGTTCCCATTATCACCAAGTGCACACCATTATATCCGTCATATGCTAACAGTGGCCCAGTCAGGAGGAATACCAGATATTCTTGCCGTACTGCTTCCATGTCCATGGACATATGCAGAGATTGGCAAGAGGCTGCTTGAAGAGGTAAAGCCAGACTCAAGACATCCCTTCAATGAGTGGATTCGTTTTTATGGCGGCGGGTCGATGGGGATTACTGACACATTTTGTGAGCGTCTAGATGAATTGGCTGAGAGCTTAAGTGAGCAGCAAAAGCAAAAGCTGACAGAGTACTTTTTGATAAGCTGCCATATGGAATACAAGTTTTGGGACATGGCGTATACACTTGAGGACTGGCCTGTGAAGATAGAGGTTAAAGCATAATGGAATGGAAGATAAAAGAAGTTGTGCTGATGGTTGTTTTGTCTGTTGCTTGCGGAGTCCTCTATTTAGGCTGGTCTACATTATATTTGCCGGTTTCTGCATTAGTCGGTCCTGTTGGAGCTAACCTTATGTTTGGAATTTGGGTAATAGCAAGCCCGATTGTTGCCTATATCATTCAGAAGCCTGGCGCTGCATTTATTGCTGAAGTTGCAGCAGCAGCGGTAGAACTGCTCACTGGCAGTCACTTCGGATTGTCTGCGTTGCTGATTGGTGTCTTGCAGGGACTTGGTGCAGAATTAGCTTTTGCTGTCTTTCGCTATAAGCAATATCATGTTTCTGTTTTAATGCTGTCAGGCGCAATGGCGGCAGTAGGAAGCATGCTGTATAGCCTTATTGCCAATGGCTTCGGTTATTATACAACTGGCACATTACTGCTGACATTCATTATTCAAATTATCAGCGGCATGCTGCTTGGCGGGCTACTCGCGAAAGGCATAGTGGATGCTTTATTAGCAACAGGTGTACTCGATCATTTTGCTATAAATAAACAGGATACCCAAAAGGATGATAACGATGAGTTCATTGTTAGGATGTAAAAACCTTACTGTCCAGTTTTCTGGTCAAATGAAGCCTGTTCTTAATATTGTTTCATTAGATTTCCAGCCTGGAGAGAATGTGTTAATTCTTGGTCCGAGTGGCAGTGGCAAATCGACACTTTTGTCTGTCCTTGCCGGAATCATTCCAAACCATATTGAGGCAAAGGTTAAAGGCGAGGTAATCCGAAAGCAAAAAGTGGGTATCTTGTTTCAAGATCCTGATACGCAGTTTTGTATGCAGCATGTAGATGAGGAAATTGCCTTTAGTCTTGAGAATAGAAATGTTCCAACAGAGGAGATGGTCTTAAAGATAAAAGCACTGCTGGATATGGTCGGACTTAAGGTCGGGCTTCATGGGAAAATCGATGCATTGTCAGGAGGTATGAAGCAGCGTCTTGCGTTAGCTTGTGTGCTCGCATTAGAGCCTGACGTGCTGTTTTTAGATGAACCTACTGCACAACTTGACCCTGCTAGCAGGAAGGAGTTATTTAAGCTGTTGAAGCAGCTCGCAAGTTCGACTGGAAAAACAATGATCATGGTGGAGCATGTCCTTGACGGCTGCATGGAGTGGATGGATCGGGTCATCCTGTTAAATAAGCATGGCGAAGTAATTGGTGACGGTCACCCCCAATATATACTGGCGAAGTATAAAAGCCAAATGGAGGAAGCAGGAATATGGCGACCAGAAGTTTATCCATATGAGTGGCATGAAATTATTCGTAACAAGAATCATCCTTTAAGTAAACAATTAAACGAAAAGTATTTGCAAAGTAAGATGAAAAAAGAGGCATTACAGCATAATACTGATTCACTTATGTCTGCAGCGGCTGTAACTATTTCCTATGAAAGGAAGACCGTTCTCCGTGATGTAAACTTCCAGTTTGGAAAGGGAGAGTGGATTTCGATTATAGGTAAGAATGGAAGCGGGAAAAGCAGCTTGATAAAGGTACTGGCAAAGCTGAAAAAGATTAGCAAGGGCAGTGTTGTTTTCAAGGATATCCATTTGAAGAGGTGGAAGGAGAGCCAGTTATACGAGAAAATCGGATTTGTTTTCCAAAATCCAGAATGGCAGTTCATTACTAAAACAGTTTATGAAGAGATACTTTTCTCCGGAGAACAGCAAAATGTGAGACAGGAGTCAGCCGAAGCAAAAGCATTGGAGCTGCTGAAGGAATTTGGGCTTTTAAATTATTTAAACAGGAATCCTTTTAACCTGAGCTTTGGTCAAAAAAGAAGATTAAGTGTAGCGACAATGCTTCTTCTCAATCAGGAAGTTCTCTTGCTTGATGAACCGACCTTCGGACAGGATAAGCACTCGGCAGAGAGGCTGTTATGCTTATTGAAAAAGCGACAAGAGCTTGGGACAACAATCGTAATGGTCACACATGACATGAATATTGTTGATCGATATTCAAATAGGGTAATTTTATTTGATGAAAAAAGTCTTTGCTTTGATGGTCACCCTTTTTCCTTATTTTCAGATGATAAGCTGCTGGAGAAAACAGGACTTATTCCACCATTACATTATGCTTACGAACGAGCAGTGAAGGAGGAGTATTTACTTGGAAAGCAATCAATCCTGCTTGTCCCAAATTAATCCGAGTTATAAGCTGATAGCTCATATTATTGTTATGGTTATGCTCATGTTTATAGGGAACCCAATAAAAACATTAGTATTCTGGATCGCATTCTTACTGTTAGGGTTAGCGATAGGAGGGTGGACAGTAAGGTATTTGTTAAAAGTAATGGTTCCTTACTGCTTGTTTTTTGTGCTTGTTTTCTGGATGCTTGCTGCGTTCGGGAAGGGAGATAACGAAATTTGGCAGTGGGCATGGTTTCGGATAACAGAGGAAAGTATCGGTAATGGGCTGACCATTTCCTTAAGAATGCTTGCTTTCGTTACAATCGGCCTGCTCTTTACCTCAACTACTAATCTTCACTTATTTATGATGAGTTTGATCCACCAGCTAAAGGTATCTCCGAAATGGGCATATGGTTTTATGGCAGGCTTCCGCTGTATTCCGATGTTTCAAGCAGAGCTTGTGCAGTTGAAGGATGCGCACCGTATAAGAGGCTACAAGCAAAGAAGAGGCTGGCAGTCATTCAAAAGATATGCTATCCCACTTCTTACAAATGCTATTCGAAAGTCTGAACGAATGGCAATTGCTATGGAAGCACGAGGGTTTACCGGAAGCAGGGACAGAAGCTATTACAAAACAACAGCAATTACACCAATAGACGTTCTTTATGTCAGTCTGCTTCTTCTGTTTGCTATTTCGATGGTTTTTCTTTAAGTACCAAAAAGTGAAAATCCAAGGACTAAAGAGGGTATATTACCTTAAAGTTCTTGGATTTTTTAGTAGTAAATTTTCAAAAAGAGGTTTATTACAAGGAATATTAACATAGTTTATTAACGTAAAAATGGAAATAAAATCTAATGAAAAAAGAATTGACACAACATGTATATACAACATATAATTGAAAGCGTAAACAGTTTACTTGTATATACATGTTTATGAAATCGCAATCATATTAGAATAGATAGAACAGCTTTTGTTTATGGAAAAAAAGGGAGGATGAACTATGAGCAAGTATACAGAACCAGCAAAACAGCTTCTTGAGCATGTTGGTGGAAGCGATAACATTTCTGTTGTTACTCATTGTGCAACAAGAATGAGATTCGTATTGAAAGAGCCATCAAAGGCGGATATTAAAAAGGTAGAGGAAATCGGTCTTGTTAAAGGGACATTTACACAAGCTGGTCAATTTCAGGTTATTATCGGAAATGAAGTGTCTTCCTTTTACAATGATTTTATTAGCATTGCAGGGGTAAACGATACATCCAAGGATGATGCAAAGCAAGCAGCAAAGCAAAACATGAACTTTCTGCAAAGAATGATTGCTCACTTGGCAGACATCTTTACACCATTAATTCCAGCTATCGTTGTTGGGGGTCTGATTTTAGGTTTCCGAAACATCATCGGTGAAATCAAAATGGTTGAAGACGGTACAAAAACATTAGTGGAAGTTTCCCAATTTTGGGCAGGAACAAACGATTTTCTTTGGTTAATTGGTGAAGCGATATTTCACTTCCTTCCAGTTGGTATAACCTGGGCGGTTACTCGGAAAATGGGTGCAACACAAATATTGGGAATTGTCCTAGGTATTACACTTGTTTCACCACAGTTGCTTAATGCTTATGCTGTGGCGAGCACACAAGAAATTCCATTTTGGGATTTTGGCTTTGCTCATGTTGACAAGATTGGTTATCAAGCACAAGTGCTTCCGGCAATATTTGCAGGACTGCTGTTCTCCTTCTTGGAGCTGCGTTTGCGCAAAATCATCCCTAATGCTATCAGCATGATTGTTGTGCCATTCCTAGCATTAGTACCGACAGTTCTTATCGCCCACACTGTGTTGGGTCCTATCGGCTGGCAAATCGGTTCATTCATCTCTGATGTTGTATATTCTGGTTTGACTTCTTCACTAGGTTGGCTGTTCGCAGCAGTGTTTGGCTTTGCTTATGCACCGCTTGTTATTACAGGCTTACATCATATGACAAATGCAATCGACTTGCAGCTTATGAGCGAATTTAATGGCACAAACCTGTGGCCAATGATTGCGTTATCTAATATCGCACAAGGTTCTGCTGTATTGGCAATGATCTACATTAATCGCAAGGATGAAAGAGAAAAGCAAGTTTCCATTCCAGCAACCATCTCCTGTTATTTAGGAGTTACAGAGCCGGCAATGTTCGGTATAAACTTGAAATATGGCTACCCATTCTTGGCAGCAATGATCGGTTCCATGGTTGCAGGTGTGATTTCGGTTGGTTCACATGTTATGGCAAACTCAATTGGAGTCGGAGGACTTCCGGGAATTCTATCTATCCAGCCACAGCATATGGTTACCTTTGCAATCGCAATGGTTGTCGCAATCGTTATTCCGTTTGTATTAACTATCATTTTTGCTAAAGCAAACATGGGCAAAATCTCTTTAAAAAAATCAAGAGCTTAAAAGGAAAAAGCAGCTGAGCTTTCAGCTGCTTTTTTCCTGTTTTAATTTCTTAAACCCTCGAGTACAACTTGAGCTTGATACCCATCATAAAAATCTGGTAAATCTGCATCCTTGTTTTGGAGAGCTTTTGCCAATTCATCAATTAAAGAAGAAACAGGTGTGTTTTCTTCTAGCTTTTCGAAGTCACTGCCAAGCTTTGCTCCATAAAGGTCAGACCAGTTATGAAGTGCAAGTGTCCCTTCTGTGCCGTAAGCAGTGAATGTTACTTCTTCTTTTCCTGCTATTTGGCTGATTCCGTCAATAAATAATGGTGTGCCATCCGCTAATTCTAAAACTGCTAGTATGCCATTTTCAGACAGGCTAGCATCTTCCGGGAAGCTGATATTGCGGTGGACTAATTGAACAGGACCAAATATCTTTTGAATTTGCTGAATCCAGTGCACACCCACCTCCAGCACAAATCCGCCTTGCTCTCTGCGTCCAACCCAATTGTTTTGCTGCCATGCCCGCGGCCATTGCGGAAAATGCATTTTCAGCTCCAGCCTGCGTAAGTTACCGATATAGCCATTTTTTATATACGAAGCAAAAGTAGCGTTGCCCGCACTGTAGTTAAGAGGGAAATTCATTGCATGGATGATGCCCTTTTCCTTCGCCTGCTTATAAAGGCTTTCCGCTTCCTCCAATGAATTCGCCAAAGGTTTTTCACATAAAACATGCTTTTGTTTTGCGATACAATCTGAAACTATATCAAAGTGGAACTTTGGGGGAACTGCCACATACACTAAATCTATTTCTGCTTTTGCAAGGAGCTCTTTATAATCTGCAAAGCCTTGGACGCCTCCAAGTGCCTGGACTGTATCGTTAAGCAGTTCCTCTAAAGGATCACAAACAGCTGCAATCTCCATTTCTGGATGTTCCGTAAAGTTTGTAATAAGCCGCTGACCAATTGCTCCTAATCCGATAATTGCTACTTTTAACATAAACATCTCTCCTATATGTAAACTATCAATAGTTTACCAGTTTTTAGACTATTCTGTCTTGGTTGTGAAAAATATTTCGATAGAAAAAAATGAGAGTGCTATAATAATTGGAAAAACAGGATGGAAAGGAGTAGTGGGGTGACACATCGTTATTTTTTATCACTGGCACTGCCGTTAATTTTTGCAACGATTACTGTCCCGCTGCTTGGTGCTGTTGATACAGCAGTTGTTGGTCAGCTTCCAGACCCGGCCTATATTGGCGGGGTTGCTGTTGGAACGGTCATTTTTAACAGTATTTATTGGCTGTTCGGTTTCTTGAGGGTTAGCACATCAGGGTTTGCCTCCCAAGCATTAGGAGCAGATGATGAGATGCAAAGCTCGATGGCCTTTTTGCGTCCTGTCTGTATTGGTCTTATCATCGGACTCGTAATTTTACTTTTTCAAGAGGTAATTTTTAATCTGTCCATTTCTTTTTTAGGTGTGCAGGGAAATGTGAAAGCAATTAGCTCCGTATACTTTCATATTCGGATATGGGCAGCGCCCTTTGCATTAATGAATTATGCTGTTTTAGGCTGGCTATTAGGAATGGAACAAATTAAGGCTACGGTGCTGATCCAAGTACTGATGAATATTCTTAATATTGTGCTGGCGGTTGTGCTCGTCCTTGTGTTTCATTTAGGGGTAGCAGGTGTTGCAATTGCTGTGTTATGTGCAGAGGTTTTTGCCTTTGTGTTTGGGGTTATCCTGCTTGTGCGAAGCGGTAAGCTGAAAGTAAGCATGAGCACAAAGGAACTGTTCAGAAATCTATATGATAAGGATCCTTTAAAAAGGATGATGATAGTGAACAGAGATTTGTTTATCCGTACCATTTGTCTGTTGGCTGTATTCAATACCTTTACAGCAAAAGGAGCGGTATATGGGGAAGAGGTTCTGGCAGCAAATGCCATACTCATTCAAATACATTACATCATGGCATACTTTTATGATGGGCTTGCAAATGCAGCGAGTATTTTGACAGGAAAAGCAGTTGGGCAAAGGAATGGTCAGCTTTATGAAGCAACTGTTCAGAAATCATATTTTTGGTCTTTTACCTTTTCTGCTGCAATCAGTCTTGCATTTTTCCTTTGTAAGGATGCTGCGATTCCATTGTTCACGGTCGTAGAGGAGGTAGTTCTCATCACGAAGCAGTATGAAGGCTGGCTTATATTGTTTCCTCTTGCTTCAAGCATAGGGTTAGTATTTTACGGGATTTTTGCAGGTGCCGCGGAGGCAGGGCTTGTGAGGAACAGCATGCTAGTGTCTGTTGGGGTTTTCTTAGCAATCCTTTTCCCCGCAACTCACTATTGGGGCAACCATGGATTATGGCTTTCCTTCATTGTTTTCAGCCTGTTTCGCTCCATCCTGCTAGTGCGCTATATGCCGGCATTGGAGAAAAGGCTGCCATTTATGAACAAACAGACTTCAGCATAAAGAAACCACCGCATAATAGATGCGGTGGTCCTTTTTTTAAATATGACTTTTTGCTGTATTTTTAACACGTACCCGCTCCCACGGCTTTGACAGCCAGCGCTTGCAGGCGAAAATTCCTCTGAACCATTCATCAATACCTTGGGCCAGCCAAACACCAAGTAAGCCTAAGCCGAATGTTATACCAAGCGTGTAGCTAAGTGTAACGGCAATGCCCCACATGGAGATGATTCCAATGATAACTGGGAAGCGCACATCTCCTGCAGATTTTAAAGAACTCATCAAAACAATGTTCATTGCTCTTCCAGGCTCTGTAAATACAACCGCCCACAGGATTGGCACACCGACTGCAAGAATTTGGTAGTTATCTGTAAACAGCTCTAATATTGGTGAGCCAATAAGTGCCATCACGATAGCAGCCGTTAATGACGCAACCATGGCAATTCGTAATGTTTTAATGCCACGCTTAAGCGCACGGTCATACTGCTTTCCGCCGATATATCTTGCAACAAGGAGCTGTGTCCCTTCTGCAATAGCAACAGTGAATAAATAACAAATCATGGAGATATTAGAAATATATACTCTCGCTGCTAAGGAAGCATCTCCTAATGATGCAACAATTGCAGTGATGATTAATTGGGAAAATTGGTAGGAAAGATTTTCTCCTGCAGATGGTATCCCAATATATAGCATATCCCTAATATCCTGCTTGTTGATTTTAATGATGTCCTGTACTTTAAATGTCAACGCAATTCTTTTGTAAACTAAGTAAAGCAAAACAAAAACGGCAAATGCCCTTGCAATTACAATTGTCCAAGAAACCCCAATTACTCCTGTAATCGGCATACCGAATAACCCAAAAATGCTAAAAGCATAACCAATGACACTGATGATATTCATCATAATACTGACGATCATTGATTCTTTCGTAAAACCGTGGCTGCGTAAGATAGCGCTAAGTGCAAGTGAAAGAGATTCTAAGAAGAGGGAAGCACCACATATGCGGATAAATATAAGCCCGTAATTTAAAACTTCTCCTTGTATATCAAATAATCGTAACAAAGGCTCACCGAAGACTAAAACGAGGATGGCAACAATCACTCCGAACCAGACATTAAGGCCGACAGCAGATCTTGCAAATTGTCTTGCCTGGCTAAGTTCATTAGCTCCTAGTCTTTGCCCGATTAAAATCATGGCTGCAATGGAAGTGACGTTGAAAACGAGAATAAATATCCCTAGCAGCTGGTTAGCCACACCGACTCCGGATGCCGCATTATCTGAATAATGGCTAAGCATAAGTGTGGCAATAACACCCATACCCATATGCAATGCGAGTTCTATAAACAGAGGCCAAGAAATGTTAAAAAGAGTCTGTTCATGCATTTTTTTTGCTGTAACGTTCAAACTTTATATCCCCTTTACTTTTAAAGATTATTGGCAAATATAAGAACCATTTTATGCTTATTTGTAAGAAAGTAAAGAGGAAAACATCATTTTTTTTTGGAAAATTTTACTCTGTTTTGCATAGAGTAATAGGTTTGTTCTTATTGAAGAAATAGAGCGTTTTCATTTGAGTTTTAGGGTATTTTGAATAAATATTCTGATAAATAACAAAAGAAAATTACTCACTTTGTAAAAATGTAATGATTACTGTCATGACACATGTTAATATAGTAGAGTGTTATCATAAATTACTTTTAGACGGAGAAACTATAGAAAAGACTTAGGAGGCTAGTATGAAAAAAGAAGTATCAAATAAGAAGCTGCTCGGGATAGCAGGGCTAGGCTGGCTGTTTGACGCAATGGATGTCGGCATGCTTTCCTTTATTATTGCTGCACTCCAAGCAGATTGGGGCTTATCAGTGAAAGAGATGGGCTGGATTGGCAGTATAAACTCTATTGGGATGGCTGTGGGTGCATTCTTGTTTGGCATCATGGCAGACAGAGTAGGAAGAAAAAATGTTTTTATAATTACATTATTACTATTTTCTATCGGGAGTGGATTATCTGCATTCGCAACATCTCTCTGGCTATTCCTTGTCCTGCGTTTTTTAATTGGCATGGGGTTGGGAGGAGAGCTCCCAGTAGCATCAACACTTGTCTCTGAAAGTGTGCCTAACGAGAAGCGTGGTAGAGTAGTTGTTTTACTGGAAAGCTTCTGGGCATTTGGCTGGCTTCTTGCAGCAGTTATTTCTTATTTCATCATACCGAACTTTGATAATGGCTGGAGAATTGCTTTGTTAATCAGTGTCCTGCCAGCAATTTACGCCTTATATTTAAGATGGAATCTTCCAGACTCACCAAAGTACTTAGAGGTAGAGAAAAAGAAAAGACTGACAGCTTGGGAAAGCATTAAAACTGTCTGGTCAAAGGATAATGCGAAAAACACTGCAATGCTGTGGGTGCTTTGGTTTTGTGTCGTATTCTCCTATTATGGAATGTTCCTGTGGCTGCCAAGTGTGATGGTTTTGAAAGGCTTCAGCTTGATTAAGAGCTTCGAATACGTATTGATCATGACATTGGCACAGCTGCCTGGGTATGCACTAGCAGCATACTTAATTGAAAAGGCTGGCCGGAAATTTGTACTTGTTGTGTTCTTGATTGGTACAGCAATAAGTGCCTATATGTTTGGCACAGCAGAAAGCACAGCGTTGCTTATGACCTCAGGAATTTTGTTATCGTTCTTTAATTTAGGTGCTTGGGGAGCGTTGTATGCATATACACCTGAGCAGTATAAAACAAATGTCCGAGGTACAGGAGCGGGCATGGCAGCATCCTTTGGAAGAATTGGAGGGGTGCTTGGTCCATTGCTTGTCCCATATCTAGTAGCCCAGAATATATCAATTGCAGGCATATTCACTATTTTCTGTATCGCAGTTCTTATAGGAGCAGCAGCAGTTTTCTTCTTTGGAAGAGAAACAAAAAATACGGACATCGCATAATCGGAATAGGTTTTTTTTCCCTATTCTTTTTTTTATTTCTAAAAAACTGCAAATGTGAAAAAAATAACTATATATTCCTGCGTAAAGCTAAAAAATACCAGTAAAAATGAACAATATAGCAAAAAATGAGGAGAAATTCTTCCGAATTGGTTAAAAATGAGAACGCTTCACTATATTCAGAAATAAAATAATTATTTACATTTTCAGAATATTGGTGATATTATTGCTTCACAATAACTTGTTTTAGGAGGAGAATATCATGAAAGCAAAAGCAAATACAATTTTCACTTTATCACTCATTATTATTCTCATACTCAGCACGTAGGATTAAATGAACCCCCCATTACAATAATAGGGAATCGTTTAGTCCAGTTTTTGTTGTTTCAAACAACGGCGCTAAACGTGATGTACGATTGGTGCCTTTCCGAATAGCGGACAGGCTTTTTTATTGGAGATAAATAAGACAAGGGAGAAGAGAGAAATGAATAAAAAAACTTTTATGGATGGTTTATATAAAGCATCAGCAGGAATGTCGAACGCAGTATTGGTTACGTTAGGGTTAGGCTTGCTGCTAGAATCAATCGGAAAAGCGTTAGGATGGGACACTCTTACTCACATTGGATCTGTAGCGAAAGTCCTGTTGGCACCTGCTTTCGGTGCAGGGATTGCCTATCAGCTTGGTGGTAATACATTAGTAATTTTCAGTGCAATGGTTTGTAGTACAATTGGTGGAAATGCCATGCATTTAACAGAATCAGGCATGGTACTTGTTACAGGACAACCAATAAGTGCTGTACTAGCTGCTGTAATTGCAACAATCGTTGGTAAAAAGATCGTCGGCAAAACAATTCTGGATATGATTGCAATTCCGGCAGGGGCAATTCTAGTCGGCGGATTTGCAGGTGTAGGCTTGGCATATGTTACAACACCGTTATTAGAATGGATCAGCGCTGAAATTACTTCTTCTGTTCAAGGTTCACCGTTAGTAGCATCAATGGTAATTTCATTAGTTTGGAGCATTTTGTTAATGACACCTGCTTCCTCTGCAGCACTGGCAATTGCCTTGCAGATGGACCCTGTTTCAAGTGCAGCAGCATTAATTGGCTGTACAGTGCAGTTTGTTGGTTTTACAGCAATGTCACTTCGTCAAAACGACATGGGCGGCTTCTTGGCGCAATCCATCATCACGCCAAAGGTACAGTTCCCAAACCTGGTGAAAAACCCATTGTTAATCATTCCTCCATTTGTTGCAGCAGTCATTTGTGCACCAATTGCAACATTAGGATTTGGATTCACAGCAACATATGAATTAGCTGGTCTTGGATTAAACTCCTTGATTGCTCCAATCAGCATTTTGGCAACACAAGGAGCAACTGGTTTCTTAACATATATGGCATTAGGTGTAGTGCTTCCAATCGTCATCACATTGCCTTTATACTATGTCATCCTAAGAGTCGGCTGGGCAAAAACAGGAGACTTGGCAATGAAAGTTCAATAATATATAGAAGAAAAGAGCCTTCGACTTAACGAAGGCTTTTTTTCTTTCGCAAAAAAGTCTAAAAAAATAAGATGGATGAAAGCATCTAATAAGGAAAAGATAAACCTGTAGAAATATATGTGAAATAAATCACAAAAAGGCTTGCATACGAAAAAATAGTATGTATAATAAAGGTATGAACAAATTGTGAATGACATCACATAGTTTGTGATTTTTTTCACTTAATATGTGAATTAGTTCACAAAAAATACAAAAATTCTTTTACAAAGGAGCTTCTAAACCATGAAAGTAATTGTAATTGGATGTACACACGCAGGAACAGCTGCTGTTAAAACGTTAGCAAATGTAAATAATAATATAGATATCACTGTATATGAAAAAAATAATAATGTATCCTTCTTATCTTGTGGAATTGCCTTATATGTAGGTGGAGTTGCGAAGGATGCTAGTCAATTGTTCTACTCTTCACCAGAGGAGCTTAAATCATTAGGCGCAACAATGCATATGGAGCATGAAGTATTGGAAATTGATACAGAAAACAAAAAAGTGTTTGTGAAGGATTTGAACAGTGGGGAAACTCGCACTGATTTCTATGATAAGTTAGTAATGACAACTGGTTCTTGGCCAATCATTCCGCCAATTGAAGGAATAAGACTTGGAAACATTCTTTTATCTAAAAACTATAATCAAGCAAATGATATAATTGCAAAAACAAAAGACGTTAACCATGTTACTGTAATTGGTGCAGGCTATATCGGTGTTGAATTAGTAGAAGCCTTTGAGCAAAACGGAAAAAAGGTAACGCTTATTGATAGTGAAGACCGCATTCTGAACAAGTATTTAGATAAAGAATTTACAGATATTATTGAAGAAGAGCTTAAAGGAAAAGATATTGAGCTGGCATTGCAGCAAACTGTAACGAAGTTCGAGGGAAATGAAGCAGGGAATGTTACAAAGGTTATTACAACTAAAGGTGAATATGAGACAGACCTAGTTATTCTTTGTGTAGGATTCAGACCAAATACTGGCTTGCTTAAAGACAAAGTGGACCTATTGCCAAATGGGGCAATTAAAATTAATGAATATATGCAAACTAGTGATCCAGATATATATGCAGCAGGAGACAGCTGTGCAGTCAACTATAATCCAACAGGTGATAAAGTCTATATTCCACTTGCAACGAATGCAGTGCGCATGGGTACATTGGTAGGATATAATATCGCTGGTCAAAACGTGAAGTATATGGGTACACAAGGAACTTCTGGATTGCATCTATTTGGATTAAGTATGGCATCTACAGGTCTTACAGAACTGACTGCTAAAGCTAATAATATTCCTTATGAAGCAGCAACAATTATTGAAAACGACCGTCCAGAATTCATGCCGACATTTGAAGAGGTGCGCTTAAAAGTGCTTTACCATCAGGAAACGAGAGAAATTTTAGGAGCACAGATTATTTCAAAAGCAGATATGACACAAATGATGAATACATTATCTGTCTGCATTCAAACAAAAATGACAATTGACGAGCTAGCATTTGTTGACTTCTTCTTCCAACCGCATTTCAATAAACCATGGAACACATTGAACCAAGCAGGTTTGGCAGCAGTAGCAAAACAAGCTGAAAAAGTAAAAGAGCCAACAGGTGTTTAAGAATAGAATAGTTTAATTAGAAGGCCGCTATAAACTACATTAGTTTGTTGGCGGTCTTTTTGTATTGTTAAAGATTTGCCCACTCACTTAGCTGACACTTAAGCATTACGGACCATTCAATAGCAGACCTGATAGTGATGTTTTACATTAACACTGTGGAAATTTTAATAGTCGTAAAACACGTAATTGATACTATTTTTAAGAAGTCTCATATGCTACCAATAGTAGATATGCAGTTAATTTTATAAGATATTTAACAATATGAGAAGCGGTCTTTTTGGACTAAAATGAACTATTTAGATTAAAAGTCCTACTGATTTTGACAATATTCGCAACATACTGTGTGGAGTATTTATATTTACTATATAAATTGTTAAGGTGGTTTTGTTAGTGGGAACAAAGGTATTTAAGAATATTTCTTCAAAGGGAGGAAAATGTTGAAACTTATTATCGAAGAGGATTTTAAAAAGTTGACATATTACCAGACGAAAGAGCAATTAAGAAAATCGGTGAGTAAATATAAAAAGTTTATTTTAACTAAATCGTTGCGGCCAGACTTGAGTTATAACCTTCTGAGAGTATTAGATTATTTATTAGATCAATCCGTTTCGCCAATAGGTGTTTATGTAAAAGGAAGAAAACAAGTGGCGGAAGATTTAAGGCTAAGCATCAGCACCGTTTATAATCATTTCAACAGGCTGTTAATGCTTGGCATAATTGAACAATATAAATTTGCAGATGTTAATAGTACGAAGAGACCAACGTTTATTTATGTTGTTATTCCAAAGGATTTAAACACTGTTTTGAAGGGGAAATGGAAAAGGCATTAGAGTTTTACCATGTATACTGTATTGCTTCTTTAATTACTAGCAAAATTTATTAAACGGCAAAACCCTTTGACTTTAGTATTTTAAATTAAAATAATTGAAAATTTTGATTTTAACAATAACGCTGCTGATATGAATGGCAGCTTTTTTTGTATAGTACTCATCCTTTTCTTTTTCTTTATAGAAAAAATATAATAAAGAAACTAAGAATGAAAAGATTGGAGATCACTATGATTGATTATGTTCATAATAAGACAGAGGTTATTGCGAAGGAGCTTTTAGGAAAATTATTAATCCATGAAACGCCTGATGGAGTTTATTCAGGCTATATTGTTGAGACAGAGGCCTATATTGGCATAGAGGATATGGCGTGCCATACATATGAGGGGAAGCGAACGCCAAAGGTTGAGTCCATGTATCAAACGGGAGGAACTATTTATATTTATACGATGCATACGCATGCAATGCTTAATATTGTGACAAAAAAGCAAAATGATCCACAAGCAGTTCTTATTCGGGCAATTGAGCCTGCCTGTGGATTAGACAGAATGGTAAGAAACAGGAGTACCACGGGAGTTGCTGTTTGCAATGGACCTGGTAAATTAACGAAGGCAATGGCAATAACAAAGGAATTGAATGGGATGAAGATAGATGCCTCTGCACTTACGATTGATGGGACGCTCGGCAAGATACCTGCTAGCATTGTGGCTTCTGCCAGAGTCGGCATCCCCAATAAAGGAGACTGGACGTTAAAACCATTGCGATTCTTTGTAGAAGGAAATCCCTATGTTTCTGGAATGAGAAAAAGAGATTATAAAGCACTAGCGGATTGCTGGTCTTAATGAAAGTACACATTTTCTAAAAAAGAAAAAATGAAACAGTTGTCCAGATAGCGCTTTCACTAGTCTTCTTCTTCAGCTATGATGTTAATAGGAAAATACTAATTGAACATATAGCTTATAGAAAAAGAAGATGTAGTTGATGAAAGGGTGTAATCGGAATGCTTTCATTACGTCAACAAAAACTGCTGCATTTATTGATGCAGGAGGAAGAAGCACTGACAGGAGCAGATTTGGCGTCTGTTTTGCAGGTCACATCAAGGACAATAAGAAGTGATGTGAAAATGCTCGCAGATAAACTTCAAGAAAATGGCGCTAACATTGTTTTAAAAAGAGGGCAAGGCTATGAGTTGATAATTGAAGATTATAAATATTTCCGTCCTTTTTTACAGGATGCAATAGTCAGAAACGAGGATTACGCAGTTCCGGCAGATCCAGCGGAAAGAATGGATTATATGCTGAGGCGTTTGCTCTTGTCAGATGAGTATATCAAGGTAGAGCAGCTAGTGAAGGAGCTGTATATAAGCGAAACATCAGTTAAAAATGGACTGAGGGAAGTAAAGAAAGTCTTGAGGCGCTTCAGCTTGGATTTGGATAAGCGGCCAAATTATGGACTGAAAATAACTGGTCCTGAAGCAAAAATGCGCATTTGTATGGCTGAATTTGTTTTCCATTCTGAACGCCAGTCTTATCAGGCATTACCTTCACAAGAATTAGAGATAATAGGCGATATTTTAACGGAAAGAACAAAAGAGGCAGCAATTTTGCTCTCCGATATAGGCAAATCTAATTTAATCACACACATTGCCATAGCGTGTAAACGTATTTTTCATGATAATTATGTTTCAATGCCTAAAAAAGAGCTCGAAGCAATAATGGCAGAAAAGGAATATAAAGTTGCTAAGGCAATTGTAATTGATTTGCAGAAAGCGTTAGGGACAGTATTTCCTGAGGAAGAGATTGCTTATATAGCGATTCATTTGCTAGGCTCGAAAATCATCTCCTACCAGCCGACTGCTGAGATTAATATCCTTGATATGATTGAAAGAGAAATTCTCGAACTTTCCAAAAAACTATTAAATGAAACAGAAAATATTATGCAGCTTGGCATTTCGGATGATGAGGAACTTATTTATGGTTTGTGCCTGCATTTAAAGCCGGCCATTAACCGGTATAAATATGGCTTGAGTATTCGTAATCCACTATTAAAGGAAATTATGAAAAACTATCCTGTAGCATTTGACGCGGCAATTTTAATGGGAAAAACGCTGAAGCTGGAAACAGGAATGGCTATAAACCAAGAAGAGATTGGTTATATGGCATTACATGTAGGTGCGGCAATGGAACGGAAAAAGTCAAAGGGAAGGGCGAAGCGCTGTCTGATTGTCTGCGCTACAGGAGTTGCAAGCGCACAATTGCTGTTCCATAGACTTCACGCTACATTTGGGAGCCGGCTGCAAATAGTAGGTACTGCTAATGTGTTTGATTTACATAAATATGATTTAGGGTCACTCGATTTTATTATTACCACGATCCCGATAAAGAGAAAATTAACTGTACCAATCATCGATGTGAACACGATTTTAAGAGATGAGGATATTGAGAAGCTAGAAAACCTCGTGATTGAAAATATTGGAAGTGTCATCAAGTATATTAGACAAGATCTTACCTTTTTCCAACAGGATTTAAAGTCAAAGGAGGAGGTGCTCCATTTTCTTTGCAGTAACCTGGAAAGGCTGGAGGATATTCCGGCTGATTTCCAAGAGCTTGTGGAGGAAAGGGAGAGGATTGCGCCGACAAGCTATGGAACAATGGTAGCTATACCACATCCAATAAGGCCTGTAACGAAAAATACATTATGGGCTGTTTGCACATTAAAAAAGCCAATTCAATGGGGAGACAGCCGCGTACAGTTTATTTGCCTTTTAAGTGTGCAAAAGGAATATAAAAAGGATCTGCAAAAGATGTATCAGCTTTTAGTGAAAATCTCAGGGAATGCGGCTCTTGTCGAAAGGCTCGTAAAAGTTAATTCTTACGAAGAATTTGTTAGTATTTTGCTTCCTTTAGAGGAGTAGCACGGACGGCGCATGCTGTCCTATTTTTTTTATCTCGAGACACTTATTTCCACGTAAAGTTGGAAAAAGTGTGTATGTAAATGAAAGCGCTTTTTAGATAAACTGATAACCAAGAGCAATCGTAATCATATTTTCTAGCTACAAGGATGTTACCAAAAAATTTCTTCTTAAATGAAATGGAGGTTTTATGATGAGCTTTAAAGAAAATGCAGCAGATGTTTTAGGCAATGTCGCCTATAAGATTACCAATCAGAAATATATCATGGCAATCAAGAAAGCATTTGTTACCTTAATGCCTGTCATTATTACAGGAGCCTTTGCTGTACTTGTGGCAAATATGATTTTAGGTACAGAAAGTGGCTTAGCGCATTTTGAAATGTTTGCCTTCCTGGCTGAATACAAGCCAATTATGACGGCCATTCAATATGCTACATTGAATTTCCTGACAATCGGTGCTGTTTTTTTAATAGGGATCGAGCTTGGCCGCATAAATGGTCACAAATCTCTCTTTCCAGGGATACTCGCTATCATGTCGTATATCTCTGTTGTGCCCACAACGATAGAACTGCTTGTTAACGAAGAAAATCAGCTTGTGACAGATGTTTTGGCAAGACAATTCTCTGATCCAAAAAGTTTATTTCTCGGGATGATCATTGCCATTGTTTCCGTGGAAATATACAGCAAGCTGGCGAATGTAGAGAAATTAAAGATTAAGATGCCTGACAGTGTTCCTTATAATGTAGCTACCTCCTTTTCAGCATTAATTCCATCTATCTTGACGGTAACGATTGTCGCAACATTTGGCTTCATATTCTATAAAGTTACTGGCATATATCTTTATGAAGCAATCTACAATGTTGTGCAGAAGCCGCTTGAAAGTGTTATGCAAGGACTTCCAGGTATATTGATTCTTATGTTTGTTGCTCAATTCTTCTGGGTGATAGGAATACATGGAAACCAAATGATTAAACCAATCAGAGAACCGCTTTTGCTAGCTTCCATAACAGTCAATATGACAGCCTTCCAAGAAGGAAAAGAAATTCCGAACATCATTACAATGCCGTTTTGGGATGTATATATGAGCATTGGTGGATCTGGAGTGACGATTGGTTTGCTGATTGCGATCTTTATTGTTTCGAAACGAGAGGAAATGAGAAGTATTGCTAAGTTATCTTTTGGTCCAGGGATTTTCAATATCAATGAACCCGTTATTTTTGGACTTCCAGTCATGCTTAATCCAATTATGGCAATACCGTTTGTTATCACACCGCTAGTAACTGGGACTATTGGATATATTGCCACCGCAACTGGCTTCGCTGGTAAGGCAGTCGTGATGGTTCCATGGACGACACCACCAATTATCAATGCTTGGCTGTCAACGGCTGGCAGCATGGGAGCAGTCGTTACACAGTTGATTTGTATTGCTGCATCTGTGTTCATCTATTTGCCGTTTGTTTTAATGGCTAATAAAGTGACACAGCAAACAGGAGAAGAAGGTGAAAATACAAGGAAGGTGATATAAGCATGAAGATGTCTTTTAGATGGTATGGGAAGCAAGACAGCATCTCTCTTGAGCATATTCGGCAAATTCCTAATATGAAAAACATTGTCAGTGCCGTTTATGATGTTCCGCCAGGAGAAGCATGGCCTGAGGAAAGCATTCAAGAGCTGTACCGAGATATAACAGCAGCAGGATTGGAGTTTAAGGTAGTGGAAAGCGTGCCTGTTCATGAAGATATTAAATTAGGTCTTCAAAATAGAGATACGTATATTGATAACTATATAGATACTATTGCAAGACTTTCAAAAATCGGCATTGAAGTTATTTGCTATAACTTCATGCCTGTATTCGACTGGACGAGAACACAGCTTGATAAGCAGCTGGAGGATGGTTCTACAGCATTAGTTTATTACAAGGAACAGCTAAAAAAGATGGATCCAGTTTACAGCGACTTGTCACTGCCAGGCTGGGATACGTCCTACACAAGAGAAGAGCTTCAAGCATTAATCAGCAAATATACGGAGCTGGGAGAAGCTGGTCTTTGGAGTAATCTAGAATATTTCTTAAATAGAGTTATCCCAGCGGCAGAGGAGCATGGCATAAAGATGGCCATTCATCCAGATGATCCGCCTTGGAGTATCTTTGGTCTCCCTCGCATTATTACAAACGAGGCAAATCTTGATCGGTTTTTAAATTTATATGACAGTGAGGCAAACGGAATCACCCTATGCTCAGGCTCGTTAGGCTGTACTAGTGATAACGATATGGTGAAGCTTGCAGCAAAATATACCAGCCTTAATCGAGTGCCTTTTGCTCATTTGCGCAACATAAAAATCCATGAAAACGGTGATTTTGAAGAGTCAGCACATATTTCGAGCTATGGAAGTCTTGATATGGCTGCTATCTTACAAGCACTCTATAAAAACGGCTTTACAGGTTATATAAGACCAGATCATGGCAGAATGATCTGGGGGGAAACTGGAAAACCAGGATATGGGCTATATGACAGGGCAATAGGGAGCACGTATCTTTCAGGTATATGGGAAATGCTTGAAAAATCAGGAGGTAAGTAATGTCGAACAAGTTAAAAGTGAACATACCAGATGATTTCATAATTGGTGCAGCAGCCTCTGCCTGGCAAACAGAGGGCTGGTCTGGAAAAAAGGAATCACAGGATTCCTATCTGGATTTATGGTACAAAAATAACAAGAATGTCTGGCATAACGGGTATGGGCCAGGAGTAGCTACTAACTTTTTTAATAGATATAAAGAAGATATCGGAATAATGGCAGATATTGGGCTTACGCATTATCGGACATCAATTAATTGGTCCCGCTTTTTGAGTGATTATGAAGAAGCGGAAGTTGATGAGGATTATGCGGCATATATCGATAAGGTAATTGATGAGCTCTTGGAAAAAGGTGTGGAACCCATGATTTGCTTGGAGCATTATGAAGTGCCAGCATACTTGTTTGAGAAATATGGAGGCTGGAATTCTACGCATGTGGTTGACCTTTTCGTCAAATATGCTGATAAAGTGCTTGATCGCTTTGGGCATAAGGTTAAGCATTGGTTTACCTTCAATGAACCGATTGTGGTGCAAACAAGGGTGTACTTGGATGCTATTCGCTATCCCTTTGAACAAAACTCAAAGAAATGGATGCAGTGGAACTTTCATAAAGCATTAGCAACAGCTAAAGTAGTGGAGCTTTTTAAGCAGAAGGGTCTCAAAGAGAAGACTGGGGCAAAGATTGGCGTTATTTTAAATCCGGAAGTGACATATGCGCGCTCCTCTGCTCCACATGATCAGCAGGCCGCACAAGTATATGATTTATTTTTTAACCGGATATTCATGGACCCTTCCATTAAGGGTGAATACCCACAGCAGCTTTTTGACTTGATGGTGGAGCATGATATTGCCTTTGATTATACACAAGAGGACTTAGAAGTAATCAAGGAGAATACGGTTGATTATGTGGGGATTAACCTTTATTACCCGCATCGTGTGAAAGCAAGGACGAACGCATGGAATGAAGGAGCCCCATTCCATCCTTCCTTTTATTACGAAATGTTTGATATGCCCGGCAAGAAAATGAATCCTTTTCGTGGCTGGGAAATATATCCGCAAATAATGTACGATATGGCAATTAGGATGAAAGAGGAATATGGCAATATAGAATGGTTTATCGCAGAAAATGGCATGGGTGTCGAAAATGAGGCACGCTATAAGGATGACGAAGGTCGCATTCAGGATGATTATAGAATCGAATTTATAAGTGAGCATATGAAGTGGCTTTTGAAGGCAGTGGAGGAAGGTTCTAATTGTAAGGGCTATATGCTGTGGGCATTTACAGATAATGTTTCCCCTATGAATGCATTTAAAAACCGTTACGGACTTGTAGAAATTAACCTAGAGGACAACAGAAACAGGAAGAAAAAAAAGTCAGCCTTATGGTATAAATCCATCATTGCTAATCGAGCATTAGAGGTTGAAGATGACGATATCGTTAAATAAAGAAGGGCAGGGATTAACATGAGAAAAATTATATTGGCATGTGCAGCGGGCATGTCCACCTCCATTGTCGTTTCCAAAATGAAGGCAGCCATTAAAGCACGAGGAGAAGAAATAGAAGTTTATGCCATTCCAGAGGGTGCAATAGAGGATGAGCTTGCAACCTCAAGTAAAGGGATTATTGCCATTCTTCTTGGACCACAGGTGCGGTTCATGAAACAGGCGGCGGTAAATACAGCAAAGCCGTATGGCATTCCAGTTGATGTTATTGATGTAAGACTGTATGGAACAGCAGATGGAGAAAAAATTCTCGACCATGCATTAAAATTGAATCAAAAATAAGCTGTCGGAGGGAAAAAATGGAATTGTTAGAGGAAATGCAGGCGGCAGCTTTTCAAATCATAACATATTCAGGGGAAGCAAGAAGCAGCTATGTTGAGGCAATTCGTACGGCAAGGGCAGGGGAAATAGATGAAGCGAGGGAGATAATTAAGACTGGTGAACGGTCCTATAATAAGATACATAAAGTTCACGCATCCTTCGTCCAAAGGGAGGCAAGTGGTGAGTCTCTGCCATTTTCCTTAATCCTCATGCATGCAGAGGACCAAATGCTGACAACAGAAACATTGAAAATTATGGCAAGTGAAATGGTGGAAATGTGTGCCGTCTTTTTAACAAATGGGAAAAAGGCCGAATAGATCGGCCCCATATAATATTAGCTTTGTCTATGAACACGAGATATTAATTATCTCGTGTTTTTTTAAGAGATTTTTTTGACCTCCATAAGTGCTGGTTTTTGGTAAATCAAGCGAATCGCTTGGCCATACAGTGCCGCGAGGATTTGCTGGAAAAGCATGCCGATAACTACAGGAACAGCAACCTGGGGCGGGAAGAAGCTGACTGCCATAACCGCACCAGCACTGATGTTTCTCATGCCGCCTGTATAGATCATTGCAATCGTCTCATCCTTTTGCCGTTTTGTTAGAACACCGAGTAACCATGAGAAAAAGTATCCTGACAATGCTACGAAAAACATAGTCAAGCCCACATATATGAATTTCAAATCGATTTGCCGCAAATAAGGAGCGACAACAGAGCTATTGATTGCCACAACAGCTGCTAATCCCAGCTTTGAAAAAGGTGCAAGTGTTTTGTTCCAATGCAAGGCCTTTTCCTTAGAATAAAACTGGTTGATCGCCATACCCGCAATGGAAGGAATAACAATCATGACAAGCAGCCCCCTCATCATACCCCAAACGTCTAACTGAACAGCTTCTCCTACAAAAATACTCATGCTTAATGGAACTAAAAAAGGGGAAAGAAGCGTGTCCGCCAGAATGATGGCTAAGGTAAGGGGGACATTTCCTTTATACATGGATACCCAAATAACGCTTGTAATTCCCGTTGGAATAACAGTGGCAAGTGTTAACCCAGTAATAGTATAAGGATCATTACCAAAGAATAAATGACCAATTACAAATGCCCAAATTGGGGTGATAACATGAAGTACTGCCAGTGTCAGTAATAAAGATAATGGATGAAATATAGTGTGCTTCATTGATTTAAAGTTTGAGTTAAGGCTGCCTGTGAATGTCATGGCCGCAAAAACCCACGGAACAAGAAAGGAAAAGTTATTTAAAAAGGAGGATAGCAGCACACCCACTACTACACTAACTGGAGTAAGCAATGGCATCCATTTTCCAAGAAAAGCATTCATACTTTGAAGCATGTAACAGGACTCCTATCAAAGTTATTTAGTGAATTAAAACGAGCTTCTTTTCATGCGGGCATGTCTTTCGATCTCATCTGATTCAAGTATATGTACGCCAAGGTTGTTTATTTCGGCAATCTTGCTCATCGAAGCTGCGACAGCTTTAGCTGAAATGCCCCGATACTTCCGCAATGGACCGATAAGGAGAAAGCTTAGAGGTGGCAGAAGATAGGCGCTTAATTTCTCGCCAAATCTGAACTCCTCTCTTTTGCCAAGAAGCAGGGAAGGACGAAATATTGCTAAGGATGGATAGCCAATTGTCTTGAGGCTTTCCTCAAGCCTTCCTTTTAGACTGCTGTAAAATATTTTCGAGTTTCGGTTAGCTCCAATCGAACTGATGACAAGCATTTGCCTCGCTCCCATCTCAAATGCCAAGCGTGCGATTTCTACAGGATAATGCAAATCGATCTTTTCCATATCTGCTTGGCTTCCAGCTTTTTTTATGGTTGTTCCGATACAGCAAAAAACATCATCAGCTTCAAGGCTTTCTTTGTATGCTGCGAGATTGTTAAAATCGGCAACTACTTCCGTGATGGCAGGATGCTCAAAGCTTTTCCTTCTTGTGAGGACGGTTATCTGCTTATATGTGTTTTCTTCTACAAGTAATTGCACAAGCTCCCTGCCGACAAGCCCTGTAGCTCCAATTATTAAAGCGTTTTTTTCCATTTAGATGTTCCTCTCTAATTAATTCTTACATATAGTATAGCAAATTATTACAATCAGCTTTTGTCAGTCTTGTGAATGTTAAGCAAATGCCTATTGATATCTCGCACATAATGGTCATACCTAGAATAATTATACATTAAGGTAACGGAATGGATAAAAGGAGGGTTGGAAATGCATAAATTAGAAATCAAAAACAGCAGCAAAATATTCAGGAAAAACAATAAGGATTTCTATGCATTAAAGGATACAAGTCTGCAAATAAAGGAAGGAAGCTTTGTCAGCATTATCGGTCCGAGTGGTTGCGGCAAATCAACATTGTTCAATATTATTGCTGGCTTAATCAAGCCTTCTACTGGGGAGGTTCTCCTTGATGGCAAGGATATTGTCGGAAGGAATGGTTATGTTGGTTATATGCTGCAAAAGGATCTACTCCTTCCTTGGAGGACTATAATGCATAATGTCATTTTAGGTCTGGAAATAAAGGGGATTTCTAAAAAGGAAGCGATAAGTCAAGCAGCACCTCTTCTGGAAAGATACGGATTGGGCGGTTTCGAAAATCATTATCCTGATGAATTATCTGGCGGAATGAGGCAAAGGGCCGCGTTGCTCAGAACATTGCTGTATGACCAAGACATTATCCTGCTCGATGAACCATTTGGAGCACTTGACGCGCAAACAAGATTATTGATGCAAGAATGGCTTCTGCAAATATGGGTGGATTTCAAGAAAACCATCCTATTTATTACACATGACATAGATGAAGCAATTTTCCTATCTGATGATATATATATTTTAACTCAGAGACCTGGAACTATTAAGGAGAAGGTTACTGTTCCCCTAGCAAGGCCAAGAAATGAGCAAACATTATTAAGTACTGAATTTATTGAATTAAAAGAGCATGTTTTAAAACAACTGAAAACAGAGGAGTAAAGGGAAAGGTGGAATCGACGTTGGCACAGCTCAATCAAAATCCCTTTCCGTATATTGAAGATGAGGAAGCAGCAGCAAAAAGGAGATCGCGCATCACACTATACGGGCAGTGGACACTTGGAATACTGTTAATACTGCTGTGGGAACTATTCGCAAGATGGAAAATAATTGACTCCTATTATTGGAGCAGTCCTTCAACTATTTGGAAAACTGCCTATACAGCATTCACAGAAGGAACTTTGCTGGAGGATCTTCTTTATACGAGCGGATCAACAGTACTTGGCTTTATACTTGGGACCTTTATTGGAGCATTGCTTGGTTTGTCCTTTTGGTGGTCTTATTATTACTCAAGAATTTCCGAGCCTTATTTAATTGCTTTTAATGCCATTCCAAAGCTGGCACTGGCACCAGTTCTCGTTATTCTGTTTGGAATAGGCTTCAGTTCAAAGGTTGTGCTTGCCTTTATGATGACAGTCATTGTCACCGCATTGGCAGCGTACAGCGGCGTAAAGGCCGTTGATAAGGATTTAGAAAAGCTTATGTATTCACTTGGTGCAAAGCGCTGGCATGTATTTACAAAGGTTGTCATTCCGACAAGCATGCCGTGGATTGTCAGTTCATTGAAAATAAATATCGCACTTGCCCTTGCAGGCACAATTGTCGGCGAATTTATCAGCTCTAGGCAAGGGATAGGAAGAATGATTCTTTACGCAGGTCAAATCATGAATATTAATCTTGTCTGGGTAGGAGTTGTTGTATTGTCCTTGCTGTCGATTCTTATGTACTTTGCAACAGTTTGGATTGAGAAGCTGCTGTTAAAGGGAAGAAGCGCTCCATAATGGTTAAAACAGAACAGAAATTTAGAATATAGACAATGCTGGTTTCCATATATTTTAGCGATGACCATACGTTGATAGAACAATTATTTTGCTAACTTTTTTAGGATATGTATTCTTCTGGCGATACGGTATGGCTAATCGCAACTTAGAAGTACAAAGGGGGATTTAAGGTGCGGAAAGGCAAACTATTGCTTATTGCGATGTTAGGCATAATGCTGCTGTTGGCAGGCTGTGCTTCAAAGGATTCAAATGGGGGAACAAAGGATGGTTTAAAGAAAATTGTCATAGCTGAGCCTGTCCATTTGATTGGGTATTTGCCTCTTTATTTAGCCATACAGGAGGGGTATTTTGAGGAAGAGGGACTTGAAGTAGAAGTCATCACAGCTACAGGCGGAGCTCACGTTACATCTTTAGTAAGCGGTGATGCGTGGGGGAATATCGCTGGGCCGGATTCTAACCAGATGGCAAATCCGGGAAGCTCTGATCCAATTCAAGGGGTTGTGAATGTCGTTAACAGAGCAAATGTATATTTGATGGGCAGTTCTGATGAAAAGGTAGACAGTACAAATGAAGCAGAGCTGGCAGCATATTTGGAGGGAAAAACAATTGCAGCAGGCCGTTATGGTGGAAGCCCAAATCTTTTGACAAGATGGCTGCTTCTTGAGCTCGGTTTGGATCCGGATAAGGACGTTAAGCTGGAGGAGCCAGCTGATGCAAGCGCAGTTGTTTCACTTGTTGAATCAGGCCAGGCCCATATTGCAAATGGTGGCGAACCGCAAATAACAGAAGGAATTAATAAAGGAGTTTGGAACGAACCCTTCTATAGCTTCCCGAGTTTAGGGGACTATCCTTATTCTGTTATAAGTGTCAAAAAATCCACAATAGAAAATGAACCAGAAGTGGTCGAGAGCTTTGTAAAGGCAATGCTTAAAGGACTGAAGGCAGTCGATGAAAACCCTGATCTGGCAATGGAAGCATTGAAAAAAGAGTTTCCAACTACATCAGACGATAGCTTGAAGGCCTCTCTTGACCGTGCTTATGCAGATCAGCTATGGAGCAAGGATGGCTTCATCTCTGAGGAAGCATTGGCAAAGCCTATGGATGTTGTTGAGAAAACAGGTGTATATAAAGAAGGCTATAAATACGAAGAGCTTATTGATATGCAATTTGTGGAGAAATTATCTGAGTAGCCATTTATACGACAGAGCTTAAGCCAGGTCTTTTCATAGACCAGGCTTTTTTGTTTGAAATTCTAAATTAAAAGCGCTTTCATTATTGCTGTTTTTATGCAAAAATAGATAACGAAAGTGTGCAAAATAATATATCGGGCAAAGGAGAACTAGAATGATAAAATTACTTGTTAATGCGGATGATTTTGGCTTTTCCAGAGGAGTTAATTACGGGGTTCTCGATACTCACTTAAACGGTATTGTTAATTCTGCAACAATGATGATGAATGCAGAAGGAACAGAGCATGCACTTGAGATTGCTAAGTCGACGCCTACTTTAAAGGTAGGGGTTCATCTTGTTCTCACATTTGGTAAGCCACTAACGAGTGCACCAAGTCTCATAGGTGAAGAAGGCTTTTTCAAAAAACAAAAAGATGTATATGGACATCCTGAAGAAATTTCTCTTGAGGATTTAGAGCAGGAATGGACTGCTCAAATAGAAAAATTTTTGGCTTCGGGACTGAAACCGGCCCATTTGGACAGCCATCACCATGTTCATGGAATTAAAGAGTTCTATCCTGTCATCAAAAGGCTGTCAGAAAAATATAATCTTCCCGTCCGCATTGCTGGTCCCCATTTTACAGATGTAAAAACAGTTACCGATATCTTAATGGTTGACTTTTTTGGTGAGGGAGTGACAGAAGACTATTTTGATAAGCTGCAAGAAAGCGTGGAGGACGGCAAGACGGTGGAAGTAATGACACATCCTGCCTATTTGGATGCAAGACTAAAGGATGGCACCTCATATTATCAAGAAAGATTGGAAGAGACAAGAATTTTGTCAGAAATAACATTGCCGGAAAACGTTAAGCTGCTTTGAAATGAAAGACAGAAATGGGCCTTGTCTTTAGCCCATTTTTTTTCATGGTTTCATTTGGTCAATTATCTTTTGAATATTTCTGAAATTATTGTGTTGTTGTACATAACCTAATTTATATAGAATAGTAGAAAAGCTACAAAAAAACATTCCAACGGAAGAAGGGAGCAGGTCCATGCCTAATCAGCCATCGAATCCTTTCCGGCGGGAGATGTACGATTCTCTTGAAAGTTTTGTAGACCATGTCAGTGAATTGCTCGGATGCCCGATTACACTTGAGGATACACATCATCGTGTTCTAGTTTACAGCAGCCATAATGAGGAGACAGATCCTGTCAGAATTTCTACGATTATAAGCAGAAGAGTCCCGGAAAAGGTAATAAACCGCTTGTGGAAGGATGGAGTTATCCCAAGTCTTCTTCAAAGTAAAAAGCCAATCAGAATTGAGGGGAAGCAAGAGATAGGTCTTGGAAGCAGAGTGGCAGTTTCCATTTGGAGAGCAGATGAAGTAATTGGCTATATTTGGGCAATTGAACTGCATCAAGCGCTGACAGCTAGCCAAATGGATATATTAGAGAATGCAGCAGCAGTAGGAAAACATCTTTTATCCCGTTTTGCAAAGGCGAAGCGACCATCAACAAGTGTCGATCAAGAATTTTTTTGGAAGCTTCTTACAGGTCATGTGAATAAGCAAGAGGCAGAAGAAAAGCTGATGGAAATAAATCAAACTGCCCTCAATAACTATACAATTATGGTTTTTACCTTTAAGGAAATTATCACGAAGGAAATGGAAAAACAAATTATTTATTTGCTGAAAGTAATGGATAATGTCAAAATCTCACTTTATACGATGGATGACCATGAATTAATATTGCTGGCAAGTGCAATAAACAAACAAGACAGCCCTGCTGCTGTTTTTAAGCAATTCATTCGGAATTTTCCAAGCAGCTTAGCGGAAAAGTTTCAAATAACAGATGTTTATGGAGGATATGGCAGCATCTATACTGATTTAAGGGATGTAGAAAAGTGCTTAAAGGAAGCAAAGAAGGTAATAGAGGTTAAAGCGAAATTTCCAGGTGAGGCACAAGCTTTTTCTGCGTATCAAGATTTAGGAATCTATCAGTTCATGGATGTGTTATTAGAAAAACGAATACAGGATGGCTTTGAAAATATTGCGATTCAGAAATTAAGGAAATATGATAACAGTCATAATACAGAGCTGCTGTTAACGTTGGAGGCCTTTTTGGATGAGAGTGAAAGCATGCAAAAAACGGCTTTAAAGCTTCATATACATACGAATACATTAACATATCGACTAAAGCGAATTACAGAGATTATGGAGGTTGACCTTTCTGTTCCCTCCCAGAAATTCATGCTTTATCTCGACTTGAAATTACTGCGCTGGCATCAGAAATAAGCTGCTGAAGTAAGTTTTGTGAATTTTCACAAAGGCGCTGATTTACTTTTATCTTTTTTACCAAAGAATAATTTCGCAATTCGTCCTATTATAATTATAAGATATCTAACAATTTAAGTAAGGAATTCTAACAAGGGGTGGATTGTATTGATTATTGGTATTCCGAAAGAGATAAAAAACAATGAAAACAGAGTTGCGATTACACCTTCTGGCGTCGCTTACTTGCTAAATGGCGGGCATGAAGTTCTAGTTGAAACAAATGCTGGTTCAGGCAGTGGTTTTACAGATAGTGAATATGCTGCTTCTGGAGCGAAAATAATGGATACTGCAGCAGAGGTCTGGAATTCTGCAGACATGATTATGAAGGTAAAGGAACCACTTCAATCAGAATACGGCTACTTCCGCAAAGGCTTAATCTTGTTTACTTATCTTCACTTAGCAGCTGAAAAGGAATTGGCAGCAGCCTTAACGGAAAAGGGTGTTACTGGCATTGCTTATGAGACAATTGAAGTGAATGGAAAACTGCCGCTGTTAACTCCAATGAGTGAGGTTGCAGGCAGAATGGCAGTTCAGATTGGTGCACAATTTCTTGAACAGCCTCATGGAGGAAAAGGGATTTTGCTGGCAGGAGTTCCTGGAGTAAAGCGTGGCAATGTGACAATCATTGGCGGTGGTATTGTTGGCGCAAATGCTGCTAAACTTGCAGTTGGTCTTGGTGCAAATGTAACATTACTAGATTTAAATCCAGAAAGATTAAGAGAGCTTGATAATCAATTCGGGTCAAGCCTAAATACAGTTATTTCAAATCCTGCTAATATTGAAGCGGCAGTAGCGGAGTCAGATTTAGTAATTGGTGCTGTCCTTATTCCTGGTGCTAAAGCACCGAAGCTTGTGACAGAGGAAATGGTTAAAAAGATGGCTCCAGGTTCTGTGATTGTTGATGTGGCAATCGACCAAGGCGGTATCTTTGAGACAGTTGATCATATTACTACACATGATAATCCGACATATGTGAAGCATGGGGTAGTTCACTATGCTGTTGCAAATATGCCTGGGGCGGTGCCGAGAACTTCTACGATTGCCCTGACAAATGTAACCGTGCCATATGCATTGCAGATTGCCAACAAAGGTGCAGTCGAGGCCATCCAAAACAACTATGCGATAAAGCAAGGTGTAAATACCTTTAATGGACATATAACATACGCTCCTGTAGCTAAGGATTTAGGGCTTGAATATGTCCCGGTTCAAGAAGTAATTAATTCGATTCCTACTACTGCAGTATAACGATATTAAAAGCCGTACTTCCTAGAAGAGGAGGTACGGCTTTTTGTGGATTCTGCTAACAAGATTATAAATTTTTTCCAGAAAAATGAAACTTCTATTAGGCGAGTTTCGTATAACAATATGGATAGATATGCTGAGGGTATAAAGATAAAGAGATAACAAGAGCGAAGATTTAAAAGATAAAAAAGAGAGGAGTATAACATGTCACAGTATGCATTAGAAGTGAGAAATTTCACAAAGAAAATTAAAAGCAAAACAATCGTGGACAAGGTAAGTTTTGCGGTGGAAAAAGGGGAAATTTTTGGACTGCTTGGCCCTAACGGTGCTGGGAAAACAACGATTATAAGAATGATAGTCAGCTTGATTAACAGAACAGAAGGAGAGGTTGTCATAAATGGGCATAACCTCGATACTTCTTTTGCAGATGCGATGAGCAGCCTCGGGGCTATTGTGGAAAACCCAGAATTCTATAAATACATGAGTGGTTACAAGAATTTACGCCATTATGCAAGAATGGCAAAAAATGAGATTTCGGAGGAGAGAATCGCAGAAGTAGTTAAGCTTGTAAAGCTAGAAAATGCTATTCATCAAAAGGTAAGGACATATTCACTTGGGATGAGGCAGAGGCTAGGTGTTGCGCAAGCACTTCTGCATAATCCTGCTATCTTAATCCTTGATGAGCCGACAAACGGACTAGATCCACAAGGGATACGAGAATTCCGTGATTATCTTCACGAGCTGGCAGCAACGGGAATATCTGTGCTTGTTTCATCTCATTTGCTTTCAGAAATGCAGCTTATGTGCCATCGCTTTGCGATCATTGAAAAGGGTAAGCTTATTCACATCTCTTCCATGGATGAGACAGTTGCAGAGGGAGTAGATGAGCAAAGAGAGGTAGCCTTTGAGATGGATGATGCTTCTAGTGCGCTAGAAACACTGAAAAGTGGCGCAGTGGCTTTTGAGGAGGTTTCGCTAAAAGAGGATATGCTTACAGTAAAACTGTCGAAGTCTTCCATTCCAGCTGTGAACAAACTATTTGTGGAAAAAGGATTATCTGTGTACGGAATTAGTGCAGCGAAAGCGACATTAGAGGACAGATTCCTTGAACTCACGAATAAAAAAGGAGAGGAAGCAAAACGATGATCGGGTTAATTCAGAATGAACTGATAAAAATATTTGAAAAGAAGATGAGCTGGATTTTTGCTATTATTCTTATACTTGGTCTTATAGGAAGTGCTGTGCTTGAGATGAAAATCAGCGATCAGCAAAAGGATGATGATTGGAAGGTACAGGTTCAATCAGAAATTGACAAGCTGGAGAAGAAGATGGAAAAAGCTCCGAGCTATAATGATTTCAAAGAGGATGAATATCCGTCAGAGGAGACGAAGGAGGATATTCAATCTCAAATTGATGGTTTTAATGGAAATCTGAAGGATAATGTAAATCCATATACGACAAGCTGGTCTTATTTAGGTGATTTTGGAATTGCGATGAAGTCTCTTATCACATTGTTTGTAGTAATTGTTTGTGCGGGAAATATCTCGTCTGAGTTTTCCGATGGGACAATTAAACAGCTGTTAATTCGCCCGCATAGAAGATGGGCAATCTTGCTTTCAAAATACGTTGCAATAGTCATTTATTCAGTGTTTCTACTTGCTGTGCTCGCTTTAGCTGGGTACTTAGTGGGTATTGCCTTCTTCGGTACAGCAGGGTTTAATGATAACATTTATGCCTATAATTCTGCTTTTAATCCAGAGGTTGTTAGCGGTGGTGTTTACTTTTTACAGAACCTGGCTTACTATTTACCTGGTTTAATTCTTATCCTGACATTGGCGTTTATGCTGTCTACTCTCTTTAAGAATCAAGCAATTGCAGTTGGAATTGGTATTTTTGTACTGTTCTTTTCTTCAACGGTTGGCTCTATAATTGTAGGGCTTTCGGAAAAATATGCGTGGACAAAGGCGTTAATTTTCCCGCACTTGGATCAGACTGTTTTTATAATGGATGATAAAATATTAACTAATATTACAATGCCGATATCATTGGGTATTCTTGGAGTCTATTATATTATCTTTATGTTCATCACATTTTTCTTTTTCCAAAAAAGAGATATCAGCATTTGATTTTATGGAAAACCGGAGAGGGTTGCTCTCCGGTTTTAGTTTGCAGTTAAACACTTATCACTAATAGCAAGTGGGGATATTAATTTCCGCTGCAGGGGTTCGCTTTCCACGGGGCGAGCGGTGAGCCGCATCGGCGCTAAAGCGCCTGCTGGGTCTCACCTGTCTCGCAAATCCCGTAGGAGACTCGCCCCTTCCGCTCCAATCCATATCCGTTTTTAATGTTGAAAGAATTATTAAGATATTCTTGTTTTACAAGCTGAAACCGGAGAGGGTTGCTCTCCGGTTTTAGTTTGCAGTTAAACACTTATTTATAGCAAGTGGGTATATTAATTTCCGCTGCAGGGGTTCGCTTTCCACGGGGCGAGCGGTGAGCCGCATCGGCGCTAAAGCGCCTGCTGGGTCTCACCTGTCTCGCAAATCCCGTAGGAGACTCGCTCCTTCGCTCCAATCCATATCCATTTTTAATGTTGATAGAATTAATAAGATATTCTTGTTTTACAAGCTGAAACCGGAGAGGGTTGCTCTCCGGTTTTAGTTTGCAGTTAAACACTTATCACTAATAGCAAGTGGGGATATTAATTTCCGCTGCAGGGGTTCGCTTTCCACGGGGCGAGCGGCGAGCCGCATCGGCGCTAAAGCGCCTGCTGGGTCTCACCTGTCTCGCTAATCCCGTAGGAGACTCGCCCCTTCCGCTCCAATCCATATCCGTTTTTAATGTTGAAAGAATTATTAAGATATTCTTGTTTTACAAGCCGATACTGGAGAGGGTTGCTCTCCGGTTTTAGTTTGCAGTTAAACACTTATTTATAGCAAGGGGGATATTAATTTCCGCTGCAGGGGTTCGTTTTCCACGGGGCGAGCGGTGAGCCGCATCGGCGCTAAAGCGCCTGCTGGGTCTCACCTGTCTCGCAAATCCCGTAGGAGACTCGCTCCTTCGCTCCAATCCATATCCGTTTTTAATGTTGATAGAATTAATAAGATATTCTTGTTTTACAAGCCGATACTGGAGAGGGTTGCTCTCCGGTTTTTTAACTGTTGTTATTTAGATAATGGATGGCTTGTTTAATTCGGGTTAAGCCATCTGTGAGCTTTGGCCGTGGGCAGCCTAAATTCATCCTTAAATAGCCTCTGCCGTCAGCGCCATATGTTTCTCCTGCCATGATGGCTACCTTGCCTTCGTGGATAAGAGCTTGCTGAATTTGTTCTGGTGAATACGGCAGCTTTTTTGTATTTATCCATGCTAAGTAAGTTGCTTCTGGTATTTGTAGAGTCATGCCTAACTGGTTCATTTCCAGGAATTCCTTTGTAAGAGTCAAATTTTCTTTAATATAGTCATTCATGTCGTCTACCCAACTGCCGCATGATTGATAGGCCTCTATTGTTGCCGTTAAACCTAGTATGCTTGTGGAGGAAAGACCATCTTTGTTTTTTAATGTTAGTAAAAATTCGTCCTTTATTGTTTCTCCAGGAATAATGGCATAAGAGCCGATTAATCCTGGAGTATTGAATGTTTTACTAGCAGAGGTACAAATGCATACGTTTTGTAAGTTCATTGCTTTGCTGATAATAGGAATATGCTTATTTGGCTGCATAACGATGTCCATATGAATTTCATCACTAATAATATAAACGTGATATTTTTGGCAAAGACTAACTAGTTGTTCAAGCTCTGTTGCTGTCCAAACCCTGCCTGTCGGATTATGAGGACTGCATAGTAACAGCACTTTTGCTTTTGGGTGGGCAAGCCTTTTTTCTAAGTCAGCAAAGTCAATCACGTATTTTCCGTCAGCCTCAAGTAATGGATTTCTTGATATTTGTCTGTTATTATCCGTAATCATTTTAAAGAAGGCATCATAAGCCGGAGTCTGTATCACGATATGATCTTCTTTATCTGTTAACATCTCGATTATTTTTGCAATCGTATAAATAACACTTGGGCTATAAACAATCCAATCCTCATCTAGCTCTGTGGAAAAACGCTCTCTGTACCATTTTTGAATAGATGCTTTGAATTCCTTGTGATTCCATCTTGTATAGCCGAAAATGCCGTGCTCCAAACGCTTAGTTAAAGCATTCATTACCTCTGGCGGTGTTTGGAAGTCTGTATCTGAAATAGAAAACGGTAAGAGCTTTGCTTCTCCAAATCTGTCTTCAATATAATCCCACTGTGTGCAGTATGTGCCAGTTCTATCTGTGATACGATCAAAAGAATATGTCATAAACGGTTCCTACTCCATTTCTATTTCCAGCTGGTTCTTTAAAGAAGCTACTTGTGTGCCAATAATGACCTGTACATTATGATTATCCAGCTTCACGACACCAAGTGCTCCGCAGGCCTTTAATTCCTGCTCATCAATTTTGCTCATATCCTGAACAACAAGACGCAGTCTGGTGATACAATTGTCCAATGTTTCGAGATTTTCTTTGCCGCCTAAAGCAGTTAAAATTCTTTTTGCATCATATTTACCTTTTTTCTTATGAGTTAATTCTTCCTTCGATGTTGCAGTTGTTTCATCTTCACGGCCAGGTGTCTTCAGATTGAACTTAATAATGGCATAACGGAAGATGAAGTAGTAAAGGGCGAACCAAACAGCTCCTACAACGAGAACGAGATACCATTTTGTGTATGTTCCCTGCAAGACACCGAAAATAATGAAGTCGAGAATGCCGCCATCTGTGTTTCCAATTACTACTCCGAGCAAATGCATTGTCATAAATCCTAAACCTGTTAAGATGACATGGATGCCGTAAAGGGCAGGTGCCAGGAACAGAAACAAAAATTCAATTGGCTCTGTAATACCAGTCACAAATGTGGCGATGACACCTGAGATTAACAACCCTTTAATCTTACTTCGTTTTTCAGGAAGTGCTGTATGATAAATAGCCAGTGCCACGGCTGGTAAGCCAAACATGAAAGTAGGCATTTTCCCTTGTGATAAAAAGGCGGTAGCGGAAGGACTGATTGGCGAACCGCTTTGCAGCTGGGCATAGAAAATATTCAGGGCTCCTGCAATAGTCTGTCCGTCAACAACCTGAACGCCACCAGCTTCCGTAAAACGAATCATTGCTACAAGTATATGGTGCAGTCCAAATGGCAGCAATAAACGTTCACCAGCTCCGAATATAAATGGTCCAAATGCACCGGATTTCTGAATAAGTTGACCAATGCCAGTGATAGCAATTGCGAAAATCGGCCAAATGATTGGAATTAAAATGCCGACAACAGCTAATGAAAGGGAAGTGATAATCGGCACAAATCTTGCTCCGCCAAAAAAGGCGAATGCATCTGGAAGCTGAATATTATAAAAGCGGCTGTGCAGCAAATGGACAATCACGCCGACGATGATACCGCCGAGTACCCCCATTTCAATCGTTTGTATTCCCATTACCATGCCTTGACCAGCTTCGCGCAATGCTTCAGCTGCAGCAAGGCTTTTTGTTTCTGATAAATAAAAGTTAATGGATAAATGCATAATGACATATCCTACAAACCCAGAAAAGGCCGCGACTCCTTTTTCGTAACGTGCAAGTCCCAGCGGAATTGCAACGGCAAACAAAACAGGCAGATAAGTAAAAGCAAAGCCTCCAATTGTAGACATGAACCGGAATATCGTTTGCAGGAAGCGGTTATCAAGAAAAGGCAGAGCTTCAATTGTAGATGGACTCGTAAAGGAGCTGCCGATTCCTAACATAAGTCCCATGAATGCAAGCAGGGCTACTGGAAGCATGAATGTCTTTCCGAGTCCTTGGAAAAATTCCCAAAAACGTGATTTAGCGTTTTTCATCATCACTTACTCCTTCCAAATACATATATTTGTGTTAAGAGTAACTGCCTTAGAAAAGAAGAACAATCAGTTTCGAATAATTTGTAAGGGTATACATTTTTTGTATAGCTATTTTTACATTAATAAAAGGCTTCTAGGACTGTGCCTTCGAAGCCTGCTAACTTTTTTTCCTTGATTCTATGGCTGTAAGGATGATGAAATCTAACAAAATACTTAAAGGAAATCTTGAACTCATATCAAGGTCACCGAGATAACAGTTTTGTATTTGCGCATGAAATGTTATGTTGACTAAATCCTTCAGCCGGCTGCTTTTTCTGCCGACGATAGCAATGGTTTTTACGTTTCGTTCCTTTAAAATTGCAGCGAACTCTAGTATATGAGCTGTTTCTCCGCTATAGGAAACTAGTATTGCCAAATCCTTATTGGAAAGCCTCTTCGCAACACATCTTAGTTCGTCCCAATCTTCTCTAGCATTACAAATAGTTCCTGAAAATGTCAGCTTTCTAGCAGCGTCTATGCAAGTAGGCAGAGATGCTCCTACGCCAAAGAATTCAATGAAGTTACTTTCGTGTATAAAGTTAGCAGCCTTTTGTATTTGCGCTTCATTAATATGCTCTAGTGTCCATTCCATTTCCTGCTGAACCCGTTCCATATGGGAGGACAGAAAGCTTAAACTAGGCTTGGCAGCTTCATATAATTCCTGTTCGGAATCTTTATTTAACGTATATTTTAAATCCTGAAAACCGCTGAATCCAATGCGTTTGCATGTTCTGCTAATTGTTGCTGTTGAAATAAATAAGTTTTTTGCCAGCGCATTTAAGCTGGAAGTGGCGATTTGCTCTGGGTTTGCAATGATATAGTCTAGTACTTGTTTTTCTAACTGGCTAAGCTCGCCTTTGTATTGGGCGAGACGTTTTAAGAGGATTTTCAAACTGTTCAGCTCCAGCACTTTATTAGGAGGACAAACCATCCTGAAGTATACGCTTTCCTTTTTATTATAAGGCCAATTACTGAAAAAAAGTACTTAAGCTTATGGCAGGAAATAAGCCAGAACCTAGTAGGGTCCCGGCTTATGTAGATAATACAGATTATCTCGCAGCTGCTGGCTGCACTTCATCTGGGATAGGACAGACATAGCCACTGTCGCCAACAGCCTGCTTAAGCTCATCTGCTGCTTTAAGAAGAAGCTCTGGCTCCTCCAGTACTTTTGCAGCAGTAAGGAATAGAATTTTTGCAACTTGTAAAGTTCCTTTATGTGCAATGCTAGATTTTCCTTGTGCCACTAGCTGCCAAGTATGAAATGGGGTACCAAGAGCACATGTTGTGACATTACATTGTGCTGTTGGTGTTACCCAGCTGACATCTGCTACATCTGTTGAGCCTGACATGAGAGAGACTGTCTCATCATATGCAAGAACATCCTCAAACAGAGGGGTATTTCTATCTGCAATGCCGATTAAAGGAATATATGCTTCGTTTAGCTCTTCTGTGCTAAAAGTTGTTTGGATCTCCTTGGCGAATTGCTTTTCTACTCCTGTAAACTTTGTTGGGCCTACCTCGAGCATCGCCTCTTGCATGGCTAAATTGAGCGTATTGCTCGGAATATAGTTAGAGCAAGCTTTATCTATAACAATCTCCAGCTCTGTCCCTGTCATTAAGGCAGCACCTCTTGCTACATCCTTTACTCTTTCGAATAATTCCATTACGGTATCTGTTTGTGGAGCACGTATTAAATAAAGCACTTCTGCAAAGCCTTGTACGACATTTGGAGAAAGTCCGCCTGAATTGGTGATGGCATAATGGATTCGCGCCTGATCAATAATATGCTCTCTTAAATAATTGGAGCCGATATTCATCAGTTCAACTGCGTCAAGGGCGCTTCTACCTAAGTGAGGGGAACCGGCAGCATGTGAGCTCTTTCCTTTAAAACGGAAATATACTTGGATATTAGCAAGCGAGCTCGTGTTCATTACAGAGGTAATACCGCTTGGATGCCAAGTTAATGCACAATCTACATCGTCAAACGCTCCTGCTCGAACCATAAATGTTTTTCCTGATCCACCTTCTTCTCCTGGGCAGCCATAAAATCGGATGGTGCATGGGATATTATTTTCTACAACAAAATTTTTAAGTCCCACGGCAGCAGCGAGGGCTCCTGTACCAAGGAGATTATGCCCGCATCCATGTCCATTTCCGTTTTGAGCGAGAGGGTTCTGGATGGCTGTTCCTGCTTCCTGGCTTAAACTGGATAAGGCATCAAATTCGCCGAGGAAAGCGATAATGGGTTTCCCAGAACCGTATTCTGCAATAAACGCAGTCTCCATTCCACCGATATTTTCATTAATCGTAAAGCCTTCTTCCTGTATAGCTGTTCTTAAGTAAGCGGCAGATGCGTATTCCTCAAATCTTGTCTCTGGATGATCCCAAATATAATCACTTATTGTGCTCCATTTTGCTTTTGTTTCCTCTAAATAATCGGTAATCCAATACAAGTTACTCATGCAAACTTCCTCCTTTTAATAAAAAATTAAAAAAATTTTGACATTTACTTGCAGTTATAGCTTACATCCATTAAAATAACGTTAGATTTCCTAACATATGTAAGAGAGATTAATGGCGTGTTTTATCTATATACATATATATGGATAAAAAAATCCATTACAAGCATAACCTGTATTTTTCAAGCTGCCTGCAATGGATGAATTATTTATGTGAAATTAGCTGTTTTGAATAATACGAAGAATATCATGGGCGTTGTCTCCTGCAACTGCTGCGAAGTTCTCCCATATCTCATCACGAAGAAGGTCGATCTCGACAATTTTTTTTGCTAATTCGATTGCTTCTTTGTTGATCATTGCATATAGCTCCTTTCGGTGTAAAATTATCCATTCTCCTCAGATTAAACAAAAGAAAAAATATTTATCGATTATATATAAGTATTTTAAAAGATTTTTTCTAAAAAAACATCTATATTGTCAGGTATTCTTACCCATTTTTTGAATTTTGCGTTAGATTATATGACAAGAATCAATTTTGTTTTGTGTAATCGTATTATAATTACATTAATGGTAGAAATCATTACTTCATGAGGTGAGATGATAATATGGATCATGAGCCATCCTACAAAAAAAGGAAAGTAATCACGATTGGTGTTGTTAGTGAACTGACTGGTTTGACAGAAAGGCAAATTCGTTATTATGAACAAAGAAAGCTTATTTTTCCTGAAAGGCCTGAAAGAGGGAATCGTAAATATTCCTTTTCAGATGTGGAACGGTTAATTGAGATTGCCAACAAGCGGGAAGAAGGAGTAAGGACCCACGAAATTCGCCAGGAAATAATTAAGAAAACCCGCGAAGAGGAAGAGCGCAAAATAAAAAAACAAATGTTACGCGGTCAAATCAACGCCAGGTTTGGTATCCAAAAAGATTGAGTAAGCCTAGCAACTTCCTATAATAAGCCTCGGGTAAGCAAAAGTCCTTTTTAATTAAAGGGCTTTTTATATGTTCACATACAGGAAATCTTAAGCGATAACTAGATTCTTCTATTGATTATAGGTGTTCTTCTCATATAAACTTGTAGATGGTAAAAGATAACTTCAAAGAATGTTCAATTAATGGAGAGTTGGCATGGACTATATATCCAAGGAAAAAACGTATGAAATTATAGAGGTTTGTTTGCTTGCTGGGCGGATTATGTTAAAAAACGGTGCGGAAACATACAGAGTGGAAGACACGATGACGCGCATTGCAAAAGCGTATGGAGTGGAGGATTCGGACAGCTTTGTTACACCTACTGGTATCATCTTTTCTTTAGCGGGTCAGGAACCGACAAAAACAAAGCTGATTCGGATTATTGAACGGACAACGAACCTTGAAAAGGTAATGAAGGTTAACGATATTTCTAGAAAAATCAGTGTCGGGAATATCCCTTTACAAGAGGCATATCATCTTTTAAAAGATGTAGATAAGGAGAGCAAAACGTATTCAGATTTGGCGCAAGTTATTGCTGCTGCCATTGCAAGCGGGTGCTTTCTCATCATGTTTCAAGGAATATGGCAGGATTTTTTTGCGGCTGTTATTGCAGGTGGTGCAGGCTTTTTATGCTCTGTGTATTTTCACCGCGTTGTCCAAATTAAATTCTTTGCGGAATTTTTAGCAGCAGTGCTCATCGGTCTTATTGCCTTTGGCTCCGTTCATATCGGTTTTGGCGCACAAACAGATAAAATTATTATTGGCTCGGTCATGCCGCTAGTGCCAGGGTTGCTAATTACAAATGCTGTCAGGGATTTAATGGCAGGCCACTTAGTTTCCGGCATCTCAAAAGGGGCAGAGGCATTTTTAACAGCTTTTGCAATTGGGTCAGGAATTGCGGTAGTATTCGTAGTATTTTAAGGAGAATAGATATGTGGGAATTAATAGAACAAGCAATTACAAGCTTCATTGCATCCTTTGCCTTCGCAATGATTTTCCACACACCGCCAAAACTGCTAGTGAAATGCGGATTTATCGGAATGCTCGGCTGGGTAGCCTATTGGGGCTCTGTCTCTTTGCACATCGATGAGGTTCCAGCAACAATCATTGGTGCTTTTTTAGTGGCAGTACTCAGTCAAGTGTTCGCAAGGCGGTATAAGACACCTGTCATCATTTTTTCGGTGGCAGGAATTATTCCACTCGTACCAGGCGGGATGGCGTATGATGCAATGAGAAAATTTGTGGAAAACGACTATTACTACGCTGTCAGCCTTGCTGCCAAGGCCTTTTTAATATCGGGATCCATTGCAATAGGATTAATGTTCTCTGAAGTAATCAATCAGTTAATGTATAAACGAAAAACTAGAAAAAGCAATGGAAGCATCTAAGGAGTGCTTCCATTGCTTTTTTAGTTATGTAACAGGTTGTTCCTATAAAGTAACAAGTTCCATTCGGTGTGACTAAGTACTAAATACGGAAGATGTATTTACTATGTATTGCAAGCGTTGTAACGTATAGATGTAAAGCAAAAGGGAGCGTTGCTATTTCCCTTCATCCCTGTCAATTAAGGAGGATTGCATATAGTCAAAGGTTTCTTTTCCTAACCGTTCAATCAGAAACATGACTGGTATTTGAGTCGTTAAATTGACATTTCCTAAATATTCCGTCGTTATATAATAGGCGAGGTTATAATCAGACATTTTGGCCAGCGAGCTGTCAGAGTGATTCGTCAAGCTTACGATGATGCTTCCATCCTGCTTAAGGCGGTCAAGCTTTTCCATTGTTGACTTAGATTCGCCTGACACAGACAGCACGATCGTGACACTGTCAGTTATATAGTGGCTATAAATTGGGAAATATGGGTCTTTAATATGAAGAGAAAATTTCTTAAGCCCAGAGAAGAACCTTGCGCCATATTCTGCAATTACACCTGAAGTGCCTGCACCGATAAAAATGACGATTTTCGCTTTTGCCACTACTTCGGCAATTTCTCGGATTTTAGTTTCATAGTTTGCTGATAATGTTCTTTCTACAAAGTCGGAGACCGTCGTATATGTATTGTTTAAACGGTAGGTTTCTTCTTCTGCAAGATAATTTTTCAGATGAACCTTGAATTCTGTGAAGCCATCGAAGCCTAGTTTTTTGCAGAAACGAAGTATGGTTGTTGTGGAGACATGAGTTTCATTTGCGAGTTCCCGTATTCTCATATAGGTTACTTCACGGGAATTTTTCATGATGTAATTGTAAAGCTCGTATTCTAGATCAGAAAAGGTTTGAATCTGCTCATTTGTAAACATATTAACACATCCATTAAAAAGATTTACTCCAACTTAGATAATCTTATTATAACAAATTTAGAAATTGAAAAGGGTTGCACACCCAAAAATAAGAAAAAGGGGCGTTCGTAGATGAGCAATGGAATTAAGATTGTAACGATTGGCGGAGGATCTAGCTACACACCAGAACTTGTGGAAGGATTTATTAAAAGATATGACTCTCTGCCAATACGTGAGCTTTGGCTTGTAGATATTCCAGAAGGACAAGAGAAGTTGGAGATTGTCGGTAACTTAGCAAAGCGTATGGTGAAAAAAGCAGGCTTGCCAATTGAAGTTCATTTAACACTTGACCGCAGAGAGGCGTTAAAGGATGCAGACTTCGTAACAACTCAATTCCGAGTTGGTTTGTTGGCTGCAAGAGCGAAGGATGAAAGAATTCCTTTAAAATATAATGTAATCGGACAAGAGACAAATGGGCCTGGCGGTCTTTTCAAAGGCTTGCGCACAATCCCTGTTATTCTTGATATTGTTAAAGATATGGAAGAGCTTTGTCCAAATGCTTGGCTCATCAACTTTACAAACCCTGCAGGAATGGTGACAGAAGCAGTGCTTCGCCACAGCAACTGGAGAAAAATTGTTGGCTTGTGCAATGTTCCGATTTCAATCCAAATGAGTGTAGCTAAGCTGTTGGAAGTTGAACCTGAACGTGTACATGTTGATTTTGCAGGACTGAACCACATGGTATATGGACTTCATGTATATCTTGACGGTAAAGATGTTACAAAAGAAGTGCTTGATGAAATGACATCCGGCAAGCATGCAAGTGCGACTATGCGTAATATTGCTGCAATTGACTGGGATCCAGACTTTATTAAGGCACTTGGGGCTATTCCATGCGGATACCACCGTTACTACTACAAGCAGGCACAAATGCTTGAGCACGAGCACGAGGAAGCAGCAGAACAAGGTACACGTGCAGAGGTTGTGCAAAAGCTGGAAAAAGAGCTGTTTGAACTTTACAAGGATGAAAACCTTGCTATTAAACCGCCACAGCTTGAAAAGCGCGGTGGAGCATACTACAGTGATGCAGCCTGCAGTCTAATTGACTCTATGTACAATGACAAGCGTGACATCCAGCCTGTTAACACAATCAATAACGGAGCAATTGCCAGCATTCCAGATGAATCAGCAGTTGAAATCAGCAGTGTCATCACAAAGGACGGCCCTAAACCGATTTCTATCGGCGATCTTCCTGTACCTGTCAGAGGATTGGTACAACAAATCAAGTCCTTTGAAAGAGTAGCAGCAGAAGCAGCTGTAACAGGCGATTATGATAAAGCATTGCTTGCTTTAACAATCAACCCGCTATTGCCTTCTGATAAAGTTGCGAAAGAAATTCTGAATGAAATGCTTGAAGCACATAAAGAGCATTTACCGCAGTTCTTTAAAGAAGATAAAGTACTATCTTAATAAATTGATAGCCAAAAAAGAGGAGTGTCCCAGAAGACACTCCTTTTTTTTATCGAGAAAAACAAAAAGGAACTATTTTACTATAAGCTTGTGCTAGGAAAAGAGAAGGTATGTCCTATTGACTATGTAGCGTATAGGAAAATAAATGCATTTATGGGTGTTTTTTGTCTTTATCCTTTATTTGGATATTGAATTATGGTAATTATTATATAGATGTTTGTTTTTTATTAGCTACATAGTAATAAAGAATGATAGCTAAAATTATTTTTAAAGGAGAGAGGAAAAATGGCAGGAATCATTCGAGTAACTCCTGAAGAGCTTATTAGCATGTCAAATCGTTACGCAAGCGAGGGAAGTCAAGTTGGTGAACAAGTCACTCGTTTGGATCAAATGATCCAAGAATTAGAAAGCATGTGGGAAGGTCAATCAAGCCAGGCGTTCAGTGAGCAATATCAATCACTTCGCCCTTCATTCCTTAAAATGCAGCAATTGCTAGAGGATATATCCTCACAATTGAATAGCACAGCAAAAGCACTAGAAGATGCTGATGCACAAATTGCCAATCAAATTCGCGGCTAAGTGACTGAACTTAATATCGTTAGAGCTTAGAGCTTCTTCATGAGGTATGCATGATGGGTAACGAAATAATGGCGGATGTAGCTTTGTAAAAAGCCGTGTGTATATTAATAAACAAACTAAACCCTTGGAGGAGCGCTTGTATTCAAAGCGCTCCTTTATATTTCGAGGTGGAAAAATATGTATATAGAAGTAACGGTCGATTTACATAAGTATGATAAGGAAACAATCGACTTGCGCTTATCAGACTTCTACACAATAAAAAAATTGGTTGACGTATCATGGCAGGTTTCACATATAGACAGCGTCCCGAGATCAGGGTATTGGGTGCGTGTAAAGAATAAACAAAAGGTATTCCCGGGAAATAGGCGGTTGGCAGATGCGGGAATAACGTCTGGAGATATTATTGAAATTTTATGAGGATGGTATAGAAAATGCCGCAAAATGAACGTACATACTTAGAAAATAAATTAGATGCGTTGATAAAAAAAGATCAAAATCGCATTTCATTCGTCTTTCAAATCGAAAAGATAAAGATGGATGAAGAAGGTGAAGTCTTTATATTAAAGGATTTGGATAAACAGCTCCATAAGGAAATAAATGTATTAGAGGATGCTCTTTCAATAAGCATAGATATTCCAAGTACCTATCAATATGGTACATCTGTTCAAAAACTGCCGAAAAGAGACAGGCTAAAAGTAATATATCAATTGATTCATAAAGTAAAGGATCACCGCGTTTCAAGGCTGCATCTTTTTATTAGCCCAGAAAACATTGTCGTGGACCAAGGGATGACCCCGTATTTCCTTCATTATGGAGTTAAAGAGAGCCTGCCTCCATATGAAAAAAAGGAAGAGCGGCTTTGGTATGAGCTTAAAGCGCTTGCTGCTTCGTGGGTAGATATCTCCCATTCGTTTGAGGAATATCTCCAATATGAAAAGACATTGGAATTGAGTGAAGACAGCAAAAAGGTGTTGGATGCTCCGTCATACGCCTCCCTGTTACAGATTATAGAGGAGTTTATTAGGAAGGATAAGGAATCTTCCTCTCACTATATAGAAGTGACAAAAAAGAAATGGAATTGGTTTCGAAACAGCCTGATTGCTGTGAGTATTCTGCTTGTGCCAGCCATTATTTATTCCTTTTATTCTATCTTTTTTCTGCAGCCAAAGCAGGCCAGAATCATCACGGCACAAGAACAATACCTTTCTAGTTCCTACAGTGATGTAATCAGTACGCTCCAGCCTTATGAAATTGACCAATTGCCAAAGGTTGCAAAGTTTGAACTGGCTATGTCTTACATCTCCAATGAAAACCTGACAGATGAGCAAAAGAAATTTGTCCGTAATACAGTCACACTGCAATCTGATTCTAAGTACTTGGATTATTGGATACAAATTGGAAGAGGACAAGGAGAGGAGGCGCTTAAGACTGCTAGATTCCTCGAGGAGACAGATCTCATTGTTTTTGCCCTCATAAATTATCGGGAAAATATATCTGCTGATGAATCAATGGACAGTGAAGAACGCCAGCAAAAGATGGATGAAATCGACCGAGAGATTAAAGAATATCAGCAAGAGGAAGATAGCGAATCATAATCGTTTATTTACTGGCAGTGATTAAAAAGGGGATTACAAGATGTACACATTATTTGTATTTCACGATGATACATACGAAAAAGCCTATTTAGATAAGAATGAGTCAATAACAATGGGCACAGCACTAGAAATGGGTATCACAATGGCTATACCAGGCTGGGAAGGCCAATTGACAGTAGCTGTTGATAAAAATGGAGTTGCGACATATCAACATGAAAAGAAATGGGTCGAAATTCAAGAAAAGGAAAAGCACAATGTTAAGGCAGGGTCTGCAATTATTGAACTGGTTTTAATAAAAGAAATTCCTAACACAACGTTTTATATAGGAAAAAGGAAAGAAATCTACTTTGCAGCACAACAAGCAGAGCGTGAGAATGATTCGGAATTTTGGTTGCAAGAGGACCAAGATGAGCTGTCAGCTGGCTTTTTAATTGATGTTCATGAAGGATGCACAGTAAAGAAAGGAGAGTCCCGAGTATTTCTTAATGGCCATTTACTGGATTCAGACAGTGAATTGGCGCTTGGAGACATTCTCCTCTGGAATGGGATGGAAATTACACTTTTAGATGAAGATCTTCTATCCATTGCAACTGTAAAAGAATATGGAACAACACTGGAAGAAATTAAGCCTCATCAATCAGAAATGAAAAAACGCTATCCACTGTACAGACGAACACCGAGAATGGTGTATGAACTTCCAAAGGAAAAGGTTCAACTAACCTTTCCAGGACAGGAGGCACAGCATACAAAAAGACCTTTATGGTTAATAATCCTTCCGCCCTTAATGATGCTTATCGTTATGGGAATTGTTGCGATTTTTATACCAAGAGGAATATTTATTGTCGTTTCTCTTGTTATGTTTGCGACAACTTTATTCACTTCAATCTTTCAGTATTTTAAGGATAAAGCAAACCGCAAAGAATGGGAGCTCAGAAGGCGCCGCATTTATACAAACTATTTAAATGAGAAGCGAGAAGAGCTTCACCTGCTTGCAGAAAAGCAACGTGAAGTACTTGATTTTCATTTTCCAGAGTTTGAGCGGATGAAATATATGGTCGCCGAAGTTTCGGACAGGATTTGGGAACGGACATTAACAAGCCAGGATTTTTTACAATTCCGTATCGGTACAGGAAAGGTGCCAGCAAGCTACAAAATCGACGTGAGCTCACAAGATATGTCTAACAGAGAAATGGATGAACTAATGGAGGCGTCAAAGCAGCTTGAGAAGACCTATCAGGAGCTTGAGCCTCTGCCTGTCACTGTCGATCTTTCAAAAGGTGCGATTGGTTTAATAGGGAAAGAAGCAGTCTTAAAAAATGAGCTTCACCAGCTAGTTGGTCAACTTGCATTCTTCCACAGCTATCATGACGTCCGCTTTATCTTTATCTTTGATGAGAGGGAGTACAGCACATGGGAGTGGATGAAACGCCTGCCCCATTTTCAGCTTCCGAATTCACATGCAAAGGGCATGATTTATAACGAAAGCACGAGAGATCAGCTTCTTAGCTCGATTTATGAAATGATTCGGGAGAGAGATTTGGAGGAGGATAAGGAAAAGCTACTGTTCTCACCGCACTATATTTTCATCATTGCCAACCAGCAGCTCATTTCTGAGCATGTCATCCTAGAATACCTGGAGGGTGAGCACAGGCATCTCGGTATATCTGTCATTTTTGCATCAGAAGCGAAGGAAAGCTTTTCCGATAATATTCATACACTTGTCCGATATATAAATGCCTCTCAAGGGGATATTTTAATGCAGGACAAAAAGGCTGTTGAAATTCCTTTCAAGCTTGATGTCCATAAGTATGAGAACAATGAATATTTCGCCAGAATGCTAAGGACTCTGAATCATCAGGTTGGAGTTACCAACTCGATTCCAGAAAGCGTATCTTTTATGGAAATGCTCCAACAAAAGGATGTTAAGGATATACCTATCCAAGAAAACTGGGAGAACAATCAGTCAGCTAAATCTCTTGCTGTTCCAATTGGCCTAAAAGGGAAAACAGATGTAGTTCGGTTAAATTTACATGAAAAAGCCCACGGGCCTCACGGGTTATTGGCAGGGACAACAGGGTCAGGGAAAAGTGAATTTTTGCAGACGTATATATTATCCCTTGCTGTCCACTTTCATCCGCATGAGGTTGCCTTCCTGCTCATCGACTATAAAGGCGGAGGAATGGCCCAGCCGTTCAAAAATATGCCCCATCTGCTTGGGACTATTACGAATATTGAAGGAAGTAAAAACTTCAGCCAGCGTGCATTGGCTTCCATTAAGAGTGAGCTTAAGCGGCGCCAGCGTCTTTTTGACAAATACGAGGTGAATCATATTAATGATTACACACGCCTTTATAAACAGAATAAGAGTACAGAACCATTACCGCATCTGTTCCTGATTTCAGATGAATTTGCTGAATTGAAAAGTGAACAGCCTGATTTCATTCAAGAGTTAGTCAGTGCTGCGAGAATCGGGCGAAGCCTTGGTGTCCATCTAATCTTGGCGACGCAAAAGCCAGGCGGCATAATTGATGCTCAAATCTGGAGTAATGCCCGCTTCCGTATTGCGTTGAAGGTTCAGAATGCAGAGGACAGCAGAGAAATTCTCAAAAATGCAGATGCTTCCGGCTTAACGGTTACAGGAAGAGGGTATTTGCAAGTTGGCAATAATGAGGTGTACGAACTATTTCAATCTGCTTGGAGCGGGGCGGCCTATAAAGATGAAGCATCTCTTAATGAGGATGAAGTTGCTCTTGTTACTGATCTTGGACTTGTGCCTTTATCAGAGCTTTCCTTACAAGAAACAATGGGGAAAGAGTCCATTACAGAAATGGAAGCAATTGTGGAGGAAATTGAAGCAGTCCAGCATAAGCTAGGACTTCAAAAAATTGCAAGTCCTTGGCTTCCGCCATTATCTCCGCGTATATATAAGCCAGATATAGCAAATGAAAGAGAAGATAACAAGGTCTTGCTCGCAATGGTCGATGAGCCAGAAAAACAAAGCCAGTCTCCGTATACGTATGAATGGGTGGAGGATGGCAATATTGGAATTTTTGGCTCATCAGGTTATGGTAAAACCCAAACAATGATTACATTGCTAATGGGCATTGCTGCAGAGGCAAGCCCAGAGCAAGCACATTTCTATTTACTTGATTTCGGGAATGGAGGCTTAATGCCATTAAGGCAGCTTCCGCATACAGCAGACTATTTCCTTATGGATGAACAGCGTAAGACAAATAAATTTGTCGCCATTATTAAGAGTGAAATGGCAAAACGAAAGAGACTGTTCCAGCAAATGGAGGTAAGCTCAATCAAGATGTATAACACTCTTGCTGAGGATATCTTGCCATTATGGTTTATTGTCATTGATAACTATGATGTAGTAAAAGATGAAATGCATGATTTTGAAGCACAGATGAACCAGTTTGCAAGGGATGGCCAATCACTCGGCATTTATATGATTTTCAGTGCAACGAGAGTCAATTCCATTAGACAAACGCTAATGAACAATCTCAGAACAAAAATTGTCCATTACTTAATGGATAACACGGAGGCATACTCAATTCTTGGCAGGGTACCATTTGAGCCAGAGCCTATCCCAGGGAGAGCAATCATCAAAAAAGATGCTGCCTTTTTCTCGCAAATATTGCTGCCGAATATTGGACTTGATGAGTACGAGCAATTGCGGTTGCTGAAAGAAGAAATTGATGCGCTAAAACAGAAGTATAACGAATTTGAAAAGCCGAAAGCTGTGCCAATGCTGCCTTCTGAATTGAATAATAAGCAATTCTATCTGTATGTGAAGGAGCAAAGGCAAGGCTTGATTCCGATTGGCTTGGAAGAGGAGAGCGTTGAGCCTGTCAGCATCAACTTTGCCAAAATGAACCACTGTTTAATTCTCGGCCAGGCCCAAAAGGGAAAAACAAACGCTATGCAGCATATCTTAAGTGAGGCTGCACGCCAGCAAACGGAAAAGTTAGCAATCTTTGATTCTATTGATAGAAGTCTTTCTCATGTTGTTGATAGGGACACAGTCAGCTTTATTGATAATAAGGATAGTATTTCTGCTTGGCTTGAAAATGTGGAGAGCGTGTTAAAACAGAGAGAATCAGACTACGAGGAGGCTGTACGCAGCGGCAGAATGCCAGAAATTCAGCCGTTCATCTATATGTTTATTGATGGATACAGCAGGTTCTTGCAGCAAGTTGATAACCGCATCCAAGAAAACATCGTCCGCCTTATGAAAAATTACAGTCATCTTGGCTTCCATATTGTTGTTTCTGGAACAAATAATGAGCTGACAAAAGGCTATGATCCGCTGACGCTGGAGCTGAAGCAGGTTCGTCAGGCACTTGTTCTTATGAAGAAGTCAGAGCAGACACTGTTCACACTTACCTATGAAAGACAGGAACAGGAAGTTCAGCCAGGGTTTGGATACTATGTGGAAAATGGCAAAGAAAAGAGAATCCAAATTCCGTTGATGTTAGTGGAAAGGAAGGTGAGCCTATAGTGAAGGGCTTTCCTATATGGAAGATAATTATTGCGCTAGTCCTTATAATCGGTGCTCCATTGCTTTTTTTTAAGGCAATTGGGGAAAATCCGTTAAAGGAGAAGGAAAATGCAACAAAGTCAATTGCCATCGTAAATGAAGATGTTGGCTTAGAAGGGGAAGAAGAGGAAATTCATTTAGGTGAAAGTGCTGCGAGCATTCTAGCGAAGGATTCTTCTTATAATTGGAGTGTTGTCGGCAGAAGTGCCGGAGAAAGCGGGCTGCGCAGCAATAAATATGATGCGGTCATTTATATTCCATCTGACTTTTCTAAAAAGGTGATGGATTATGAGAGTGCTAATCCAAGCAAGGTAACCTTCGACTATAAATTACAAACACAACTAAATGCTGTTAATACAGAGAAGGTGAAGCTGGAGGTAGAAAAAGCAACAAAGCGGACAAATCAACGGCTTTCCTCTCTATATTGGAGTTATGTTGCAACAGACATGAATTCAGTGAAAAAGGAATTCGACCAGATTTTGCAAAAGGAGGTCGATTTCCAAGGGACAATGCTTGCCTTCTATAAGCCGAGCTCAAAGGATTTGGCAGATCAAATCAAAGAACAGCAAGCGATGCTCGAGAATATTAAGAGCTCCTTTGGCCAAGTTGCTGACCAAGGAACAGATCAGGAGGCTTCGGCTGACTCCTTTTCAGAAGACTTAACTGGTTTTGTTGAAAATGTACAAGCATATGAACAATACCAGCAGGAGCAGCAAAAGCTCCTTGCAAGCATTCAAGAGGATGCCGTAGCAAATATAAGCACAGCAACGGAGAACCAGAAATCACCTTATCTGCAAACACAAAGCTTGTTAAATGAAAATGAACAAACAGTATTGCAGCAAATGACAGACTTAAACAGCCAACTGCAGACAAATGAAAGTCTGCTTCTGCAAACAAAGCAGGAGCGGGTTGATACTGCCGAAAACCAGCTGCTGTCTTACAACCAGTATCAAAGCAATCTCTTAGACTACTATCAGCAACTAGTTGATACAAAGTCCCTTAACTCCTTGCAAGGTAATCTTATAGCTGCTAAGCAAGGCTTGTCAGAAGGAGATGAAGTACTGCTGCCAGAAGATCCACCGGAGAATCCGGAAGTGCCTGCTGAAATGTCTGAGGAAGAGGGCGTGGATAATCCAGAAACAGGAGAAGAAGGTTCAGATAGTGAGAAACCGGTTGGTGGTGAAGGCAACGAAGTGATTGCGGCTGTAAGTGAACAAGCTGGAGCTAGCGAATCCCAGCAATCTGGCGAGGGTCAGGAACAGCAGTCTGGAAACTCTAATGCAGAGGCTAATGAGCACAAGGAATTAGAGGGAATACAAGCTGCTTTACAAGACCTTGAAGGCAAGCTCACAGGCATGGCCGGAAGCACTACTAGTGAAGAAATAGCCCAAGCAGTTGAACAGCTGAAGGCTATTAATGAACGTGTATTTAAAGTGAACGAAAGCTTGAAAGCAAGTGGAGATAACCAGCAAGGTTATGTTAAAGGACTGCTTGCTCAAATTGCAGATTTAACGAGCCAGCTCGACAATAATACAACAAGCCTGTCAGAGTTGGAAACGAAAAATGAAGACTTGAATAAACAGCTTGATGAGCTGACGAAACAAAAAGAAAGATTAATAGATTATGCAGAGGATTTAACAGAAGTCAATAATGAGCTAAGGGAGCAGCTGTCCCAATATGCTAATAACATGACAGCAATATTGGATGTAATTGAAGAAAAGGAACAGTCTATTATAGCTTCAAACGCCCTTTCAGCAGACCGAAAACAGGAGCTGGAGAATTGGTTTGATAAGGATATTGCAACAGGTAAGGTAGTAGATCTTCTTTACTATTATGCATACCTAAATGAGTATGAAGGTACATTATCGAGTATGCTTGGCCAAAATTCAGCAAAAGAGGAAGTTATGGCAAATGACAAGTTTCTTCAGCAAATCCAAGCCATTTTCCAAGTGAGTGATGCGGAAAATAACTATTGGAATCAAATCGAAGAGGAAACGCCGACAATGCGCGACGGATTATCTGCTTTAAATGACAGATTCACAGTGTTTATGGCAGATTACAAAAAATCAGTTGAGGATAACCAGGGCAAGCTCTTAGATAGCTTTACTTCAATGGAAGCTGATGCGAATCAATTGCTCGAACAAATCCAGCAGCCAACGCAAAATGAAGCTGGTAACTTAAGTGCTGAGGCAAGCGGCACTGGTGTCGCCACGAGTTATAAGGTTATTCAAGAGCAAATGAATTCCTTCCATAATGGTCTGCAGGATGCAAGCGAGAGCCAAGAGACAATTATTGAATACACAAATGGACTCCATCAAGAAGTATCTGCTGTTCAAACAGATGCAGATGTGTTGAACAATAAATGGTCAACAAATGTTAAATCTACAGAGCTAATAAGAGATGACGTCTTTTCAGTGCTGGGCAATGCCTTTGTTGATGACCAATCCAATGGCGTTGTTTATGACTTCCTTTCAAGTCCGCTGCAGCTTACTGCAGGAACTTCTGAGAAGGTTGAAACAAATACGGTTCCGCCAGTGGTTGTGTTGTTTATCGTTTTATTAAGCAGCTTGTTGATCGGCTATACAACCTATTATTTCAGCAGCCTGCCATATTGGGTACGCACAGCATTGTTCTTCATTGTGAATACGCTCGTCGGCTTTATCATCAGCCTATACGGCTTGAAAATATACCAGCTGGCAGAGCAGGCAACAATGGAATGGACTGTGTTTACTATTTTGCTTCTAATGGTCAGCTCAGGCCTAATTACAGCTGCGTTTTCACTGCATCGCCTTGTCGGCCTATTTGTGACTGCAGGCGTAATTGCCCTGTACGTTACACCATTGCTGGCATTGAGCACACCTAACTTTAAATTTGCAGATCCGATGAGCAACGTCTATATTTCCATTCAGTACAGCACGGAATCCTTATTTGCCCCTGCTGCTATCATTTTAGTGTTTACATTGCTTCTTCTTGTAATACTGCAAGTGCTGATTGAGCGCTATAAGGGCTCTAGCAGCATGGAGCATGAGGTGGGAGCAAATGAGACGATGTAAATGGATGATTTGTTTGGTAGTTTGTTTTATGGGGATAAATGGTTATTTTTCTTATGGAAATATGAAAAAGGCATATGCAGAAACAAAATCCAATATTGATGAATTGGCACCAAATGAATATGAAGGGAAATCAACAGATAAGAATACTAATTTGCTCGATGAAGATGGTTCTTCAACGAGCAAATCTGAAATTCCTGAAGAACAGAAGCAGCTGACATTCGAAGGTGAAAAGACCTTTTCTGCTGATGATGTTAAAGATAAACTTTTCCAAAAGGCGGCAACAAATAAAATTGAACAGAATGCCGAACAGCTTGGCTTATTTACAGGAGACGATGAGACTGCGCAAATGGGGAAAACAGAAGACATACAGTCTGATGCTAATTCCTCATTATCCTTATTTCTAGGCATTCTAATTGCTGTCTGTATTGTTCTGCTAGGCATCGTTTTAACTGTTTTCTATCGGACAGCCAAACAAGGGGAAAGGATGCGTGATAATTAATGAGTCTTTCAAGTATGCTCGCAAGCCTAAAAGGTGATGTAAACGGCAAAATAGACGATATTGAGCACAAAATTCAAAGATTAAAATCAGCTAAACAGAAGGTGGAAAACGAGCAGGATACAATGCTAGAGGAAATTAGGCAGCTAAAAAAGCCTGATTTAAACAATAATTGGGTTGGTCAACGAGCAGATGAGTTTGACGGGAAGCGAGACGATGTGTATCTGGCAATGAGCTATATTGGAAACTTAGAATATGCACAATATCAAAGCTCGATCCAAAGCAAGATCAACCTCCTGCAAATAGAAAAAACCAGTCTTCAAGGCATTGGCGGCCTTGTTGGTGAAGCATCAAAACTATTCGAGCTTGGCGAAGATATGTATGACGATGTCACAAATAAAATATCTGAAATTAAAAGGATGTTGTGATTATGGCTACGATTAAATTAAACCATGCTAATGCAATCAGCAAATTAAGCAATGCAGAACAGGCAGTGCACAGTCTTGCCTTGATCCGCACACCGACAAGTAAATTGAAGGACAACAAGCTCGATTTCACATCGGAATGGAAAGAAAGAGAAGAACGAATTGAGAGCTTAATAGAAGAGTATAAAAAGATTGTTTTAAAGAATATAGCAGATACAAAGGACAATATTGATGCATTAAAGGAACAGGATGAAGCGATAACTAGGTAGGGAGTTCTGGTGAAGGTTCTAAATGGTGAGGGCTTACGTAATACAATGAAAGCAAGAGCGCATTATTCCTCTCTAAGAGAACAGGCTACTAAAAAGCTGTCATTACAAGCAATAATATTGCACTCAAATAGTAATTTTCAAGCATAATTTCACTAGAAGTTATGCTTTTTTCATTTGAGGTAGTAGTTAATAAGGAAAATATAAAAGACCTTGGCGGCCCGGCGGCCATAATAGCTGCTGCTATCTTAGGTCCGTGGCTTTGCGTCTTTTACTTTCGTAAAATTTGCCTTTTGACAAGATATTCATATATTTTAGTTTTCCTTTTCATAGAAGCTGATCTGTTGTTGTTTTTCGTAGATGGAAATGGCTTCTTTTAATAATTGAATGTCTTTTTTTATTTCCTTTTTTATAAGGTGATCAGGGCATCTGTTGTGATCATCTAATAAGCGCGCAAGCTCCCTTTTTACTAGCTGCAAACAAGACCACTTCCTTAATTTGGAGTTGCATGAATTCATTATGCATTATTATAACCATCTTGAAAAGTATTCAATCCCATTTTGGTAAAAATAGTAAAAGTGAGGTTCGCGGTTTCGTACTGTATAAACAGTATACAATTCAGGAAATCTAATAAAACCGATAAACTTTAATAGAAGGAGTCTGTGATGAAGAAAACATTTGATTGTGTAATTATCGGCGGAGGAATCGCCGGCCTGCAGGCAGCTATACAGCTCGGCAGGTATAAACATAATGTGTTGGTTATAGATTCGGGAATAGGCAGGTCTATTCTTTGCAAAAGCTATCATAACATACTTGGCTATCCAGATGGGATAAGCGGAACAGAATTGCGCCAGAAGGGAAGGCAGCAGGCTGAAAGCCTTGGAGTTGAGTTTCTTTCCATGACAGCTACAAATGTGGAAAAGCAGGATGATTATTTTGTTATTGATACAGAATCAGGTCAGTATGAAGCGAAGAGACTGCTTCTTGCAACAGGTATTATTGACAATATCCCGCCATTTGCAGAGCTATATCCTTGTTTAGGTATCAGTGTGTATTTATGTCCTGATTGTGATGGCTATGAGGTTAAAAATAAGAAGACCATTGTTATCGGTAATGGAAAAGTTGGAGCAAATATGGCGTTAACATTAACGTATTGGACAAAGGAGCTTGTCTATGTTAATCACGGTGGAGAAGCCATCGGCGAGGAAGTACAAAAGAAGCTTGCTGAACAAAATATCCCTGTTATAGATAAGGAAATTAAGAAAGTGGAAGCGGATGGATCAAGCTTGCAAGGCTTTACTTTAAATGATGGGGAGTTTTTGGATGGGAAGCATGGCTTTATTGCATTCGGGGGCAATATCGTCAAATCAGAGCTTGCCAAACAGCTCGGTGTGGAGATATTAGAGAATAACCATATTTCTGTTAATGGCAGAACGAAAATGACTAATGTAGAAAATGTGTGGGCTGCAGGTGATGTTGTTGCCCATTCCGAACAGGTAACAATTGCCATGGGAGACGGATCCCAGGCTGCCATATGGATTCATAAATCGCTGTTAAACTAAGGAAAACACCCTCCTGACGAAGGGATCTGGCCCTGATATCCGGAGGGTGTTTTTATTAAAGTGTTGCTCTGTAAACGCGATATCCAATAATATTTCCATAAGTATATAAAATGTGAGCATGCTCCGTCAGCTTATTTTCCATTTCTAAATTTCTTGTAACATGAACGTCCATTTCTTCCTCTTCCCCTTCAATGTTTGCAAACATATGGGAATAGACGGTGTGTGACAGCTTGATTTCCGCATTCCTAAAGCCAGCAGCAGCTAAGTTGTGCACCCATTCTCCTTCAGAATATACCTTCTCTATTCCATAGACTGATCTCATATTATTTTGTTCTAATGATGTAAGCTCTCTTTCAGAAGTCATTTCCAAGGCAAGAACGACACCGTTAGGCTTCAGGACACGTTTAAGCTCCTTTAAGGAGTGGCGAATATCTGTGAAAATAAGCACAGATTCTACAAGTATGATGTCAAAGCTTCCGTCAGGGAATGGCAGTTTCTCAATACTGCCCTGCACTAGATTTATGGGCAGGTTTTCTCTGTGAAAACGACTTGCAGCCCTTTTGACCATCGTTGGATGGAGGTCAATGCTTGTGACAGAACAAGGGTAATGCTTTTTAATAAAAGCCGAGGTTTGCCCTGTCCCGCATCCAGCGTCTAACAGGCTTGTGGCTGATGTGATTTTTTCCTGCTGCAGCAAGTATCTAGTTAAGGAAAGCCCGCCAGGATGGGCTCCGTTAACTCCATAATAAGCAAGTGCATCTTGATAAGATGGTTTCATCTTTATTCCTCCAATAGTCAGGAATCGCATTTCGCTCCCTTTGATTAAGGCAGCTTTCCAATACTATATGGCATATCGGCAAATTGGTTCTGATTATCGGGCCAAATGTCTAACGGGTTAAGTTATAATGGGGAAAAGAGTGAAAAGTCAGACAGGAGCTGAAACGCAATGGCAAAAGGCAAAACGAATGCAATGCGCATTCTCGACGGTCTCCACATCTCCTATACCACTCATTCTTACGAAAATAAGGATGGGAAAATTGACGGCATTTCGGTAGCAGAAAAAATAGGTGTTGATAAAAGACAGGTATTTAAAACACTTGTTGTACAAGATGGGGAAAAGGAGCCGTATGTATTCATCATTCCAGTCCAAGCTGAGCTTGATTTGAAAAAGGCAGCTAAAGCAGTGCAATCTAAAAAAGTCGAGATGGCACCTGTCAAGGATATCCAAAAGCTAACAGGCTATATAAGAGGTGGATGCTCACCGATTGGCATGAAGAAAAGTTATCAAACAATTCTTGATGACAGTGCAGAGGGGCTGCCATCTATTGTCGTGAGTGGTGGCAAAATAGGGTTACAGATGGAACTGGAAGTGAGTGACCTTATTCAAGCAACAGACGCAGCAGTTGTGAATGTTCTTTCATAAAAAAAAGCACAACTTTTCCATCTGGGCATAGCATATGTAAAGATAAATGCCCAGAAGGAGTGCGAAAACAATGTATCCAGAATATCCGTATTATGATCATAAGCAGGAAGTAAAGAATACACCAATTGCTTTTCCACCACAGCATCAGAACAGAATGCCAGGATTTGAGTATGAAATGAATCCACGGCCGATTTCCGAGAACCCTAACTATAAAGGCAGCGGCAAGCTAAAGGGAAAAGTAGCAATTATTACTGGCGGGGACAGCGGTATTGGCAGGGCAGCGGCATATGCCTTTGTAAAGGAAGGTGCAAAGGTCGTTATCGTTTACTTAAATGAACATAGAGATGCCCAAGAAACAGAGCAGAGAATCAACCAGCTTGGTGGAGAGAGCCTGTTCATTGCAGCAGATCTCAGAGTCGAGGAAAACGCTGCAGTTGTCGCACAGCAGGCAATCCAGCGCTTTGGCAAAATTGATATATTAGTCAATAATCACGCTGTCCAATTTGTACAAAAAAGCATTCTTGATATTACAAAGGAACAATTAACGAATACCTTTGAAACAAATATATTCTCATTCTTTTACTTAATAAAAGCAGTCCTGCCTCATTTAAAGGCGGGAAGCTCGATCATTAATACTACCTCTGTTACCGCTTATGAGGGAAATAAGGATTTAATCGATTACTCGGCAACAAAGGGAGCTATTCTTGCATTGACGAGATCATTGTCAATGTCATTGGCAAAAAAGAAAATCAGAGTGAATGCCATTGCGCCAGGACCAATTTGGACACCATTAATTCCAGCAAGCTTTTCTGAAAAGAATGTTATGACATTCGGGACAGATACGCCATGGAAAAGGGCAGGCCAGCCTTTTGAGCTCGCACCTGCTTATGTTTATTTAGCTTCAGATGACTCTGGCTACACGACAGGGGAAGTAATTCATATAAATGGCGGTCAGATGGTAACGACATAAAAATGGCAACAAAAAAGATGAGGAAGTTTATGCCTCATCTTTTTTTAATAAAAAATCTGGATGATCCAGTTCATAAAATTGTCTATAACGTTCGTTTCCAAGAAGCTCTTGATGTGTGCCTCTCATTACAATTTTGCCTGCTTCCATAAATAAGATTTCATCCATCTGCTCCACCCCAACTAAATGGTGAGTAATCCAGATGATTGACTTACCTGCTAGGGAGGCAAAAATGGTCTGAAGCAGTTCCTTTTCTGTACGAGGGTCCAAGCTTGCATTCGGTTCGTCTAATATGACAACCGGCGTGTCCTTTAAGAGAATTCTAGCTAAAGCGACACGCTGTCTTTCACCACCAGAAAAGCGCTGGCCTGTTTCCTGCATAAAGGTATCAAGTCCATCTGGCAGTTTGTTCACTAAGTCTTGCAGCTGTGCTAGTTTAATTGCCGCAGTCAACTCATTTTCCCCCACGTCATCTGAGCCTAGCAGCAAATTATTTCTTAGTGTTGTATCAAATAGATGGGGACTCTGGTTTAAAACAGAAATAATCGCTGAAGTATCCTCCTGATGAAGTCCAGCATCCTTCCCGTTATAGGTTACCTTTCCATTCTTTGTGGTGATAACCCCTTGAATAAGCTTTAACAATGTTGATTTTCCTGCACCGCTCCTGCCAATCAAAGCAATTTTTTTTCCTTGGGGAATATCAATATTTACATTTTTGACAGAGGGGGTATCCCCTTTCTCATAGGTATAAGAGACATTTTCCAGTTTAATATGGATAGAATTTTCCTTTGGCGCCATTTTGTGCTGGCTAGCTTTATTTTCAGAGCCTTCCAGCCTTTTTAGTCTGTTTAAGGAATCTTGATATCCTGGGATTCTCTCAAACGCTTCAGAAACAACTAGAAAGGCGTCCAGTATTGGCAGTGCAACTAATACAATGGCAGCAATCATCGCAACAGGAATATGTCCTTCTGCATATTGTCCAGCAGCCCAAAATAGCAAAGAGGTAATTACTAATGCTGAAACTGCCTGCTGGGCAAAATTACGCCATCTCGAAAAGCGGGTCAGTTTAAGGTTTACATCTGCTGCTAAGGCTTCATCTCTTTCATAGGAGGATATAAAGCTGTTTGAGCGGCCACTAATAACCCAGTCTGTTATGCCTAAAATACTGTCAGTCAGCTTTTGATAAAGGCCATTTCTGCGCTGCTTATATTCTGTCTGGCTTTTCTTCATCAGCAGCAGAGAACAAACTGGAAATACAACAAGTAGCAGCGCTAAATAAAATGCCATAAGCATGGCAAAGGGGATATCGAGAATACCGATAACACAAATTGTCATGATATATAAAACACATGCAGCTATTGTCGGAAAAATCGTCCTTAAATAAATATACTGAAGCTGTTCAATATCCTCTGCAAGAATGCCAAGCATATCACCCATTTTGAAGCGGCTCTTAATGAAAAGTGCCTGTGGCTCTAAAATTCCATATAGCTTTATACGCATTTTCGATAATATTCTTAAAACAGCATCATGGCCCGCGAGCCTTTCTAAATAGCTGAACACAGCACGGCTGATTCCAAATGCTCTAACTCCTACAATCGGAATATACACCATTAGAATGTTTTCAATCGGCATGGCAGATCTGCTGATTAAATAGCCTGAAGTAAAGGTGAGCATTGCTCCTGTGCCCAGTGCTAATATGCTTAATAAGAGAATGATGATAATTCGTCCAGCATTCTCTTTCATAAATGGCAATATCCATTTGTCTTCTCTCATGCTTAGCAGCTCCTTTATTGAATCAGCAGCCTGTAATAGCAGCCTTTTGCCGCTACAAGCTCTTCGTGTGTGCCAGTTTCAACTATTTTTCCGTTATCTAGTACAAGGATTTTATCCATATTCTTCATCCAGTGAAGTCGATGTGTTGCAAGGAAAACAAGCCTCTGTTCAAACAATGGCAGCATTGTCTCCTTTAACTCAAATTCTGTTTCAATATCTAAGTGTGACGTTGGTTCATCCAACAGCATAACTTTTCGGTCTGTCAGAAAGGCCCTTGCTAAGGCAATGCGCTGTTCTTGTCCGCCACTAAGTGTTCTGCCGCCATCACCAAGCATCTCGTCAAGGCCATGCGGAAGGGATTGATATAATGTCTCCAATCCTGTTGCTCTTAATGCAGCTTTAATTTCATCATCCTCTGCTCCAGGTTGATAAAAGGCAATATTCTCTCTGAGTGTCATGCTGAATATATAGGGAGATTGTGGTATATAGACTGTTTTCTGCCGCCACTCCTCAGTCATAAGACTTGGTATCTCCTTGTTATTTAACAGAATTTCACCTTCTGTATTACTCGTAAAGCCGCTGAGTAAATCAATTAGTGTTGATTTCCCTGCACCGCTTTCTCCGACAATACCGACCTTTTTGCAGCCAGCAATTTGGAAGGATAGACTCTCAAGTGTAAGATTCTCCGCACTGCTGTGACGATATCCTACTTGATTAAATGCAATATTCGAAATATCCTGCATAGCTGATACAGTTGTTTTTGACATGCTATTGCTTTCCTCGTGAAGTATTGCCAATATGGCTTCGCCTGCTTCTTTTCCATTTAAAGTGGCATGATAGTCTGCTCCAACCATCCTTACTGGAAGAAAATATTCAGGTGCCATAATTAAAATCATTAATGCCGGCAACAGCAGCAAGTCACCGCCAATAAGGCGTACACCTAAATTAACTGCTACAGAAGCAACAGATAATGATGTAAAAAAGTCCAGTGAAAAGGAGGATAAAAAGGCGACACGAAGTGTTTTCATCGTGGCAGTCCGATATTGCTCACTCACTTTTTCAATATTGTCACTGTGTTTTTTGCTTTTTCCTAAAAATTTAAGTGTTTCCAATCCTCTTAATGAATCAAGGAAGTGATTGGAAAGAATCCGGTAAGTAGCAAGCTGCTTATTCATTTGTCCCTTTGCTGCCAGTCCAACGAGAATGAGGAAACCAATTAGAATCGGCATTGTGATTGTCAGAATGATGCCTGCAATCCAATCCAACCAATATACATACAGCAATATCATTGGAGGAATGACGGAGGTTCCCACCATCCTCGGAAGGATAAGTTCAACATACCCTTTATATTGAGAAATTCCTTCCAACACAAGTGTCGATATGTTTCCACTGCCTTGTTTCTTTGTATATTTCGGTCCAAGCTCAAACAGTTTTTTTATTAGGCGTGATCTAAGTTCTCTACTTGTTTTTTCGGCAAAACGGGCAGAGATGCTTTGCTGGAATAATTGAAGGAGGTGGCGTGCCAGAAATGCCAACAAGAACAATATGATTGTTTCATATTGTTCTTGAATTCCTTCTCCATTAAATAAAGAGGTGATGGCCTCTGCAAGCCATTTGGCTTGCAGAATGATTGCAGCACCTTGAAAGATTGTTGCGAAAGTTAGCAATGTAAGAATCGGCTTGATTCCTTTTGACTTCATTAAGTTTTTGTCCATCAGTACTCCAGATGAGACTTTTCTGTTACACGTTTACGGAATACAATATAGCTCCAAATTTGATACCCTAGCACAAAAGGCAGCAGGGTAAGTGCGACAATTGTCATCACCGTTAAGGAGTAATGCCCGGAGGCTGCATTGGAGACCGTTAAGCTGAATGAGCTGTTGATTGAGCTGATCATCAGTCTTGGGAATAAGCCGATAAAAATAGATATAAAGGAGAGGGCAATGACAGCACCTGTCATTCCAAATGCCCAGCCATCCTTTTTCCTAGATATGAAATATCCACTAAGAACAAAGGCAATTACACCGATTCCGAACAAGAAGGAAAGGATGGTGCCTTGTCTTTCAAAGATATCTGTTTTGATATATGTCATTACAGTAAATGCTGTTAATAAAATGCCTAATGGCGGCAGCAGCTTTTGACCAAGATTACGGGCGCGGTCTTGCAAATCACCGACAGTCCGAATTGTTGTAAACATAAGCCCGTGAACAAGACAAAGCATAAGTACAGTAATGCCGCCTGTTAATGTGTAGACATTAACGATATCGAAAAAGCCGGCATTAAGCTCCATGTTTTTATCAATCGGCAGTCCTTGTATGAAGCAAGCAAACACAACCCCAAACAAAAGGGGAGGAAGGAGACTGCCTAAAAATATACAGATGTCCCAACTCTTTTTCCAGATAGGGTGATTGCCCTTTGCTCGGAACTCAAAACCTGTTGCACGAATAATTAAAGCAAGCAGCACGACGACAAGCGGAGTATAAAATCCGCTGAACAGTGTTGCATACCAATGAGGAAAGGCAGCGAATAGCGCTCCTCCTGCTGTTATCAGCCAAACCTCGTTTGCGTCCCAGAATGGACCGATTGTATTAATAAGAATTCGTCTTTCCATATCATTTCTAGCAATTAACTGTGTGGACATGCCAACACCGAAATCAAAGCCTTCCAGAAAGAAGAATCCAATGAATAAGACAGCAACTAATATAAACCAAAGTACACCTAGATCAAACATGGAAACCCTCCTTTGCAAATGGGTCGTTGTTGATTTTTTGTTCTTCAGCGTCCATTTTGTACGGACCCTTTTTGATTACCTTCACATAAAGGAAAATCATGATTACAGCCAGAATCGCATAGACGGTGCAGAACGTTATGATGGAAAATAAGACTTGACCGGCACTGACGCTTGGGCTAATACTGTCTGCTGTTTGCATAAGACCAAACACTGTCCAAGGCTGCCTGCCGATTTCTGTCATAATCCATCCTGAAGTATTGGCTATAAATGGCAAGGATATACCTGCCACCATAAAACGGTAGAACCACTTATTTGGTTTAGTAACGAGTTTCTTTTTCCAAGCTAAGAAAACACCGTAAATGCCAAGCACAAACATGGCAACACCAGCAACAACCATGATGCGGAAGCTCCAAAACGTTGTTTTAACAGGAGGAATATAGTTTCCTTCGCCGTATTTTTGCTCATATTCTGCTTGAAGCTCATTCATACCTTTTACACTGCCATCCAACGTATTATAGGAAAGAATGCTGAGCAGATAAGGTATTTTAATTTCACCAGTATTTTCTTTTTTATCGACATTAATAAACGCGGAAACAGTCCAAGATGCTGGATCATCGCTATGCTCCCAAAGCCCTTCACTTGCTGCCATTTTCATCGGCTGTGTTTCTACAAGATATTGAGCTTGTGCATGACCTGCCACCATTGTTAAAAATGTTGAAATTAATGCAACTGTAATACCAATTTGGAATGACTTTTTAAAGAAAGAAACATCTTGTTTTTTCAATAGTTTAATTGCACTTATCCCTGTAACAAGGAAAGCTCCTGTTGCCAAAGCTCCGAGAACTGTATGGGGGATTTCAACAAGTGCCTGCCCATTTGTCAGCAGCGCCAAAAAGTCATTCATTTCCGCTCTGCCGTTGTTGATTTCATAACCGACAGGATGCTGCATAAAGCTGTTTGCAACAAGAATAAAGAAGGCAGACATGATTGTACCGAAAGATGTCAGCCAAATACAGGCAAGGTGCACCTTTTTTGATAACCGATCCCAGCCGAAAATCCAAAGTCCAATAAAGGTGGATTCCAGAAAGAAGGCAAGCAATGCTTCAATCGCAAGAGGAGCACCGAAAACATCTCCTACAAAACGAGAGTAGTTTGACCAATTCATGCCAAACTGGAATTCCTGAAGGATTCCTGTAACGATTCCGATGACAAAGTTAATAAGAAATAATTTCCCCCAAAATTTTGCCATTCTTTTATATTCTTCATTACCGCTTCTAACGTACATTGTTTCCATAATAGCAATCATGAAAACTAAGCCGATAGAAATTGGCACGAAGAAGAAATGAAAGATGGTGGTGGAAGCGAATTGTAAACGTGATAAAAACACCATATCCATGTGTTTTCCTCCTTGTTCTAAAATATTTTTGTGAAGATGTGAACATGATAAGTAAAATTGCGACAAATATCGTTGACTAAGCACATAAAAAATAAATAAACGTGTTGGATTAGAATACAAATTGATGTGGCCATCTGTTGAAGCTAGTCTTCTCACCTAGGAAGAAAAGCTGGTATAAAGATGTTTGTGCCGTTATCGTCTCCCTTTTCGAAATGATAGCTATATCATAATGAAAAAGGATTATTTTGCGTTATAAATCATAAAGTGTTTGAAAAGTGTTCACATTTTTAGTTCACAATTATGACAAATATAACCTTCTTTGTTGGAGCATTATGGGACAAAGCGGGGAGTTATTAAAATAGGTGAATCCATGTTATCATAGAGGTATTGGCTGAAAATGCTGTTAAAGGCTTTTTTTTAGGACAGGTTGGAAGCGCTATATATGAATAGCCTTTCCTGCCACAAATAAATAAAAAGGGTGTTTTTTAAATGGTAAAATGTATTGCTATTGATATGGATGGTACGCTGCTGACTTCTGCTCAGGAAATTACAGCAGAAAACCGTGAGGCGATAAAACTTGCTCAAGAGAGCGGGGTTGAAGTAGTGATTGCAACAGGCCGTGCTTATGAAGAGGCAGGGGACTTGTTGAAGGATGCTGGCATCATTACACCGATGATTTGTGCAAATGGGGCAGAAATCCGCACTAGCGCTCATGAAGTAATCCAAACAAATCCATTAAGCAAGGACCTTGCAAAGGAAGTTGCTGAAATTTTGCATAGTCATCAAGTTTATTATGAAGTGTATACGAATAAAGGAACATATACATTAGATAAGACAATGGCCAGATCATTGATTATGGATATTTTTACTGTGAATGGTCATGTAAAGGATATGGATATGGATGAAATTAAGAAGGCTGCTGAGGAGCGTCTGCAGGAGGTTAATCAGCTTGACAGCTATGCTGTTTTGTTTGAGGATGAGTCCCAAGTTATTTATAAGCTGCTGGCATTCCACTTCGAACCAGTCACATTAAATGAGGTAAGAGAGAAGCTGAAGGGAAATTCGAAGCTTGCAGTCAGTGCATCAGGCAAGGAAAATATTGAAATAACAGCTGTTGAAGCCCAAAAGGGTATCGCGTTAGAGGAATTTGTTGACGCAAGAGGCATCTCCTTACAAGACACGATGGCAATTGGCGACAATTATAATGACCTTTCTATGATGCTAAAGGTTGGAAGAGCAGTCGCAATGGGAAATGCCGATGAAGAAATCCAAAGACAGTGTCACTTTGTCACAGCAACGAATGAGGAAAGTGGCGTTGGTAAGGCAATTAAGCTTGCACTTGAGGTTTAAGCTCACAAATACATATAAAGAAAAACCCTTTTTAGCCTGCAGGCAAAAAGGGTTTTTCTATTGTTTCTAGCTTTTAGGCGCAAGACCAGCCAAGATGAACTGAATCGTTCGTTCAATTTCTGCCTCATCATCCCAGTGAATGTCAGGAAGAATGAGGTGCCTGGCAATAAAGTATCCAAAGATAGAGGTAATTGCTAAACGTACTGCCGACATGCTGGGAATGTCTAGTACATCTCCTTTTTCCTTATAAAAATCCATTATTTCATTTAAGCGCTTGAACACCTTTGAGGCTATTTGATCAATGAATATCTCCCTCAAATCTTGATGGAAAGGGATTTCTTGTATAAGAATCTTAAATAGAGCATCGTTTTTCTGAAGAAATTCCATGCGGTTTTTAACGACCGCTCGAAGAAATTCCTCAAAGCTGTGATGCTCGGCATCGAGTACCTTGTTAAAATCCTTGAGAACAATTGGGGCAATCAGCTTTGACACCATTGGAGAAAGAAGCTTTAGCAGCAAGTCTTTTTTCGTCTTGTAATGGCGGAAAATGGTTCCTTCGGCAACACCAGCCTTCTTGGCAATTTCACTCGTGGAGGTCGCTGCAAACCCCTTCTCGGAAAATGCTTCAATGGCAGCGGCAATTATCTTTTTCTGTTTTTCAGTCACATTATCTTCATCCTTTAAGATGAAATCTAATATGTTTTCTTGGTCACTCATGAGACGCTCCTTTAACTTCAGGATCTTTCCTCTATTGTACAACGAAGTATAGAGAAAACCTATCCGGAAATCCCAACACCCAATTTGTTATATTTTGCGATACCTCTTTAATGCTGCTATATTAATAACAATAAACAGCAGGGAAAAACAAAGCAGTATAATGAGTGGTTCTGCGATACTTCCTAGTCCTTTTCCTCTAATCATAACGTCCTTCAGTGCATCACCAGCGTAGTACAATGGAGTGATATTAGAAATCCAGCTGATGTAGCGCGATATCGTTTCTAATGGAAATAGTCCAGAAAAGAACACCTGTGGTACGACAATAATCGGAATAAACTGGATCATCTGCAGTTCATTTTTAGCGAATGTAGATAACAGAATACCAAGTGTCAATGCTGTTAAAGACAGAATTAACGTTGTCAAAAGCACTAAGAGGATGGATCCTTCATTCATCATCCCAAGTATATAAACTGCATAGAAAACAATGATGGCAGACTGAATCATTGTAAATAACCCAAACCCTATTACATAGGACAGAACAAACTCCCATCTCCTGACAGGACTAGACAGAAGCCTTTCCAATGTACCAGATGTTCTTTCTCTTAAAAAGGAGACCCCTGCAACAAGGAACACAAAGAAAAAAGCAAAAAAACCAAGAAGGATAGGGCCGAAGGAGTCGAATTGACTCATGTCTGTTTCCCCATATAAGGCATTTACCTTAATATCTGGACTAGCTGCACCTGTTGATGGAAAGGCTGTTCGAATCTTTTCTACTACCGATTTGCTAATGCTTGGATCGCTGCCTTCCACCATGATGTGTATCGTACTACCGACTTGTAGATAACCGTCAATTTTACCTGCGGCTAAGTCTTTTTGTGCTGCTGCTTCTGTTTTATATTTGCTTGTTGCATTATCAGGAAGTGCTTCCTCTAGCTTGCTTGGGGCATTAATAAGACCTATTTCAGGTTCGTAGCTGTCACTGTTAAAAACGAGATGAACCATTGTCAAAATAAAGATTGGTGCAAGAATCATCATTGCGACGGTTCGTTTATCACGGTAAAACTGCTGTAAAATCCGTATAACTAACGCTCTAATTCTCATCCTCGACCCCTCCATAAAATAAGAATGCTTCCTCCATTGTTTGCGTATTACTGCGCCTTATCAATTGCTTTGGGGAATCTATTGCAATGATTTTGCCATTGCGAATCATTGCAAGCCTGTCGCATTTTTCCGCTTCATCCATAACATGTGTTGTGACGATAATGGAGGTTCCTGACTCTTTAAGCTGACGGAATGTTTCCCAAATACTTTTGCGAAGAACAGGGTCAATACCGACAGTAGGTTCATCTAAAATAAGCAGCTTAGGTTTATTTAAAAGGGCAATACAAATAGATAATCTTCTTTTCATGCCACCTGAATATTGTGCTACTGGTTTATGAAGCTGGTCAGAAAGATTTACAAGCTGTGCGGTCTCTTCAAACCTATCCTTTTGTTGCAACTTGCTTAGACCATACAAACGGGCAAAAAACTGGAGGTTTTCTAATGCGGTTAAATCATGATAAAGGGCATCAGCTTGAGCCATATAGCCAATTTGCTCGATGATTTCTAAATTAGGCATTGTTGTTCCAAGTACAGATACATTGCCACTATCAGGAGATTCGAGCCCAATGATTGCTTTTACAAGTGTTGTTTTACCAGCTCCAGATGGACCAAGCAATCCTAATATTTCGCCTTGCTGGACCTCCATATCAATATTTTCTAATACAGGACGTTTGCCAAAGGCCTTGGAGAGATGATTTACAAATAAAACCGGATTAACATCCATATTAACTCCTCCTGTTAATAAAAGTGAGTAATTACTCACTTTTATCATAAAGTTAATCCCTTTGATTGTAAAGTGAGTAATCACTCATTTTTTAAAAAGTTAAAATAGGCTTAATCCAACCTTTTCTTTTTTAAAAATATGCATGATAAGAAAATAGAGTCTTTTATAAAAATCGGTTATACTTATAAAAAGCATTTAAGAAGAGATTAATAGATAGAAAATATATTAGAGGTGGAAAAAATGGCAGACTTTCGTGCAAGTGTCATTATAACAGAACCCGTAGATGTTGTTTTTGCCTACTTTGCCAATATGAGCTATGCGCCAGAGTACATGAGCAATGTCGAGGAAACAGAAAAGCTCACAGATGGACCTGTCGGGGTTGGAACTAAATATAGGGAATTAAGAAAAGTGCGTGGAAAAAACGCAACAGCTGAAATAGAATATCTTGCTTATGAAAAAAACGTTGCAATTAAGCGAAGAAGCAACTCAAACGGGCTTCTTGTTGACTATGATTATCGCTTTGCTGAGATTCAAGAAGGTACTCAGGTTGAGTTTGAAGGAAAGGTACATGTGAAGGGCTTAATGATGAGACTCACAAAAAGGGTGCTTGTCAATATCATTAAGACAGAGGATGGCGACCATGTCCAAAGAGCGAAGGAACTACTTGAAAGTGAAGAATCCAGTTTGGAGATTAATAGAGAATATTAAAAAAAAGGATGCGGATGCATCCTTTTTTATTTGAACTTGTAAGTCCAAAGTCTTTCTGTATACAGTCGTTCAAGTATTGCTGGATCTTGGTTTTTTAAACCTTCTTGCAACGATAAAGCATAGAGCTGTGTTTGTGAACGATGTGCCGCAATTGTAGCAATTTTCTTTTCTGCGAAGTTTTGGACATCAATGTGAACATCTGGCTCACCTAAGTCCTCTATGCAATTACGGGAAAAGGCAAGACAAAGCAGCTTTGGTCTTTGCGCTGGGTCCATTTTCTCTAACGTTCTAACTACAGCCTCTGCTGTTGCATCGTGATCTGGATGAACAGAGTATCCAGGATAGAAAGAAATAATCAAGGATGGGTTCAATTCTTCAATCAAACCTGTGAATTCATTGACAAGGACGGATTCATCTAAGAATTCGATTGTCTTATCTCTATAGCCCAACATTCTTAAGTCTTCAAGGCCAAGCACTCTAGCTGCCTCCATAAGTTCCTCTCTGCGAACATCTGGCAACGTTTCTCTTGTTGCAAATGGAGGACTTCCAAGATTCCTGCCCATTTGTCCCAGTGTCAGACAAGCATATGTGACAGGCGTTCCGTCATGTATATACTTTGCAATAGTTCCAGAAACACTAAAAGCTTCATCATCTGGATGGGGAAAGATGACTAAAACATGTCTTTCTTTTTCCAATATTATTTCCTCCTGTCTTATTAATAATTAATCAAACGGTTTATCACTAATTTGCAAAGCTACAGCAAGCTTTCCTGTAAAATCAAGACCAGCCAAAAGCAGGCGTCCTTTATCATCCACCTCATAATGGTTGATTCCCTCTGCATAAATCCAACCAATCTCAGTTTTAAGTCCTACTCGATATGGTCCTTCACCAGTGATTTTTCCATATTCATAAACAAGCTTTGCATTGCGGATGTAGGCACCTGAATTAAAGAAGTTTTCATCATTATGATTTGCATAAGCACCATTTGTTGTTTCTAAATGAATATAAACTTCCTTGTTTGCCTTATCATTAATTTGCTCTTGAACCTTATCAGCTTGAACAAACTCCATGCTATCCCTCCTTAGGTTTTACTTAAACAGTAGCACCGTTTCTTTCATTGCGGTAAGCACCATGCATTGTTGGACCGACATATTCATTCAGCTTAAAGCCATTGCTGATTGCAGCAGTAATGAAATCCTTAGCTACTTGCACAGCTTCTTCCACTGATTTGCCCTTTGCAAGCTCTGCTGTTATAGCAGCAGAATTAGTGCAGCCAGCACCGTGCGTATATGTTGTATCGACAAGTTCGCTTTCTAGAATGGTGAAATCTTTTCCATCATAAAGAACATCTACAGCTTTTGCATGATTTAATTTACTGCCGCCTTTAATCAACACATATTTTGGTCCTAAAGCATGGATTTTAACTGCAGCTTCCTTCATATCATCGACAGTTTTAATCGGATGATCTGTTTTAGCCAATTGCCAAGCTTCGAACAGGTTAGGTGTTACTACAGTAGCTCTTGGAACTAATAGTTCTCTTAAAGCATCAGCAGTTTCCGGGTGAAGTACTTCGTCTTCTCCTTTACAAACCATAACAGGGTCAATGACAACATGTTTTACTTTATTCTCATCAATCATTTTTGCCGCTTCTTCAATGATTTCCACAGAACCAAGCATGCCTGTTTTCATTGCATCAATTCCAACAGAAAGAACAGTTTCCAATTGAGATTTTACTGTATCAATATTTTGTGGGAAAACATTATGATGCCAATGGTTTTTCGGGTCCATCGTAACAATTGTTGTCAAAGCAGTCATTCCATAAACTCCTAGTTCTTGGAATGTCTTTAAATCAGCTTGAATACCTGCGCCTCCACTCGTATCAGATCCAGCTAAAGTTAATACTTTTTTCATGTTTATAAGCCCTCCTATGTAATCTCATTAATGAATTATTAATGATCGATGGAATTCATGGTAATTCGTAATAGACTAATGATACTACTATTTACTTTTTTTTTCATTAAGTTCGCATTAATAGACATATCCTTTAAGATGCCACTGATTGTGAAAGTGTATGCGAGTATATTTGGAAAAAGGAAAAAATAATCAAAAAACTGTCATAAAGCCGTCACTTCTGCGCGGTTAAAAAGGTTGAAATAAGTAAAAAAGTTCGGTTTAATTAAAAATAAAACGTTAATAGTGAATTTACAGTAGAAATGATAAAAGGGAATTTTCTTCTTAGGATGGATGTTTTTTATAAGGTTTGAAGTGAAGAAATGTCAGAATATAGCCATTTTTACCTGATAGTTTAAAAGAATATAAGTAAAGGAGCCGGCTATGAACTATCGAATTGTCCATACACCTATAGTTATCCAAGATGTGATTGATCTTGTCACAAGCAGAAATGCAGGGGCCATCACCACCTTTATAGGAACAGTAAGGGAAATAACAGGGAATAAAAAAACAGTATGGCTTTCCTATGAAGCGTATGAGCCAATGGCTATAAAAAAGCTTGAGGAAATTGGTCTTGAAATAAAAGAGAAATGGCAGGAGGCAAAGGTAGCCATATTTCATCGGGTCGGTGAGCTGGAAATAACAGATATAGCAGTTGTCATCGCAGTTTCGACACCGCACAGAAATGATGCATATGAGGCAAACCGCTATGCGATTGAGAGAATTAAGGAAATAGTGCCAATCTGGAAAAAGGAACACTGGGAAGATGGAGAAGAATGGATAGGTGATCAAAAGCAGACAAAGGCCTATCCGAGCGGCAAGCCGGAAGGAGTCGATGTAAATGAATAAACTGCTTTTTTTTGCAGGCTTGAAGGAGATTATTAACGCTGATTATTTAGAGATGGACTTGACAGGAAAAACGGTAAGAGAAGCAAAGGCTGAGCTTTTGGCGACTTACAGTGATCTGCCGTTAAATTCAGTTATGACAGCAATTAACGAAGAATTTGCTCTAGATGATGACATTATTGAAAAAAATGACATTATTGCATTTATACCGCCTGTAAGCGGTGGGTGAGAGGGGCAGGAAAATGGAAGCTAATCGCTATTCGAGACAAACGCTGTTTCCTCAAATAGGAGCTTTAGGGCAAGCGAAAATTCAAAAGAAGCATGTTCTTATTATTGGGGCCGGCGCACTTGGGTCAGGATCTGCAGAAATGCTTGTCAGAGCTGGTGTCGGCAAGCTGACAATAATAGATAGGGATTATGTGGAGCTAAGCAATTTGCAGCGGCAGCAGCTATATACAGAAGAGGATGCAAATGAAAAGGTACCAAAAGCAATTGCGGCTGAAAAAAGGCTGAAAGCTATCAATACCGAGGCGGTTATTACCCCGATAGTGGCAGAGGCAACAAAGGAATTAGTAGAAGAATATTTGGAAGCTGCAGATCTTTTAATAGATGCTACTGATAATTTTGAGACGAGAATGCTTTTGAACGATTTGGCGTTATTTCATCAAACCCCTTGGATATATGGTGCTTGTGTGGGAAGCTCCGGCATGTGCTTCACCATTATTCCAGAAGAGACCCCATGTCTCCATTGCCTGCTTCACACCCTTCCTGTGCAAGGGATGACCTGTGATACTGTTGGAATTATTGCCCCTGCTGTTCAGATGGTTGTGTCACACCAGGTTACAGAGGCGCTCAAAATTTTAGTGGAAGACAGACAGGCCTTAAGAGGGAGTTTATTTCATTTTGACCTTTGGACAAATGAATATTCAAACATGAAGGTTTCTCGCGCCAAAAACCCATCCTGCCAAACATGCGGAACGAACCGCATCTATCCGTTTCTGAGGGGTGAAAATCGAACGAAAACAGCTGTTTTATGTGGGCGAGATACAGTCCAAATAAGACCCCCAAAACAAAAGAAGCTCTCATTAAATAAGCTGGCAGCTAGTTTAAAACAGAACGGTTATCATGTAAAAGCCAATCCGTTTTTGCTGTCTGTTGAAATGGATGGAAACAGGATTGTTCTGTTTGAGGATGGCAGAGCACTCGTACATAATACAAAAGACACGGTGTTTGCAAGGTCCTTATACGATAAACTGCTTGGTTAAACATAAAAAGGTCAGCCCATATTATGGGCTGACCTTTGCTATTATTGCTGGTGGCCAACGATAACTAGTTTGCCTGTGTCCAGCACTTCCTCATATTTTTCTGCTTCCATTTCAGTCAATCCAACAGATTGCATTTTAGAGCGAAGCTCGTCTCCTCTTTTTCGGAAGACATTTCCGATTGTGTCCATTAAGCCTTGCTCCTTCATGCTGACATCGCCAGTATCTGTGGCAGCTGTCAAATCCTCTGAACGATCTTTGTCATGGGCGAAAATATAAATATTTTCCTTTGTATATCCTTGGTTTTCCAATTGGTTAATTACGTTAGTTGCTTGTACACCATTCTCCACTACTTCTACTTTATACATATCTAATTCCTCCTTAGAGTTTGTATAGAGCATCTGTCGCTCTGTCTAGTTATTATTTATCCACTTTTGTCAATAGTAAAACCTATTTTTTTCGAAAACTAGTAAATTGGTAAAATGATACAAGCACCAAAAACGCCACTTTCGACAAATTCCCCTATATAATGAATACTATAAAATACGTATAAAAAGGGGAGAAGGAATGAAAAGAAAAGATTGGAAACAAGCAAATCGTGAACAAGCAGCAGCTGTTATGGGAGCAGAAAGACGCTCTTATTTTCCGAGAATTGGATTTTTTAATAAAACAAAACGACAAATCAAACGGTCATTTTTTTTAATAGTTATCCTGTTTCTCCTAGCAGCAGCTGTCATTGTTTGGTGGAAAACGACGTTGGTAAATGAGCCAGCAATAAAGCAAGGAAGCTTTGTTGAGCAGATGAAGGATTTATCCTCATTAGCGACATCCCAAGCGTTCGTTAAGGTTATTTTGGAGAAGGAGGACAATGAGATATTTGGAAAAGAAATCAGTGCAAACCTGCCTGGAACGCAACGGAAAATCCTTCTCGTTGTTCCTGGATCTGTAACTGCAGGTGTCGATTTAGATGGACTTGAATCTGACCGTATAACGGTTGATGAGAATAATAAAGAGATTAGCCTGAAGCTTCCGCATGCTGAATTTTTGCAAGAGCCTTCTATAGACTTTGATCAAGTAGAAACGTATTCTATTTCGGGACTTTTTAGAGGAGATGTTGATTGGGAGGAAGGTTATCAGCTTGCAGCAGAGGCTAAAGAGGAAATAAAGAAAGAGGCAGAGTCCCAAGGGGTTTTAGCAAAGGCTGAGGCAAATGCGGAAAAGTCACTAAAGGAATTTTATAGCCAACTAGGATATAGTGTTAAAGTAGAATATACAGAAGACTAAAGGAATGGTTAACCATGTTGGATTTTATTAATAATGACTGGCAGTTATTGTTAGAGCGCGAACGAAAAAAAGAGTATTTTACTAGACTAGAAGACTTTTTGTTAGAGGAGTACAGCAAGCATACGATTTATCCTGCAAAGGAGGATATTTATAACAGCTTAAAATATACTCCGTATAATGAAGTGAAGGTTGTATTTTTAGGGCAGGATCCTTATCATGGTCCTCACCAGGCGCACGGGTTGAGCTTTTCAGTTAAACCAGGTGTTAAGAAGCCGCCTTCCCTAGTTAATATTTTTAAAGAGCTGCAAGCCGATATCGGCTGTTCCATTCCGGAAAATGGCTATTTAAAGGATTGGGCAATACAGGGCATCCTTATGCTCAACACAGTTCTTACAGTAAGAGACGGTAAGGCTAATTCCCATCGCGGAAAGGGCTGGGAAGTATTCACAAATGAGATAATCAAAGAGTTAAATGAAAGACAGGAACCAGTAGTATTTGTTTTATGGGGAAAACCGGCACAAGAGAAAATGAAGCTTATTGATACAAACAGACACCGGATTATTACTTCAAGTCATCCGAGTCCATTATCAGCTTACAGGGGCTTCTTTGGAAGCAAGCCTTTCTCTCAAATTAACGCCATATTAGCAGATTTGGGTACAAAACCGATAAATTGGTGTGCAGATGATTGTTTTGATAAGGAATAATATAATAAAATAAGAGGTGGACTATAGACTAGTCCGCCCTTTTTGATGGGGAGAGTAAGATGACTGAGCAAAAGAGGATTGATTGCTTTAAATGCAAGCATTTTTATGTAACATGGGATTCTCGATTCCCAAAAGGGTGCAAAGCCTTTGAATTTAAAGGCAGGGCGCTTCCATCCGTTGAAGTGAAGAGGGCATCAGGACAAGACTGTCTCCGCTTCACGAACAAATAAACGCGGCAGCAAAAGAAGGAAGGATTATAACATGAACATTTCTGTCCAAAAACTATTGGCAAAAATAGAAGACCAGCTCAAGGAAGCAAAAGCAAGCGGAAGTGAGGCAACTATTCGGGAGCGGGTATATGCTATTAAATCATTATGCGAGCTTGTTTTGGAGCAGGAGGGTGGCAACAGTTCAAACGTAACTTACAGCCAGCCGGTACAGCAGCCAGTATTAATTCAGCCTTCCCCTGTTCCAATGCAGCAGATGCAGCCAGTTCAGCAAATGCAACAAATGCAGACGCCAAAATTGAATACAGACGAAGGGAATGGCGATTCTTTATTTGATTTCTAGGAAATGAGGAGAATGTATGAAAATTTTTATCATTATTGGTGCAATTAGTGCGTTATTATCTGTCGCAATAGGTGCTTTCGGGTCACATGGCCTTGAAGGAAAGATTCCCGAAAAGTATTTGGAGATTTGGAAGACAGGTGTACAATATCAAATGTTTCATAGTATGGGTCTGATTATTGTCGGCATCCTTATGAGTAAGTTCCCTGAAAACAGCCTTTTGCCTTGGGCAGGCTGGCTGATGCTTGCTGGAATTGTCTTTTTTGCAGGAAGCCTTTATGTATTGGCTATCACACAAGTAGGAATTTTGGGAGCAATCACGCCAATTGGAGGCGTGGCATTTATTGTTGCTTGGCTTCTTATCGTAATTGCCGCTGTGAAGTATTTGTAATCAGCATGAAGATGTTTAAAAGCCGCCCTACTTGGGCGGCTTTTAGTTTTGATCTTTATCTAGGCGCATTAAAAGTTAAGTTTGGTGCACCTGCAGCATAAGGATATTCGTATTCAATTTCTTCATCAAATGTTACATAATCGAGGTAAATCATTGGAATAAGGTAGCGCTGACCTGTTTGTGGGTCACTTAAGATAAGATGGTCACGTCCAGCTGCTTCAATAAGCCCTTTGAAAATTTTTGCATTCCATTCGCGGTTGTTCTCAAACGTTGTGTAGACAGTGGCAAGCTTTCCTTTGTTTAATCGCAAAATGTTTTCTATATAAGAAGCTTCTAAAGGTAATTGGCCTGGCAGGGAAGGTGCTGTTGGCTGAGTATTGCCTTGAGGCTGTATGTACGGTGCCTGTGTGCCATAGCCAGGCTGTGGTGCCGTACCAAAAAACTGTCCTGGAGCTGCTCCTTGACTGCCAGGCAATGCTTGACCCTGCTGTCCTGTTCCATAGCCTTGTGGGAAACCATAACCTTGGTTTCGCCCGTCTTGATAAGGGTAATAATTAGACTGACTCATTTTCATCCCTCCATCTTTTAAAAAAACAACATTTCTTATTTCAACCTCATGAACATTCATAATTTAAAAAGCTGGGCTGCTTGCTCACTATTCCATCCTATGAGAGAGTGATGGAAGATATTCCTCGGCGGATAAAGAAAATTAAGAAGAAAAAACCCCACTTGTCTTTAAAAGATAAGTAGGGTTTATAAAACATAAGTCTCAGATTATACTTCCAAGAATGCTGGTATATCTGTAAGGATATTGCCGACAAAGAACGAACCGAATTCGCCATAGCGAGCACTCACTTCATCGAAACGCATTTCGTAAACAAGCTTTTTGAATTGGAGAACATCATCAGCGAATAAAGTAACTCCCCACTCATAATCGTCAAAGCCGACAGATCCAGTAATGATTTGCTTCACTTTGCCTGCATATTGGCGGCCAATCATACCATGACTTCTCATCAGGCTCTTACGATCATCCATCGGAAGCATGTACCAGTTGTCGTCTCCTTGACGGCGTTTATCCATTGGGTAGAAGCAGACATATTTAGATTCTGGAAGAATCGGATATAGTCTAGCCTTTACATGAGGATTCTCATATGGGTCCTCATCTGAATCAGATGGAAGATAATTGCTCAATTCTACTACAGAAACATAGGAATGAGCTGGGATAGTGAATTCAGCCAGCTTCGTTTTATTGAATTCTGTTTCGATTTGCTGTAATTCTTCCATTGTTGGGCGTAAAATCATCATCATGAAATCTGCCTTTTGTCCAACAATATTATAAATAGCGTGGCTACCTTGTTTATCAGTTTGAACAGTAGTCCATTTCTCTAATAAGCCTAGAAATTCATTAATGGCTGCTTGTCTTTCTTCAGCAGGCACCATTTTCCATGTTGTCCAATCCATTGTACGGAAATCATGAAGGCAATACCAGCCATCAAGTGTTTTTGCTGCTTCGCTCATTGCTACCACTCCTTGATAATAATTCTCATATAAATTTACTATATCATAGTTTCTCCATATTAGTTGTGAATAAAACTTGAACATTTCTTCTTTCGGTAGCTTAAAGTAAAATCTTGCATGAAATGAGAGCAGGAGGGGAAAATATATCAGGGTGTTATGCTACAGAATTAAAGCTTTTTGACCCTATTAGAACACAAAATAGCGTCTATTTTAGCAAATGGCATTGTTTTTTAAAATATTGGTATAATTCCTTGAATTTTTAGCGAGGAAGAGTATCCTATAGTATGTATACATAAAGGAGGAATTCAATAATGAGCGACCTATTTACTGGCCTTAAGGAAAAAGTGAAGGGCCAAAATCTTAAAATTGTCTTTCCAGAAGGATTGGACGAAAGAATTTTAAAAGCTGCTGGCCGTTTGGCAGAAGAGAATATATTAACACCAATTTTAATCGGTGATATACAAGAAGTGCAAACAAAAGCTGAAAACTTAGGTGTTTCTTTACAAAACGCAGAAATCTATGATCCGAAAAGCTATGCACAATTCGATGCATTAGTAGCTTCCTTTGTAGAAAGAAGAAAAGGAAAAGCAACAGAAGAGGATGCGCGTAAAGCACTTCTTGATGAAAATTACTTCGGAACAATGCTTGTTTATGCTAACCAAGCAGATGGTTTAGTTAGTGGTGCGATTCATTCAACTGCTGACACTGTACGTCCTGCATTACAAATCATTAAAACAAAAGAAGGCGTCAAGAAAACTTCTGGCGTATTCATCATGGTTCGTGAAGACGAGAAATATGTATTTGCAGACTGTGCAATCAATATTAATCCTGATAGTTCAGACCTTGCAGAAATTGCAGTTGAAAGTGCAAAAACTGCAAGAATGTTCGATATCGACCCTCGTGTTGCAATGTTGAGCTTCTCTACTAAAGGTTCTGCAAAATCTCCAGAAACAGAAAAAGTAGAAGGTGCACTTGCTGAAGCGAAGCTAAAGGATCCTTTACTTGTAATCGACGGAGAATTCCAATTTGATGCTGCTTTCGTTCCGTCTGTTGCGAAACAAAAAGCTCCTGATTCTCCTATCCAAGGTGATGCAAATGTATTTGTATTCCCAAGCTTGGAAGCAGGTAATATCGGTTATAAAATTGCCCAAAGATTAGGTAATTTCGAGGCAGTTGGACCAATCCTTCAAGGATTAAACCGCCCTGTAAACGACCTTTCTCGCGGATGTAATGAAGAAGATGTGTACAAGCTTGCATTGATTACTGCAGGACAAAGCATCAGCCATTAATTTTAAACAAAACTATTCATCTTCAGTTAATTTATGTCTGTAGGTGAATAGTTTTTTCTTGTATAATAAAGTGATGTAAATGCAAAGCTTGTATTACTAGCATTATTTTATTTTTTCCTTATGAAGGAGCTTTACAATGATGGAAAACAACAGTTTGTTAATGCAGAAGAAATGGAGAATTATTGACCAGTCCAGCACCGGCTTGCATGTTTCTCCACTGCACTCTTTTGGTATGGATGATACATTATGTGCCTCAGTCGGCAGTGGTATGACTCCAGCAACAGCGAGGACATGGGTGCATGGTAAGTCGATTATATTAGGAATCCAGGATACGAGACTGCCTCATTTAAAGGATGCTTTGTCCTACCTAGAAAAGGAAGGCTATCATTATATCGTCAGAAACTCTGGAGGCCTTGCAGTTGTTCTTGATGAAGGAGTACTCAATATTTCTCTTATCCTTCCAGAACAGGAAAAGAGCATCGACATTAACAGTGGCTATGATACTATGTGGGAATTGATCAAGTATATGTTCGCTGATTTTCATAAAAACATTGAAGCAAAGGAAATTGTAGGCTCCTATTGTCCTGGTAGCTATGATTTAAGTATAGATGGGAAGAAATTCGCAGGGATTTCGCAAAGAAGGCTAAGAAGTGGGGTTGCTGTTCAAATCTATCTTTGTGTTTCTGGAAGTGGACAAAAACGGGCAGAAATCATCAAGAGGTTCTATGAGATTGGTAAGCAAGGTGAAGAAACAAAGTTTGTTTATCCTGATTTAAAGCCTGAGGTGATGGCTTCTCTATCTGAATTATTTGGGATGGAGCTTACAGTAGATCAAGTGCTGACAAGGCTTCTTTATTCCTTAAAAGACCATGCAGAATTTCTTTTTGCAGATCAGCTTCAAGGAGAAGAGCTACCTTCGTTTGATGCTTATTATGAGCGTGTCGTAGAACGCAATGAAAAATTTCTTGCTCCTTTTAGAGATTGAAAAAGAGGATTATAGATGGATAGTGCGTCCCTTTGGTTCGGGGCGTTTTTATCGATCTATAATCCTCTTTTATGTTTAACGAGAATGGTTGCCAAACCAGACTTTAAGGCATATTTAGAATGAAACTATTCAGCAAGCTTTTCTAGGTTTCCGTTCCGGTCCATCTTGAACTTCGTTGCAGGGCGTTCATCTTCTTCCAAAACGACCAGCTTTCTTGCTCTGTTCATGATTTTAAGCAATGTTTCATAATCTTCCTGAATTGTTTCTGAATTGCTCTCCAGCTTATCCAATTTCCCTTCCAATTCCTGATTGCGGCCTTTCAGCATCGCCATTTCTCTTTTTAATCTTTCATTCTCGCTTTTTAGAACATCTACTTGAAGCTGAGAATGACGGAAATTTTGTAAGTAAGAAAGCACTGTGTCAAAATCAAGACTGTTAGTGTTTGCAGGAACACTTTTGTAAATAGGTGTTTGTGTTTCCTGCGGAGCAGCAAGCAGCATTTGTTCTGGAACGGTTGCTTCGAAGCTTGGAGCAGCCTCTGTTTCTTGCATATCTATATCTTGCATTTCAAATGAAGCAAATTCCATGCTAGTGGACACTGTTAAAGCCTCTAAGTCATCAACAGTAGGCACAGGTGGTGAATATAAAAGCTTCTTCTTCCCGCCCTGATCCTTGCCGAGAATTCTTTGGCGCTGTTTACGCTGCTTTTTTGCTAATTGCAGTGCTTTTTCATATTGATGGCGAACTACTGCGTTCCAGCGGAATCCGCAAGCTGCCGATGTGCGATTAAGCTTGTCCCCAACTTCTTCAAAAGCATTTAATTGTGTGCTTCCTTCTCTGACGTGGCGCAAAACTGTTTCTGCTAGCAATAAATCGTTTTCTTCTGACCAAGCATCTTGGCGTATTTTCATATCACTCAACTCCCGATTTCTTTCGATAAATAAGTATTTCTAGTTACATCATTGCCACCAAGACGCTTATTTATACAAACGAAATACAAGGATAGTAGATTTTTTTATAGAGCGAAAGAAAAGTCATTAGAATGCTTTAGTTGCCTTTCTCTAGTGAACTTTCATTCTGGATAAAAAACGCAGTCACAAGTGCTAAAATACTTGTAATAAATCCATAAAGGAAAAGGTGGTGGATGCCTGTCATGAAGACTGCCTGACTAGTAAGCAGCGCCCCCATTATCGTTACACCGATGGAAGTTCCCATATTTCGGCAGAACATGAAGAAGGATGTAGAAATACCTTTTTCATGAGGTCCAACTAAAGCTTGTGAGCCAATGACACCGACTGTTGACAGCAGACCAAATGATAGTCCTTGAATAAGCATGATGCTGAATGTGTACACAAAGCCATGCGTATCATTCAGCAGTACAAGCATCAACCCTGATAACACAAGCAGTGCATTGCCGATGATTAGTAGAATACGATAGCCGTATTTTAGTATCCATTTTCCTGCAGGCACAGATACAAGCATCCAGCCAATAGCTACACCTAATAAGGCAATTCCACTCATAAAGGGAGAAAGGCCAGCTTCGTCCTGAAGGAAAAGGGGAATATAGCTTGAAGTGCCAAACAGTGCCAATGTCCCAATAAAACCGTTAATATAGATCCATGTAATTGTCTTCTTCTTAAAGATAGATAGCGGGACAATCGGAGATTTTTGCTTTCTTTCAAACAAGTAAAAAGCAATTAATAACACTACTCCAACAAGCCCGTAGTAGACCTGTCCATCTTCTACTAATGTTATTAACAGAAGGGAAGTGATTGCCGCCCCAAACAAGATTGCGCCAATATAATCGACACTCGCCTTTTTCGGCTCATAGTCCTCTTTATAAGGCAGCAATGTCAAAAAAGCCACTATGCAAACTGGCAGGTTAACGAAGAATATCCATCTCCATGTCAAAAATTCTACAAATAGAGATCCAAGCAGTGGTGCAAGTATTGCAGATAACCCCCACATTGCTGTAAATAACGATTGAATCTTACCTCTTTTTTCAATTGGAAACAAATCGCCAGCGATGATAGCAGGAAATGGCATCATAAAGCCTGCACCCATACCTTGAAGTGCTCTGAACAATATAAGCTGGACCATATCATCAGCAATCCCGCATAATAATGAGCCTACTAAAAATAAAAGTATGCCGAACCCAAATACCCTTTTTCTACCAAATATATCCGAAAGCCTACCTGCGATAGGAGAGAGGATGGTGCTAGTAATCATATAGGAGGCAAACGACCATGCGTATAAGTCGAATCTCCCCAGTTCTTTAGCAATGATTGGCATTGTCGTATTCATTATCGTTGTATCTATAGAAGCAACGAGCATGGCGAGGACAATGCTGACCATGACTAATGTTCTGCTTTTTGTCATATTTATACCTCCTTAAATTCCAGATGAATTATACCGTAATTTACCGTGGAAACATAGGTGTTTGCTCAATATTAAAAAAACGCAGGGAAAGGGCGCCATAGAGAGCTTTTTCTCTTCTTTGACTACATAGCTAGGGTGAGTTGAAACAAACCAAAGAGCTGCTTTTTTCGAGCGGTTTTGACAATAGTTTGCATCTTGCATTGATGTAGAAGAAGGGGTAAAATACCATATAGCAATATAACGAACTTATGAATATCTTAACTAGCAAAGAGATGTTTGAAATAGAAAGGGTTGTCAAGATGGCAAACGAATTTAGAGTTTGCGACGATTGTCAGGCAGTGAACTTGAAAACGCTAATACCGCGTCTGAAAGAAATTGATCCAGATGCAAAGATAGATATTGGCTGCCAATCCTATTGTGGACCAGGTCGCAAAAAAACATTTGCTTTTGTCAATAATCGTCCGCTTGCAGCATTAACGGAAGAGGAATTGATGGGTAAAGTAAATACTAAGCTAAAGAAATAATTCTATAATGGCTTAACAGAAAGAGGAGTTTCTAAAAAGTGTTAACATCAGCCCAGGGGCAAAGCCTGAACCGCAGATAAACCTTTTTAAACAGAAATCCCTCTTTTTATATTCTTCTTAAGAGATACATTTCCTAACAAAAAAGACAAACACAGAAAAGAGGGAAGACTAGAAGCATGGCATATTCTACGGAAAAATTAAATGAAGAAAAGGTTTTTAAAGATCCTGTTCATCGTTATATCCATGTCAGAGACCGCGCTATTTGGGATTTGATTGGAACAAAGGAATTCCAGCGCTTGCGGAGAATTAAGCAGCTTGGCACGACCTATTTGACCTTTCATGGAGCAGAACATAGCAGATTCAACCATTCTCTTGGTGTGTACGAGATTGTCAGAAGAATTATAGATGATGTATTTAAGGACAGAAAGGAATGGAATAACAGCCAGAGGCTTTTGTCTTTATGTGCCGCGCTTTTACATGATTTAGGCCATGGTCCTTTTTCCCATTCCTTTGAAAAGGTATTTGACCTTGATCATGAACAATTCACGCAGGATATTATTCTCGGTGATACAGAAGTCAACCAGGTTTTATCAAGAGTAGCGGAGGACTTTCCGAAAAGAGTAGCAGAGGTAATTGGTAAAACATCAAAGGAAAAGCTGGTTGTTAGCCTTATTTCCAGCCAAATTGATGCTGATCGCATGGATTACCTGCTTCGTGACGCTTACTTTACGGGAGTAAGCTACGGCAATTTTGATATGGAAAGAATTCTTCGTGTTATGCGCCCTCGTGAAGATCAGGCTGTTATTAAGCAAAGCGGGATGCACGCAGTAGAGGACTATATCATGAGTCGCTATCAAATGTACTGGCAGGTTTATTTTCACCCTGTGTCAAGAAGTGCAGAAGTGATTTTGACGAAAATTCTACATAGAGCGAAGCATTTACATGAGCAATTTTACTCCTTTATTCATCATCCGACACATTTTTACTCCATCTTTGAAGATGAAACTTCGTTAGAAGACTACTTAAAGCTTGATGAGTCTATCATTCTTTATTATTTCCAAATGTGGCAGGAAGAAGAGGATGAGATTTTAAGGGATTTATGCAGACGTTTTATGAACAGGAACTTATTTAAGTATGTGGAGTTTGATCCCGCAAAAGAATATAAGATGCTTGCTGAATTGTCTAAAGCATTTACAGAGATTGGTTTAGATCCGGAGTATTATTTGGTTGTAGACTCTTCCTCCGACCTTCCTTACGATTTTTACCGTCCAGGGGAAGAAGAAGAGCGGCTGCCAATCCATCTCTTAATGAAAAATAATGAGATCAGGGAGCTGTCAAGAGAATCTGAGATTGTTGACAGTATTTCCGGTAAAAGAAGAACAGATCATAAGCTTTATTTTCCCAAGGACATTTTAAAGGACGATCGTGAACACAAAGAAGCGAAGATGCGGATAAGGCAGTTATTAGATATTAATTAGATTTAAGGATTATTCGGAGTAGGAGATGACCAATTTTGTTAAAAGATCATGCGAAAATTATGAACGCGATTGCTGCTTCAGGTGAAATTATCGGAAGAAAAAAATTGCAGAAGATGATTTACATCGCAAAGAAGCTGGATTTCCCTTTCCATGAGAAATATCAATTTCATTTTTTTGGACCGTACTCAGAGGAATTGACATTGAGGATAGAAGAGCTGTGTAATATGGGCTTCCTTAATGAATTAAAGGAGAAAAAGGGCGGATATTATCAATATCGGTATACACTGACAGAAAATGGTCAGGAATTTCTCGAACAGAATAAGGTGGAAATGCCGGCACTGCCAAGCTGTCTTGAAGATATGAACAGTCAAAACTCTCGATTCCTGGAACTTGTATCTACAGTCCTCTTTTTTGACAGCCTGGAAAAAGAGGAAGTGCAAGAAAAGGTCTTTACGTTGAAAAGCAAGCAGAAGTACACGGTCGAAGAAGTAGAAACTGCTTACCAATATATTGATGCTTTAAAGGGCATGGCAAAACAATAAAAAACAAGGATGCATGTTGATGCATCCTTGTTTTTTCTATTCGTCACTTTTACGCACGCCTGCAACTCCATAATTGTTTGGGGACATTTCTTCAATGAAGATAACGACGTTCTCTTTCGGAGCACCAGTTGTTTCAACAACTGCTTCTGTCACCTTTTTTACGAGCTTTTTCTTCTGTTCCTCTGTTCGGCCTTCCAGCATTTTCACAGTAATATATGGCATAATTATCCCTCCAGTCTAATTCGCTATCAGTTTTTCATATTTTCAGAAAAATAGCAAGCTTGAGGAAACAATGCTCCTCTGTGCAGTATGAAAGATTTATTTTCTATTTTATATCATGTATAATTTTATGGTGTACGACTAACTAATAGAAAAAAGATAAGCCTATATAGAAAATAATATGTAATTTGAGGGGAGAATAGCATTTTGTTATTTACACAGTCTTTGGCGAGTTTGCCATACATTATCATCTCCATCATTATTGCTTTTACGGTCCATGAATTTGCCCATGCATATGTGGCATATAAGTTTGGAGATCCGACCGCCCAAAAGCAAGGGAGACTCACCTTTAATCCGATTGCCCATATTGATCCAATCGGTGCCATTTTCATCCTGATTGCCGGTTTCGGTTGGGCACGGCCAGTGCCAGTCAACCGCCACTATTTCAAACGACCAAAATTGGCAGGTGTGTTAGTTTCGTTTGCAGGGCCTTTCAGCAATCTTGTGTTAGCTTTCTTAGGTTTTGGTGGAATGGTATTGATGCAAAAATTAGGTATTCCGACAGGCACAGCTTTTGATTTATACCCATTTTTGTCCATGTTTGTATCTATTAACTTAATGCTCTTTGCCTTTAACCTGCTGCCGCTTCCTCCATTGGACGGCTATCGAATCATTGAGGATTTAGTGACATCCAGAGTGCGGGCTATGATGTCTAAATACGAAGTGTACGGCTCGATTATCTTTATCGTCTTGCTTGTAACAGGATTGTCCAGCCAGACTATTTCACCTTGGATAAGTAATATATCCGCATTTTTTTATAATATCTTTATTTCCATATTTTATTAATCGTAATAAGGAGTGTATACGTTGGAAGAGAAAAAGAAAAAACCAATCGGCTTCAATATCATTAAAAATGCTCCGACAGATGGACATAAAGGCTTCGGAATCGGCGCTTTGAGCCTGGAGAATGTTTCTCCAGTGATTATTGATGTAGAAGCTGGCGAGGCTGCTGTTGATGTCGGTGCGATGCATGCGAGAAGTGTTGTTGAAAAAGGGATTAAGTTTTTGAAAGAAAAGGAAGAGGTCCCAAATGGAAAGCCATACTGGCTTGTGTGGGTGACAATTGACCGCAAGCCGGAGGGTGCTTATTATGCAGGGGTTACAGCTTGTGAAATGACTGTTGACCGTTCGATTCGCAGAGGCTATAAGTCCCTGCCAGAGCATGTGAACAAAATGGATAAATCAATGAAACGTCATATCATGGTAGATCATATGGATGACAAATCAAAAAAATTACTTGCAGACTTTTTAATAAATCACGACGAGTCAATTTGGGACAATTCAACAGATCAGTTGAAAAACGATTTACTCGGATAAAATGAAAGAAACAGCCTTCACCGTGAAGTGAAGGCTGTTTTTTTTATTACCAATGGAAAATTCGTTTATACCAAGGTAGCTTTTCAACTTGCTTTTGTCCGTTGTTATCGGTCGGATTCGATGACTCATTTTTAGGGAGGTCATCACAGTATTGAGTCGGAACCTTATCCTTAGTGAAATACATCAGTCTTTTTGGTGAACAGTCCTCTGTCGCAAGCTTTCCGCTTTTCGGATCAATATAAGCAGCGGCAGTTCCCTTTGTTGGTTTAAAGCCAACTATTGGTTGCTCCTTGAGGCTGTTTTCCATAAATTTAACCCAAACCTTTTTGGCATAAGTTTTATCGGCTGAGATGGTAATTGGGCCACCTTCATCGTAGCCTGTCCATACAGCGGAAACGAGCTGCGGAGTATAGCCAATCATCCAGCTGTCAGATTCAGTTGTTCCCGATTTTCCAGCGTAAATTCTCGTGATATTATTCAAGATGGTACTGCCAGTCACGCTTGCATAGCCATTTAGATTTTTGTCAAACATTCCTGTCATCATGGAATTCATGATGAATGCTAAATCTTCATCCAAAACCTGCTCTTTTTCTTGTTTACTTCTATAAATCAATTGTCCGTCTGCTGTCTCAATTTTCGTAATGAACACCGGTGAAGTGTTATTGCCTCCATTTGCCAGCATGCTGTATGCGTTAGCCATATCAACAACCTTCACATTGGATGTTCCTAATGCCAAGGAAGGCACGGCCTGCATCGGTGTCGACAGCCCAAACCTTTTAGCTGTGTCTGCCAACACATCCATTCCTAGAAATAAATGTGTCTTAACTGCGTATACATTATCTGATAAAGCCAGTGCTTGGGCCATCGTGATGTTTCCATCCGCATACTTATTGTTAAAATTATGAGGAATATATGGATCACGGCCATCCTCAAAACGGAAGGTCGTTTTTTCACTGCTCATCATCGTCACAGGCGTAAATCCATGCTCTAATGCCGCATAGTAAAGAAGCGGCTTAATAGTAGAGCCAGGCTGACGGGCTGCCTGTGTCGCCCTGTTGAAGGAGCTTTCGCTGTAATCCCGACCACCAACCATCGCTTTGACATAACCGGTGCTTGGATCCATTGCAACAAATCCGACTTGGATTTTACTTGTATCACTTATTTCACTTTTGACTGTATCTTCTGCTATTTTTTGCTGCTTCGTATTTAAGGTTGTGTATACACGCAACCCGCCAAGCTGAATGGTCCGATCGTCCATATTCAGTTCTGTCTTTAAGATGTTTTTCACGGCATCCTGAAAGTAAGGTGCTGTTTCAGCACTTGAGATTGGGAATTCCCCTGTAAACTCAAGCTTTTCTGTCACTGCTGCCTGCATATCCTTTTCATTGATATAGCCGTTTTCCATTAAGGAATGAAGAATAATTCCTTGCCTCTTCTTGGCGTTTTCAGGTGATACTAGTGGAGAATAGACACTCGGCCCTTTCGGTATACCTGCGAGCATCGCCGCCTCGCCTAATGTCAGATCTGATGCTGGTTTACCAAAGTAATATTGGCTAGCGGCTTCCGCACCATAGGCACCATGACCATAATAGATGGTATTAATATAGCCCTCAAGAATTTCCTGCTTTGTATAGAACATCTCAAGCCTTATTGTATAAAAGGCTTCAGAAAGCTTCCTTTTCCATGTCTTTTCATGCTCTAAAAAAAGATTTCTAGCATACTGCTGTGTGATAGTACTAGCACCCTGAACCTTTGCCATTGCCTTTATGTCAGCAAGTATCGCCGCTGCTATTCGTTTATAATCAAAGCCATGATGGTCATAGAAGCCCTTGTCCTCTATGGAAACTGTCGCATTGATTAAATCTGGACTTATTTCCTCAATCGGAACCCAGTATCTCTTTTGCCCACTGTTGCTCTCACCGATAATCGTCCCATCGTCAGAATAGTAAATAGTTGACTGGGTAACAGTTAAAGGCGGTGCACCCAAAACCTTCGCATAGATAAGAACCCCTGCAAAACCAATGCTGAAAATAAACGCGGCGAGTATTGCCAGGATGACAATCAGCCTGATATATTTAGCTGAATTTTTCAGGCGATCTTTTGCAATGACTTCCATTTACAATACACCTCCAAGTGGTTCTGTCCTATTTATGATAGATGTCATATTTTTAAACTCCTATATTGAGGTTTTTCGGAATAATAGATAGCACTAGTATGTGGATAAGATTTACATTTTAAACCTTTTATAGCGGAGCTAGTAAATTTTTCTTGCTTTTTAGCGAATATACTCTATACTTTTTTTCGTGTTTGTTATTTATTTGTTTGGGAAGTATATAGGGTAAATGGGTAATTAAGCCTTGTAAATATATGCTTTTTGCGTATGTGCCTGTCCCAATTGATTAGGATTACTTATCAATATGGTCGATACTATCAATAGTCAAAGCAGATTTCACACCCTTCTGCATAAGGGCAATTTAGAATGGAGGAAGCAAAGATGGGATTATGGTTTACAGAAAAACAAACAGATAACTTCGGAATTACGATGAAAATTAAACAAACATTACATACAGAGCAAACAGATTTTCAAAAGCTTGATATGGTCGAAACAGAAGAATGGGGCAATATGCTCCTACTGGATGATATGGTTATGACCTCTGTCAAGGACGAATTCGTATATCATGAAATGGTTGCACATATACCGTTGTTCACACATCCGAACCCGGAGAATGTGTTAGTGGTAGGCGGCGGAGATGGCGGTGTCATTAGGGAAGTGTTAAAGCATCCTAGTGTGAAAAAGGCTACTTTAGTAGATATTGACGGAAAGGTCATTGAATACAGTAAAAAGTTTCTGCCAGAAATAGCCGGAAAATTGGATGATCCTCGGGTTGAAGTTAAGGTTGGCGATGGTTTCATGCATATTGCTGAGAGCGAAAATGATTATGATGTCATTATGGTCGATTCTACAGAGCCTGTTGGGCCTGCAGTCAATTTATTCACTAAGGGATTCTATGATGGAATTGCAAAGGCATTAAAGGAGGATGGCTTATTTGTAGCCCAGTCCGATAATCCTTGGTTTAAAGCAGATCTTATCCGTGCTGTCCAAAAGGATGTTAAAGAGATATTTCCTATTACGAGACTGTATATCGCTAATATACCAACATATCCAAGCGGAATGTGGGCATTCACAATTGGTTCAAAAAAGTATGATCCACTTGAAGTGAAGGCTGACCGTTTTCACGAATTAGAGACAAAATATTATACGAAGGAATTACACAAGGCTGCTTTTGTGCTGCCGAAGTTCGTTAAAGATTTAACAGAGTAGAAGGCTCCGCTAGAACTGCAGGAAGCTGTAATTCTAGCAGAGCTTAATATAAAAAAAGAAGTTAAAGGGAATATCCCTAAAAGGAGTGGACAGATTTTGCGTTTTGATGAAGCATATCAAGGTAATACTTTTATAAAAAGTCACCAAAATTTTGAGGAAAGCAAGGCAGTTCTTTATGGAATGCCGATGGATTGGACAGTATCCTTCCGTCCCGGCTCAAGATTCGGCCCAACAAGAATTCGTGAGGTTTCAGTTGGTCTTGAAGAGTACAGCCCGTACTTAGACCGTGACTTAGCAGATGTTAAATACTTTGACGCTGGAGATATTCCATTGCCATTCGGAAACCCGCAAAAAAGCTTAAACATGATTGAAGAATTCGTGGATAAAGTATTGGCTGAAGACAAGTTTCCACTTGGAATGGGCGGCGAGCATTTAGTTTCATGGGGTGTTTTCCAAGCGATGTACAAAAAATATCCTGACTTGGCAATCATCCATATGGACGCACATACAGATTTACGGGATGAATATGAGGGAGAGCCGCTATCTCACTCCACACCGATTAAAAAGGTTGCAAACCTAATCGGTCCAAAAAACGTCTACTCATTTGGAATCCGTTCAGGTATGAAGGAAGAATTCGAATGGGCAAAAGAAGTTGGTATGCATATCTCCAAATTTGAAGTGCTAGAGCCACTAAAAGAAATCCTGCCAACATTAGCAGGCAGACCAGTATACGTTACAATCGATATAGACGTATTAGACCCAGCACATGCACCAGGAACAGGAACAGTAGACGCAGGCGGAATCACATCAAAAGAACTACTTGCATCCATACACGAAATTGCACGCTCAGAAGTAAACGTTGTAGGAGCAGACTTAGTGGAAGTAGCACCAATCTACGACCCATCAGAACAAACAGCAAACACAGCAAGCAAACTAATCAGAGAAATGATCCTTGGTTGGGTAAAATAATCCAAGGCTTGAAGCTTTTGGTATAGATGAAGTTAAGAGTTTCTCTATAGATTTGTGTTTTTTATCTCGAAACCCGTTATTTATACGGGTTTTTTCTTTTCAACAAAAAGAAAAGCAGATAACTTCATCTATATCCTTACATCATCTTGCACTTCCCATTTAAAAAATTTATACTTATTAAGTTATAGTTTAGAGGAAAAGGAAGTGTTACCGTTGTCTAACGGGCAAGCACCTATAAAAATACATGTGACCACCAACATATACAACGGAAGCTCGAAAGATAGTATCGAGTGGGTTGGATTTGGACAATACTTAGAAAAAGACGGAAGCAGTTATATTAAATACGAAGAAGAAATAGAAGAAGGCACCATTAAGACGATTGTTAAAGTATCTGGAAATGAAGGATTAATACTTCGCAGCGGAGCAGTGAAAATGCGACTGGCCTTTTTGTTGAACAAAAAGCGAAATGGCAGCTATGAAACTCCTTATGGTACTTTTCTAATGGTGACAGATACAAAGCGGCTAGGCATGGAAAAAGAAGCACATAGTCCATCAGGGCTTATTGATATATTGTATGATTTAAATACGAATGGCAATAAAAATGGAACCTATCATATGACAATCAATTTTAAGGAGGAGACAGTACAAGCATGAATATCGTAGATCAAATAAAAGAAAAACTGAAGGATGAAATTAAAGCGAGTGTTGTGAAGGCAGGTCTTGCTGAAGAGGCACAAATTCCAGAAGTAATTCTAGAATTACCGAAGGACAAGGCACACGGGGACTATTCTACAAATATGGCGATGCAACTGGCAAGAGTGGCAAAAAAAGCACCAAGAGCAATTGCAGAAGCAATTATCGACAACTTTGACCAAACAAAGGCATCCATTGAGAAAGTAGAAATTGCTGGTCCTGGATTTATCAATTTCTATATGAATAACCGCTACTTAGCAGACTTAATTCCGACAATTCTTGAAGCAGGCGATGCTTACGGAGAAACTAGCTTCGGAAATAAGGAAAAGGTGCAAGTTGAGTTTGTATCAGCTAACCCTACTGGAGATCTTCATTTAGGACATGCCAGAGGTGCTGCAGTTGGTGACTCTTTGTGCAATATTCTTGATAAAGCAGGTTATGATGTATCAAGAGAATATTATATCAACGATGCTGGAAACCAGATCAATAACTTGGCGCTATCTGTTGAAGCGCGTTATTTCCAAGCCCTTGGTCAAGATAAGGAAATGCCTGCAGATGGCTACCATGGTGAGGACATCATTGGAATCGGTAAGAAGCTTGCAGAAGAATTTGGCGATAAATTTGTGCATGTAGAGGAAAAGGAACGTTTTGATTTCTTCCGTACATACGGACTTAAATACGAAATGGGCAAGCTAAAGCAAGACCTTGAAGATTTCCGTGTACCATTCGATGTGTGGTATTCAGAAACGTCTCTTTATGAAAATGGGAAAATTGATGTAGCATTGAACTCATTAAGAGAAAATGGCTATATTTACGAAGAGGATGGAGCAACATGGCTTCGTTCTATGGATTTCGGTGATGATAAAAACCGCGTGCTTATTAAAAATGACGGGTCTTACACATATTTGACTCCAGATATTGCTTATCATAAAGATAAATTGGAAAGAGGCTTTACAAAGCTAATCAACGTTTGGGGTGCTGACCACCACGGCTATATTCCGCGTATGAGAGCAGCTATCCAAGCATTAGGCTATGATAAGGACGCTTTAGAAGTGGAAATCATTCAGCTTGTTCATCTGTACAAAAACGGTGAAAAGATGAAAATGAGCAAACGTACAGGTAAAGCAGTTACAATGAGAGACTTAGTGGAAGAAGTAGGATTGGACGCAACACGTTACTTCTTTGCGATGAGAAGTGCTGACACACATCTTGATTTTGACCTTGATTTGGCAGTATCTCAATCAAACGAAAATCCTGTATACTATGCTCAATATGCACACGCACGTATTGCGAGCATTTTAAGACAAGGGAAAGAACAAGGGATTGAGCTAGATAATAATCTTGATGTTTCCCATATTACTGCAGAAAAAGAGTTCGACCTATTAAAGAAATTAGGGGAATTCCCACAAGCAGTAACAGAAGCAGCAGCAAAAAGAATGCCTCACCGCATCACAAATTATATCTATGATTTAGCATCAACATTCCATAGCTTCTATAATGCAGAAAAAGTATTGGATGCAGACAATATGGAAAGAACAAAAGCAAGATTGGCACTAATCCAATCAACAAAAATCACATTGAAAAACGCACTGCATCTTATCGGTGTTTCTGCGCCAGAGAAAATGTAACAAGAAAAGGATGGAAGCAATTCCATCCTTTTTTCTATTAATTCATCACCCATTTATCCTTCAAAAACATGATTCTGCCGATAAGGAAAACAACTACTAATACAATAAGATTGCTTCCAATTGTGATAAAGAAATGTTCAAAGTTAGTTATACCAAAGATCAGCTCTTTAAGCAGGGAGTAAATATTCATAACAGGTATGGCGAAATGTTTGAACTCTAACTCATTTATACCGACATTTGACATAAACATTAAAGGCAATATCGTAACCATCATAATTGGTGCACTATAGCTTTGTGATTCCTTAATTGTTTTGCCGATGATGCTAGTCAGCATAAGCAGGGAAGCTATAAACATGGAGTAAACAATTGTTAGCACAAGTGCCAAGATAACACTTAAACCAAAATTATCCCCAATCTCAATAGCATTTTTAAGGTTTTCTGTTAAGAAGGCTATTTCCAATACGACAACAAGCAATGTGATAATTCCTGTGACTGTGCCTATTGTTGAAATTGTTAGCCATTTGGCAAATACAAGTGTAGAGCGGTTGACAGGAGTCATCAGTAATGCCTCCATTGTTTTCTTTTCTTTTTCCCCTGAAAAGAAATCAGCAGCAGAAGGTCCTGCTCCAACACTGATTGCGACAGCAAGAATAAGGGGAATGAGCATTGCCACAAGATTAATAGTCGGGTCCTCACTCAATTCTTCCTGTGTTATTGACAACGGCTTAATTGTATCAGCTTCAACGCCAAGAGACTCTAATCTTTCTGAAACTATTATGCTCTCATATTGGGACAGAGCAGCTTGTGTAAGGGACATGAGTGTAGAGGAGCTTTGACTGAACGAATCACCGATAATCGTTAATTCTGCGTTCTGCTTTTCAGCTACAAGGTTGGCAAAATTATCATCTGTCATTAAAGCAGCCTGAGCTTCTCCATTTTGTAACGCTTCTTCCGGGTTCTTCGCTTCAACTAGCTCAATGCTGCTGTTGGCAAGCAAGGACGTTTTTATTTCTTCAGGTAGAGTGGCAGCTACAGCAAGCTGATAGGATTCACCTTCCCCATCCGAAACCAATTTTTCATAAAATAAAGTAAGTAATGTCATGATAATAATAGGTAAAAACACCGTTAATAATAATGTCCGTTTATCTCGAAAGGAATCCTTCAATTCTTTTAAATATATATTAAGAAACATGGGCATTTCCTCCTCTAACAAGTCTGCTCATAAAGATATAGTTTAAGTCATTGCTTCCTTCTGCTTTATATAAATTTTCAAGGCTGCCATGGTGGACAAGCTCACCTTTATGCATCATCGCAACACTGTCACACAAAAGTGACACCTCCTCCATAATATGGCTCGAGAATATAATCGTTTTGCCGTCCTGCTTCAGCTGGTGGACAAGCTGACGAAACACATTGGAGGAGGTAATATCAAGACCTGTCGTTGGTTCATCGAAAAGAATAATTTCTGGGTTATGAATAAGCGTTCTAGCTATAGCCACTTTTTGGCGCATGCCTTTAGAGAAATTGCCGACTTTTCGGTCAAGATAATCTCTCATTCCAAACATCCTTGCTAATTCATCAATCCGTACCCTTGTTTCATGTTTGCTGAGTCCGTATAGGCGGGCAAAGTATTCTAGATTCTCCCTTGCTGATAAGCGATCGTACAAACCTGTTTCACCACCGAATAATACGCCAATCTTTTGCTTTATTTCATTTGGATTTGTCTTCGTATCAAAACCAGAGACAGTGATAATCCCCTCTGTTGGCTGTAGCAAAGTAGCAATCGACCGGAGTAATGTTGTTTTTCCTGCCCCATTTTCTCCTAATAAGCCGACTGTTTCTCCTTTCTTTATGTGGAAAGACACATGCTTTAATGCGGCTACATAAGTCTTTTTATCTTTAAATGTTTTCGATACCTTTTGTACTGTTATCATGTTTACCACTTCCTTCTTGTTATCTTTGTTTTTATCATACAGATAAAGGAAATGAGCGTCTGTACATATGTCGCGAAAAGTCCATTTCCTGTCGCGAAAATGCTGTACAAGGGTGGGAAAGTCTAATTTTGAGGAACACCTTATATTTCCAATTTGTAAACAATAAGAGGGGAAACCATGATAAAATAAGGAAGTAAAGAAAATATCTGGCAAAGGGAATGGGCAGATGAAATGAAAATCGGGCTAGTTGATGATAGGGCAATTGATTTAGATAAATTAAAAGGTATCGTTTCTGCCATCCCAGAGGCAGAAATTGTATTTGCAACCGACTCTGCAGAAGAGGCATATGAACAAATAAAAAAGGAAGCTATTTCTCTTCTTATTGCAGATATAGAAATGCCGAATCTGTCAGGATATGAGTTAGCTGACATTATTCACTCACATGCATTGAATATAAATGTTATTTTTGTAACGGGAAACAGTGGCTATGCAGTTCATGCTTTTGAGCTGAATGTTCATGACTATATTATGAAGCCTTATTCAAAAGACCGGCTTGTTCAGTCTGTTAAGAGGCTGATCGAAAAATCTCAGTCTGCAGAAATAGCCGGAAGAATTTATATAAAACAAAAGAATGATATACATATTATTTTAAAGAAGGACATTATTTTCATTGAGAGATCTGGAAGGTCTACAACAATCCATACGAAAACGGAAGCAATTAAGACATATCAGACACTTAATGAACTAGAAGGTGAATTAAGAGAGAGAGACTTCGTCAGATCCCACCGCTCCTTTATTATTAATATCCACTGTATTAAAAGCTTTTCCTTGTATGCAAAAAATTCCTATACGGTGACATTTGAAGGGACAGAAGCAAAAGCAATGATTACAAAGGAAAAGGTCGAATTTATTCAAAATAATTATTTCTAAGGAGCAAAGAATGGTGAAGGCAGATCAACTTTATTGGATTATATTATGGGCAGTTTCCGCCGTTCATATAGGATTGTTTTATTACGTCTTTCACTGGCACTTTTCCTTATGGATAATGGCTCTCATACTGTTAGCAGGAATATGTTTATATTATAAACGAGGGAAAGCTCTAATAACTGAAATGGGATGGAGGCTTCATGCTTTATTCTGGAGTGTGCAAACAATTATTGCAGCAGTAGCACTAACTTTGAAGATAGAATGGCTGTGGATTGTTTTTTTCCTGTTGTTCTGGGTTATTGAACTACTTAGAAATATGGTAACAGTTGAATTGTCAGAGGTGAGAAGGGAATTAGTACGAACTGATGGGGAAAGGGAAAAAATGAATGAGACGTTCCGAACAGTCAGAAGTGAACGCCATGACTTCCTGAAGCATATAGCTGCCATTCATTATATGGTTGAGAAAAATGAATTTAAAGAAGCATCAGCATATTTGAATGTACTTGTTGATGGCTATAAGGAAACAAACCTCTCTATTAAGGGTGAAAGTGGAGCAGTTGCTGCTATCTTGCATCAACATTATATGAAAGCTCAAAAAGAAAATATAGAAGTAATTTATGATTTAGATGTCCCTATTTCTGTCATGCCAGTGCCAGATAAAGAGCTTGTAGCTCTTGTTGGCAATTTGCTTGAAAATAGTCTTGAGGCCTGCTTAGAATGGCAAAAAGCCAATCAGCAGCAAGCTTTTATCACATTGAATTTAGTGAAACGAAGTGGATTATATATATTAACTTTAAGAAATCGTGCAATGCCCATCCCTGCAAAAGTACTGGATCGGCTCTATATTCAATTCGGAAATTCAACAAAGGCAGGTAGCGGTAGGGGTATCGGAACAAAGGTAATTTATGAAATTGTAAAAAAACATCAAGGTGTTTTGGATTTTGTTTACAAGGAAGAAGAATTTACGGTCAAGATTAAACTGCCAGCTATCCGCTGATTTAATTTATTTATGAGGTTTAAAGACGCCTTCTTTTCAAATAATAAGACCATTATATGAAAAAGGAAGGTGTTTATGAAGTTACTTTTATTAGCACTTATAACCGGATTTTTGACAGGTTTTATCTTTGCTTTACTCAAGCTGCCAATACCAGCGCCAGGGGCATTGCCTGGGATAATCGGAATTGTTGGCATTTATGCAGGATTTAAAGTTTATGTTAGCTTAGAGCCATGGATCTCTAGCTTGTTTACAAAGCATTGATAAAAGAAGGAGGCAGCATAATCGCTGCCTCTTTTTTTGCTGTCGAAAATGTCTTGGCAGCAAAAGCCAGTGTAGGACTTTTAATATTAAATTATTGCTTCGCACAGAAAGCGAGTTCTGTAAATCTTAAAAACTTATTCTCACTGTTTAGCTTTAATGATTAAGAAATCACTGTTTATTTTAATGAAAGATAACAAATATGCTAAACATAATAAGATTATTGGTAGGGTAAATCTATGAATCTCTAATAATATTGACAATATTCGTAACATTTAGCGCAAAGTATTTTAATTTAATCCTTTCCTTGTTATGGTGTACTTGTTGGAGCATTTATTGGTTTCTAAAGTTGTGGTGGGTTACGCTTGTTTCTATTTTTTCACGTCTTTTTGTTATTTGCTATAAGTGTTAATTAAGTTTGGGAATAAAACTTTCATCCTGCTATCACGTTTTTTTAATAAACGGTCACTGGTTTATCTAATTTTAACGAAACAGGTTTCCTGAAATGGAAGCTGATTTTAGGTAATGAAGAATTAACCAGAAAGGAGTTAGAAGGAATTGAAGCTTGTTCAATATAATAATACAAACCTAGCCCTCTTTAAAACAAAATCGCAATTTAATCAGTCCGTAAGTGTATATAAACAATATATATCCGTTATGTCATTAAGACACGATATTCGTTACAAGCTTTATAGAGTATTTAATTATTTAGCAACTCAAGCTAGGCCAAATTTAGGTGTTTTGTCAAAAGACAATAAACAAATATCCATGGATTTAGAAATCAGTACAAGAACCCTTATAAAATATTATGAACGTTTAGTTAACCTGGGAATGTTAGAGCTAATTAATCCTAAAGATACGACAACATATATATTTATTATTAACCCAATTACATTAAATAAGGCTGTAGATTTTCCAATAATCACAATTAATGATGATAAATAAATGAGTTAAATGAATGCTAAGATTTAATCATAGTATCGTTTAAATACTTATGTCTCAGCTTGTGAGAAATAATAGAACCTTTCTCCACAAACGAAAGAAGGAGACAGCATCCTTGCTGTCTCCTTCTTTTAATTAATTCCATTCTAATGTGGCTCCACCGATTCTTTTAATCCCGCGAATTTTGCTTAAATCCTCAACAAGCTGTAAACAAGCTTGATCCTTCAGCTTTGCTTCAATCATGAAATCGACGTCCATTTGAAGGGGACGCAATAGCTGGATGAGTGGTTTGACAAACTCCGCGTTTACAAAATCTGCATGTGAGCGGAATGTCTTCTCTGATTTGGGAGAAGACAAATGAATTTTCGGAGTAATTCCGCGGTGTTTCCAAGTTCCAAATATTGGCAATAGAAGTTCATCTAGTGGTTTATCACATAAGTTTGCCATATGATGATGATAGTCAAAAACAAGCGGAATTGTTTCGTTTTGACATACTGTTAATGTTTCCTCTGTGTTATACGTCTTGTCATCATTTTCTAATGTCATTATCTTCTTAATATGCAATGGCAATGACTTGATATTTTCATAAAAGCGGATAAGTGTTTGCTCCTTGTCACCGTATGTGCCGCCAATATGAATGTTAATAACACTTCTATCCTCTACTCCCATTGCTTCTAGCAATTTGTAATGATATTCCATATCAATGACAGCATTCTTTGTTACTTCCGGTCTTGGCGAAGTGAATAACGTATATTGATTAGGATGAAAGCTGACTCGCAGCCCATGATCCTTTACGAGTTGTCCAATTTCTGCAAACTCTTCCTTAAATGGAGTGAGATAATCCCACATAACATCAGGGTGTGTTGCTAGTGGAACAATGGAGCTTGACATGCGGTACAGCATGATTTCATGCCCGATATTGTAATGCAATGCTCTTTTCGTGTTGATGAGATTTGTTTTTGTTATTTCCAGAAGCCTTTGTTTCCGTTCTTCCTCAGGCAGTTCTTTGTAACGTGCAAAGGTCATTGTTTTGGAGGGCGAAGCGTCCCAAAGGTTCGTCGCTGTGGAAACATATCCAAATCTGAATTTCATCTTCGTTCTCCTTTCCCTTTGAAAAATTTACAGCAGAGGTGCAAATAATTTGGCAATCCACTCTAGCAATACTGTTTTAGGTTTAGGCTTTTCTAAGTATTCAAGCGTGTATTTTTCTGATACGGCAATATCCTTATCAACAATGCTGTTCATTTCTGTAATAAAGCTAGGTTCAAAAATACAGCAAACCAGTTCATGGTTCAAGAAAATGCTTCTCTTATCAAAATTAGGAGTGCCGACAAGACAAATTTCATCATCTGCTGTAATAATCTTACCATGAAAAAAACCATGTTTATAATGATAAGCCCTTGCACCACCCTTTAACAGGGTACGTAAATAGGGAAAGGAGGCTTCCTTTACTAAAATATGATCAGGCTTTGTTGGCAATAGCAGTGTGATTGTGACATTTCTGTCTTGGGCCATGCAAAGCTCTTTCATTATCCTTTTGCTAGGAATGAAATAGGGAGTGCCAATAAATAGTGTTTTCCGTGTATTACGGATAAGTCCGCAAAGAACATCCTCTAAATAGACTCCTTGGGTTGGAATGATCTGATGTCGGGCATTTCCTTTAGGCTGTTCGGGAAAGTAAATAGGATTCTGAAGCAGATTTGTTTTTGTGGCATCGGTCCAGTCTAATAAAAATTCGCGCTGCAGGTCTTCGACACCTTCACCTGTCATTTTAAAATGGTAGTCCCTCCATGGACTTAATTTTAAATTGGCGTGAATATAATCTTTTCCGATATTAAAACCGCCAACATAGCTGATTTTTCCATCAATTATAGATATCTTCCGATGATTTCTAACCTGCAAAGAATAGAAAAATGGCAGTGTTGGTCTATTGCAATAAGCAAACTCCACTCCTGCTTCCTTTAACTTATTGCGGATTTTTTTTCTGATTTGGAAGCTTCCGAGCCAATCGAGCAACAGTCTTACCTCAATCCCATCCTGTGCCTTTCTTTCAAGAATTTCTAAAAACTGTGTGCTAATTGTATCTGCTTTTACAGTGTAAAATAATATATGTATATGCTTTTCAGCATTCTCCAGCTCTTGGAATAAGTCTGGAAAGAGGTCTTTTCCGTCGTTGAAGATTTGAAAGTTACTTTCTCGAAACGGATAATTTCTTCTCGTAACCTTTCGCTTAGTGATAGCTTTGCCTACAATGAAATCTATATAAAGTAAAAAGATAAGCAGTAACAAAATACCAATGATTATTAAAAAAGTATACATAGAAGTTCCCCCTTGAATATGTATTGTTTCCCATTTTTCCTTATTCTATAAGAGAGTTGCGAAGACTCATGGAACTTTCAGAAATACCGTAGGCAATAAAGAAAAGAAAAGCTAAATAAACCTTAGCTAGAACTAGCATATTCACTAGAAAATTGTTTATAATGGAGAATATGTATTTTTTCTCTTTACTATGAAATGGAAACTGTATAAAATGAAACTCCATGAGGAAATAAATGTTAAGGCAGAAAGATTTCCGCTTGCATGCAGATTAAGATAATGCCTTTAATAAATGTGGTATAACTACATACAATCCAATTCGGATAAAGAGCAGATAGCGAAGGGAAGTGCCAAAATGAGTGTTGATAAGTTTACAAAAGAAGAATTAAATGAAATGTCATTAATTGAAATTGCATATGAACTATTAAATGGTGCAAAAACACCATATTCTTTCAATGAAATCGTGAAGGAAGTAAGCAGGCTAGTGGATTTGTCTGAAGATCAAATCAATGATAGACTTGCACAATTCTATACAGATATTAATATCGATGGACGTTTTTTGTCATTAGGAGATAATCGTTGGGGATTACGTACATGGTATCCTGTTGATAAGTCAGAGGAAGATGTCGTTACAGTAACGAAGCCGAAGAAGAAAAAAGCGAAAAAAGCTGCTGAAGATGATTTCGACGATTATGATGACAGCGTTGAAGAAGATTATGAAGAGTTTGATGATGATGATCTTGACGATGATGTTGAAGATGAGGACGATTTGCTAGATGACGACCTTACTGAAGACGACGAAGAAGAAGAAGAAGAAGAAGACAGCTTTGACGAAGATGCAGAAGATGCTTTCGAAATCGACGAAGATGAGCTGGATGAGGATTTAGACGAAGAAGATGATGAAGAAGAAGACGAGGATGAGTTTGAAGACGAGGATGAAGAAGATAAATAAGACCCTTGACTTTTAGATGCCTTGCTTGTAAAATCATTTTTGGGCTCCTTAAAAAAGGAACGAACTGATATTTGCTTAAATAGCGCTCCCCTTACTTGAAAAAGTAAGTGGAGCTTTTTTGTTTTTATAAAATGATTTTCAGGCCGCAGAACCTGTTTTAAAAGATTAGGACAGGGCGCTGAAAGGCTTTTTTATAAAAGTGGCTTTACAGCAATTGATTCACTCCCCTCGAAAAAAAAATATTCGAATATTTTTCTTTAAATAAAGACAAATATGCACAAACTTTAACTAAGGGGGATTATAAAAATGACAAAATATATTTTTGTTACAGGTGGAGTTGTTTCATCACTTGGAAAAGGAATTACTGCAGCTTCATTAGGAAGACTGCTAAAAAACCGTGGAGTGAGCGTAACCATTCAAAAATTCGATCCATATATTAACGTGGACCCAGGAACAATGAGTCCATATCAGCATGGTGAGGTTTTTGTTACAGATGATGGCGCGGAAACAGATCTTGACTTAGGACATTATGAGCGTTTTATTGACATTAACCTAACGAAATACAATAATGTCACAACAGGAAAAATCTACTCAACTGTGCTACGAAAAGAGCGCAGAGGAGACTATTTGGGAGGAACTGTTCAAGTTATCCCTCATATTACGAACGAGATTAAAGAAAGAGTATTCCGAGCAGGCCGTGAAACAAACGCTGATGTTGTTATAACGGAAATCGGGGGAACTGTCGGTGATATCGAGTCATTGCCATTCTTAGAGGCAATCCGCCAAATTAAAAATGATATCGGCAGAGAAAATGTAATGTATATTCACTGTACATTAGTGCCTTATATCAAGGCAGCTGGCGAAATGAAAACAAAGCCAACACAGCACAGTGTTAAAGAGCTTCGCAGCTTAGGTATTCAGCCAAATGTAATCGTAGTGAGAACGGAAAAGCCAATTTCACAAGATATGAAGGATAAAATTGCTCTATTCTGTGACATTGATACAAATTCTGTTATTGAATGTCAAGATGCAGATACATTGTATACAATTCCACTAGCACTTCAAGAACAACACTTGGATCAAATTGTTTGCGACCATCTTCATCTTAAGTGTGAAGAAGCAGATATGACAGAATGGATTGAGCTTGTTGATGTCGTCCGTAATCTGTCTAAAACAGTTAAGATTGCGCTTGTTGGTAAATATGTTGAGCTGCAGGATGCTTATATTTCTGTAGTTGAAGCATTAAAACACGCAGGCTACGCTTTCGATGCAGATATCGAAATTGATTGGATTAATGCAGAGCACGTAACTTCTGAAAATGTAAAAGAGCTGTTGCAGCATGCAGATGGAATCCTTGTTCCAGGAGGATTTGGCGACCGTGGTGTTGAAGGAAAAATCATTACAACACAATATGCTCGTGAAAACAAAGTTCCATTCTTCGGAATTTGTCTTGGAATGCAAGTAGCTTCAATTGAGTTTGCTCGCAATGTATTAGGCTGGAATGGAGCAAATTCTTCTGAGTTGGATGAAAAAACTTCATACCCTGTTATTGACTTGCTGCCAGAGCAAAAGGATATTGAGGATCTTGGAGGAACTCTTCGTTTAGGTCTATATCCATGTAAATTAAAAGAAAACACAAAAGCATATGAAGCATACCAAGATGAGGTTATCTATGAAAGACATCGTCATCGTTATGAGTTCAATAACCAATATCGCCAAGAGATGGAAGACGCTGGTTTCGTCTTCTCAGGAACAAGTCCTGATGGCCGTCTAGTTGAAATTGTTGAGCTTAAGGATCACCCTTGGTTTGTAGCATCACAATTCCATCCAGAATTTATCTCAAGACCAACAAGACCACAACCACTATTCCGTGAGTTCGTAGGATCTTCCTTGCGTTTTTCTGAGAAATAAGCAATAAAAAAGCTAACCTTTTAAGGTTAGCTTTTTTGCTTACAATTCATATTCCTTAATAAATTCATCCAACGTAAACTTGATGCCATAATAGACAAATAAAGCAGCGATAGAAGCAGGATATCCGAAGCGTTTGCCTTCTTCATCAGGCAGCAGACCTTTCGTCAATTTAAGGTCAATATGTACATCTGCAATGTCTTGTAATCCTTCTGAATCAGCAGACATAATGGTACTTACAGACACAAAAGGAATAAATTCTTCTGCAAGCTTCTTGGCTAAAGAAAGAACCTCCGAATCATCTGACGCCCGTGAGAACAATAAGAAGCGGTCATTTGGGCTAACATTATCAATAGAATGCTCCTCTGTCCATTCTTCTGCCCCTTGCAGCGGTTCAGCACTGTACAAGCTTTCAGAAACAACTGCCTTCATTTCATTGGTGGCATAAATGAAGATTTTGCCATCTCCGCCAAGTGCTTGGGCAAGTATTCTGGCACTATCCTCCATTGATTCTTCTTCCTTTTCGTGAAGTCTTTTAAATAAACCACTTAATTGAGTGGAGAACATTTTAAGCAATGTGAGGCACCCCCATATTTATTTTTACAATCTTATCCATTGATAGGGAAAGTTTGAGTGATTCAATTGTATTATAAGGAAACGGCAAGAAAAGGCAAAATTTATGCCTGTCAGCAGGAAAATATCAATAAAAAGTAGAAAGTTATTTATAGAGAAAAACTTTGTTATATAATGGATGTAATTGGGTCTATTGTCTAAAATAGTCTTTTTTGCTGTGTCGAATATCAGCAGCCGGTTATCAGATATAGGGGAACATCTTTTTCATTTGCAACAAATAGAGGAAAATTAGGAAGGGGAGGGTCTAAAATGAAAGGGAAAATATTAATCGTGGATGACCAGTTCGGTATCAGAATTTTATTAAATGAAGTGTTTCAGAAAGAAGGCTACAAAACATTTCAAGCTGCAAATGGAGTGCAGGCGCTAGAAATAGTGACGCAAGAGGTTCCTGATTTGGTACTTCTTGATATGAAAATCCCTGGAATGGATGGCATTGAAATATTAAAACGTATGAAAAAGCTCTACAAGGATATTCGTGTAATTATCATGACGGCATATGGTGAGCTTGATATGATTCAGGAAGCAAAGGATCTTGGTGCATTGACACATTTTGCAAAGCCTTTCGACATCGATGATTTGCGTGCTGCAGTAAAGGAATATATAGTCAGCTAAAGTATTGAACTAAACGGAGCCTTTTGGGGCACTTATACCTAGTAATTTTACGAATACATAATAACAAAAAAATGATAGAGCAAATTAATTGCTCTATCATTTTTTTGAATAAAACTAATTTTTTTATGACATTTTATAAAAAATGGTTGGATAGATAGCATTTCTCTACTTATTTTGGTATGATTACCTATGGAATTTAAAAGCTAATTGATTCGTTTTATTTTACTAGGGGTAATGTATACATATTCACAATTCTCTTTGGAGAATTTAATAAAGGTTACCTTGTAAAAACGACGATCATAATAAGGAGGAAGAAATATGCCTTTAGTTTCAATGAAAGACATGTTAAACAAAGCAAAAGCAGAAGGCTATGCTGTTGGTCAATTTAACTTAAATAACCTTGAGTTCACTCAAGCAATTCTTCAAGCTGCAGAAGAAGAAAAATCTCCAGTTATCCTTGGGGTATCTGAAGGTGCTGCTCGTTACATGGGTGGTTTCACAACTGTAGTTAAAATGGTAGAAGGTTTACTTGTAGACTATAAAATCACTGTTCCTGTTGCTATTCACTTGGATCACGGTTCAAGCTTCGAAAAATGTAAAGAAGCTATCGACGCTGGATTCACTTCTGTTATGATCGATGCTTCTCACCACCCATTTGAAGAGAACGTTGAAACAACTAAAAAAGTTGTTGACTACGCTCATTCAAAAGGTGTTTCAGTTGAAGCTGAGCTTGGAACTGTTGGCGGACAAGAAGATGATGTTGTAGCTGAAGGCGTAATCTACGCTAATGCACAAGAGTGTGTTGAGCTTGTTAAACGCACTGGCATCGATACTCTAGCTCCAGCACTTGGTTCTGTACACGGACCATACAAAGGTGAACCAAACCTTGGTTTCAAAGAAATGGAAGAAATCGGTAACCTTACTGGTCTTCCACTAGTATTGCACGGAGGAACTGGAATCCCAACAAAAGATATCCAAAAATCTGTTTCTCTTGGTACAGCTAAAATCAATGTTAACACTGAAAACCAAATCGCATCTGCTAAAGCAGTTCGCGAAACATTGGCTGCTAAACCAGAAGAGTACGATCCACGTAAATACTTAGGACCAGCTCGTGATGCTATTAAAGCAACTGTTATTGGCAAAATCAAAGAATTCGGTTCTTCAAACAAAGCGTAATATAACATAAATGATCGAAACCGTCCTTAATGGGCGGTTTCCGTTCATTTACTGTATTTTAGAAAGTCAGTCGAATAAACAGACATATTGTCGGTTATGATGTATAAAGAATGATAATTCCCCATTTGAAGACTGGCTGAAGCTGCTTAAAGGAACAAGACAAGCAGTCCCCATCTGGACTAGACTAAAAGCACCTTTATGTTCAACACATCCAGTATTCTAGTTATCAAGCTTCTATTGAAAAAACACCCAGATTTTTATTAATTATTAATTTCACCGTTCGTAAATTTGACTTGGCGATATTAATTTTGATACTACTTGAGATTTATTAGCCAAATTGGGAATACCCAACTGTCCTTAAATGTTACCTGGACATGCTTTTGCCCTTCTAAACATTGTGCATGTGCTAGCACTTTTCCTATCTTCCTTAAATTTTGGTATAATAATTGAATTAGTAGGAACTCATAATTGATATTACATTCAAGACTTAATTCAATTTTTATATTCCTGTAAACAGGGAAGTTAGCAAAGCAGTACTTGCCCAAATGAAAAGGGGCCGCAAAACGGCTAAGTAATTTCGGATAATACGAAAATTACATAATTAAGTACACGCATTGCTTGGCTTAGAAGGGAGTTAGAAATGGAAAAACTTATGATTGCAGGTGGATCACCATTAAAAGGTACGGTTCGCATTAGCGGAGCAAAAAACAGTGCAGTTGCACTGATACCAGCCACTATTTTAGCAGAATCTCCAGTGACCATTGAGGGATTGCCTGACATTTCTGATGTACACATATTGAAAGGGATTATGGAGGAATTAGGAGGAAGTGTTTCATTCTCTGATTCTGATATGACGATTGACCCGACTTCTATGATTTCCATGCCTATGCCAAATGGTAAGGTCAAAAAGCTGCGTGCTTCCTATTACTTAATGGGAGCAATGCTAGGCAGATTTAAAAAAGCTGTAATTGGATTGCCTGGGGGCTGCCATTTAGGTCCAAGGCCGATTGATCAGCATATAAAAGGATTTGAAGCATTAGGAGCTCAAGTGACAAATGAACAGGGAGCCATTTACCTAAGAGCTGATGAGCTGAGGGGAGCCAGAATCTATCTCGATGTGGTGAGTGTAGGGGCAACTATTAATATCATGCTTGCGGCTGTAAGAGCAAAAGGCAGGACGATTATTGAGAATGCCGCTAAAGAACCAGAAATCATTGACGTTGCTACATTGCTGACTAATATGGGCGCTAAGATTAAAGGGGCAGGAACGGATGTCATTCGAATAGATGGTGTCGATCGGTTAGACGGCTGCCGTCATACAATTATTCCTGACCGAATTGAGGCCGGAACTTATATAATTATTGGTGCAGCAGTTGGTGATGGAATACTGATTGATAATGTAATACCACAGCATTTAGAATCTCTTATCGCAAAATTAAGGGAAATGGGTGTGCATATTGAATCAAGTGGTGATCAAGTATTTGTAAGCTCCAACCCTGATTTGAAGCCTGTGGATATTAAAACCCTTGTTTACCCAGGATTCCCGACAGATTTACAGCAGCCGTTCACATCGCTTTTGACAAAAACAAACGGTACAAGCATGGTAACGGATACAATATACAGTGCCCGCTTCAAGCATATTGATGAACTGAGAAGGATGAATGCCACGATTAAAGTGGAAGGAAGATCGGCAATTATCAATGGACCTGTTCATCTGCAAGGAGCACGTGTTAAGGCAAGTGATTTAAGAGCTGGAGCAGCATTGGTAATTGCAGGATTGATGGCAGATGGCATCACTGAAGTTACTGGTATTGAGCATATTGACAGAGGATATGGACAGCTTGTAGAGAAGCTGAAGGGCTTAGGAGCGTCTATCTGGCGTGAAGGTATGACCCAGGAAGAGTATGAACAAATAAAAAATGGTTGATAGTGATAACAGGGTGGAATAATGGGTGCTGCTAATCTTAATGGACCCCTTCTGTAAGTGGAGGAGCTATAAAGCGAGGTCAGCCTCATTCTGCCCGTTTTATCTTATGTTGATGTTCCAAGAAAACGGATTCTTTTCCTATTAAATTGTAGTTGCATATCAACGACTAGATTAGGTAAAATAGAGGTTGCTTTTATGCAAAAAACTTCTTAACTTGCGGGAGTGCGGGAATTAATACTATACTTCATTAACTATATACATTTTATAGTTTTTTTCTTCTTCAAACACGTAACGCCTCAAAAAAAATGAATACATTCCTTTCCAAATACAAATTTCGCTAAATGGTAGGAATAACTGAAAATGAAAAAAGAGTGGTGGCAAAATGGGATTGAACATATCTAGTTTGGAAAATATGAAATTAAAAGAGCTATACGAATTGGCTCGTGAATATAAAGTAGCTTACTACAGCAAGCTGACGAAAAAAGAGCTTATATTCTCTATCTTAAAAGCGAGAGCCGAACAGGAAGGGTATTTCTTCATGGAAGGTGTTCTAGAGATTATCCAATCAGAAGGCTTTGGCTTCTTAAGACCGATTAACTATTCGCCTAGTTCACAGGATATCTACATATCAGCTTCCCAAATCAGAAAGTTTGATTTGAGAAATGGGGATAAGGTTTCAGGTAAGGTGCGTCCGCCTAAAGAGAATGAGCGATACTTCGGCTTGCTGCAAGTGGAAGCAGTAAATGGCGATGATCCGGCAACAGCAAAGGAAAGGGTTCATTTTCCAGCGCTAACTCCATTATATCCAGACAGACAGATGAAGCTGGAGACAACACAAAAGTATGCTTCTACACGTATTATGGATGTACTTGCACCTGTCGGCTTTGGGCAGCGTGGATTAATTGTTGCGCCTCCAAAGGCTGGTAAAACAATGCTTATCAAGGAGATTGCCAACAGCATAACGACGAATCATCCAGATGCGGAGCTTATTGTCCTTTTAATTGATGAGCGACCAGAGGAAGTAACTGATATCGAAAGATCTGTAAGCGGAGATGTTGTAAGCTCCACTTTTGATGAGGTTCCAGAAAACCATATTAAAGTTGCTGAGCTTGTTTTGGAAAGAGCAATGCGTCTTGTGGAGCATAAGCGTGATGTTGTTATCCTGATGGACAGTATAACAAGACTTGCGAGGGCATACAATCTTGTCATTCCTCCAAGTGGAAGAACATTATCAGGAGGGATAGACCCTGCTGCTTTCCATCGTCCAAAACGCTTCTTCGGTGCAGCGCGTAATATTGAAGAAGGCGGTTCTTTAACAATCCTTGCAACTGCATTGGTGGATACAGGTTCTCGTATGGATGATGTTATTTATGAGGAATTTAAGGGTACAGGTAATATGGAGCTTCATTTAGACCGCTCTCTTGCAGAAAGAAGAATTTTCCCTGCGATTGATATTCGCCGTTCTGGTACGCGTAAAGAGGAACTTCTTATACCGAAGGAACACTTGGATAAGCTATGGGCCATTCGCAAGTCCATGTCTGATGCTCCTGACTTTGCAGAACGTTTCTTACGTAAGCTAAGACAAACAAAGTCTAACGAAGAATTTTTCGCTGTATTGTCTGATCAAATGAAGGCAGGAACTGCTGCGAAGCGTTCTTAATTGCTGTTAAGTGAATTCAAAACTTGGGAAAAATTTCATGATTCAAGATGAGGAAATGAAGTTGCAAAAAGCCCATGTACTTGTTATAATGATGACAGTGTGTTTTTGAAATAATAATGCATGGGAAAAAGCATTGTCCAAGCATTATTCTATAACTCTGTTTCGAAAGTTGCAGGGCGGAAGGAGATGAAAAGGAATGAAAGCAGGAATTCATCCAACTTATAATGAAATTACGGTAAAATGCGCATGTGGCAACGAGTTCACAACTGGTTCTGTTGCAAAAGAGATGAAAGTTGAAACTTGCTCTGAGTGCCATCCGTTCTATACTGGACGTCAAAAATTCGCTGAAGCTGGCGGACGTGTTGACCGTTTCAACAAAAAATACGGCATCAAAACGCAACAACAATAATCAATCCAAAGAACAGGCAAGAATGTTTCATACCTTGCCTGTTCTTTCTTTATGATAATCCTACGGACTAAGAGGGTTTTTAAGAATACAAGAAAATGAAATACGGATTTTTTGTATTCTTAAGCGTCTTCTATGAGTACATGAACGCTACAGTCGCTTTGCTAATTTAGTAAAGGACATGTTTTTGGAGGAAGGAAGGAGAGGTTTCATGTATGTGATGAAACATCATGGATGGGTAGAGGTTATTTGCGGAAGTATGTTTTCCGGTAAATCAGAAGAGCTTATCCGACGAGTTAGAAGAGCCCAATTTGCTAAACAGAACATTGTTGTGTTTAAGCCTAAAATAGATAATCGTTACAGTGAGGAAGCTGTAGTCTCACATAATGGTTCTACAACAGTTGCTGTCCCAATTAGCAACTCCTCAGAAATCTTTGAATATGTGAAACCAGATGTTGAAGTGGTTGCCATTGACGAAGTCCAGTTTTTTGATCCGGAGATTGTGGCAGTTGTCCAGCATTTAGCCAATAGCGGCTATAGAGTTATCTGTGCAGGATTGGATCAGGACTTCCGTGGTGAGCCATTTGGAAGAATGCCTGAACTTATGGCAATTGCTGAGTTGGTGACAAAGCTGCAGGCAGTTTGTGCTGTATGTGGTTCACCGGCAAGCCGTACGCAGCGACTAATTGACGGATTGCCAGCATCGTATGATGACCCAATCATACTTGTCGGTGCTTCTGAATCGTATGAGCCTAGATGCCGTCATCATCATGAAGTACCTAAATCACCTTCACTGAAAGAAATCAACAGTACTTCAATAAAGTGACTGTATGCAAAAAAAGTCCCCATTAGAGCTCTAATGGGGACTTTATTAGGAAGATACAGATAAGCCAAGCTTTGAAAGTGCCTGCTTGAGTGTGCTGTATGTAGGGACATTCTCAAGGCTAATCCCTAAATTATTGATGACTTGTGCTATATCGGGTCTTAGCCCTGATATACTCGATTCCATGCCTGTGTACTTCAAAATCTTTACTAAGCTTAGAAGCTTTTGCAGCACCATCGTATCAATGGAAGATACGCCAGAAAGATCAATAAGCAGATGTCTAATTTCCTTATCCTTGCAGCTAGCAGGGACATTTTCTAAGATTAGATTCCCTCTTGTTGTGTCAATGGCTCCAATAATCGGCAGAACCCCAATATGATTAATAATGGGGATAATCGGGTTGCTTAATTCATTGATTGTGTCTTGCTGCGCTTGAATTTTTTTAAGATTGTATTCGTGGTACATTTCAGTGAATTCATTGTTCAATTTGTCAAAAGTAAGATGGAAGACCGAACTCCAATGCAATATGGTTGCCTGTGGAATATCTCCTATTTCTTCAATGAATATAGTAATCATTTCCCAGATGGTTTGTCTAGTCAGACTTAAAGCATGCAGTACTTGATGAACAGGCACGCCGAGCCTTACTCTGCTTTTGGCAATTTCGTTTGCCCATTTTGATAAATTTGCGGAGAAGATAGTCTCATCATCTAGAAAAGAACTGATGACAGTTTCAATTGTAAAAGCATGTTGGGACCTGAGTAGATTATTAACAGCATCAGTAGAATCTTTACTATAAATGGATCCCTCTTCGCCGTCTTTTAAGACGAACCATTTTTCTGTAATTACTGGAGCCTTTTCCATTATATAGTGATAGACAGAGTCGTTGGATAGAGACATTATTTGTCCTCTCTTTCTATGAATATCTTTATTATAAAGCAAAACGTTACAAGATAAGCATTATATCCTCGTAAATGCTGTTTTTACATGTTAATTTGGTTTTGACGGGGATAATAGCCTATAATATAATTAAAATGTTATGGAAAAAAATTGAGGTGAATATTCGTGTTTGATCGTCTGCAAGCTGTAGAGGATCGTTATGACAGGCTTAATGAGCTATTGAGCGATCCTGAAATTGTCAATGATACAAAAAAATTGCGTGATTATTCTAAAGAGCAATCAGATATACAAGAAACGGTTGAAGTTTACCGGGAATATAAAGAAGTAAAAGCACAAAACCAAGACGCGAGATCAATGCTAGAGGAAAAGCTTGATTCAGAAATGCGTGCAATGGTTAAAGAAGAGCTGGATGAAACAGCAGCGAAAATTGAGGAATTAGAAGGACGTCTAAGAATATTGCTGATACCAAAAGATCCTAATGACGATAAGAACGTTATCATGGAAGTTCGGGGAGCAGCAGGTGGAGACGAAGCAGCATTATTTGCTGGAGACTTGTTCCGCATGTACAGCCGCTATGCAGAATCTCAAGGCTGGAAAATGGAAGTAATTGATGCAAGTTCAACAGGTGTAGGTGGATATAAGGAAATCATTTTCATGATAAACGGAAAAGGTGCCTACTCAAAGCTTAAGTTTGAAAATGGAGCACACAGGGTCCAACGTGTGCCTGAAACAGAATCTGGCGGAAGAATTCATACTTCAACAGCAACAGTTGCGTGTCTTCCTGAGGCTGAAGAGGTTGAAATTGAAATCCACGATAAGGATATCCGTGTTGATACATTTACTTCAAGCGGACCTGGTGGACAAAGTGTTAACACTACAATGTCTGCGGTAAGATTGACTCATTTACCGACAGGAACAGTTGTATCTTGTCAGGACGAAAAATCGCAAATCAAAAACAAAGAAAAAGCAATGAAAGTATTACGTGCTCGTGTGTATGACAAGTTCCAACAAGAAGCACAAGCGGAGTATGACCAGCAGCGTAAGTCTGCAGTCGGTACAGGAGATCGTTCAGAACGTATCAGAACATATAACTTCCCGCAAAACCGTGTAACAGATCACCGAATTGGACTTACTATTCAGAAGCTTGATCAAATCCTGCAAGGAAAAATGGAAGACATTATTGATGCTTTGATTATGGAAGAGCAATCAAGCCGTTTGGAAAGTGCTTCTGATGTCTGATTCAGGACAAATGAAAGTGTTCGATGCCCTTAAATGGGCTTCTTCTTATTTGACTGTGCATGGTCGTGAGGAATACGCTGGAGAACTGCTAATGCGTCATGTATTAGGAGCGACTCGTTCTGAGATGCTGATGAAATTTAGAGAAGAGATGAGTGAAGATGCCTTTTGCCAGTTCCAAAAGTATGTCCATCTTCATGGTGAAGGAAAACCGATTCAATATTTAATAGGTTATGAGGACTTTTACGGACGGACATTTACAGTCAATGAGGAGGTTCTTATCCCCAGACCGGAAACAGAAGAGCTTGTTTATAATATGTTAGAGCGAATTAAGGTGTTATATGGAAGTGACACTGTTGATTTGGTTGATATCGGAACAGGGAGCGGGGCTATCGCGATTACGATGAAACTGGAATACCCACAGCTTCACGTGACTGCAACAGACCTATTCGAAGAATCCTTGAAGGTTGCAAGGCAAAATGCAATGGCGCTTGAAGCAGAACTGGAATTTGTCCAAGGAGATTTGTTTGAGCCATTTTTAAAAGCTAAAAGAAAATTTGATGTAATATTATCAAATCCTCCTTACATACCAGATCAAGATGCTGTTGAAATGTCTGTTGTCGTTACAGAGCATGAGCCTCATCGAGCATTATTTGCAGGAGCAGAAGGCTTGGATATTTACAGAAGAATATGCGAGCAGCTTCCTTTTGTGTTAAAGACTAAAGGCATTGTCGGCTTTGAAGTAGGCATGGGTCAAAGTGAAGCAGTTTCAAAATTGATTGTGAATGCTTTTCCGTCAGCAAAGGTAAATGTTGTGTATGACATCAACAAGAAGGATCGAATGGTATTTGCTGAAATAGGGTTTGAGTGACATTTTTATATTAGTTTTAACCGCGGATAATCCGCGGTTTTTTCTTTTGAAAAAAATCAAACTTGCTAGTTTAAGAATCTATTAATCTGTCCACACTGTTTTTATGAGGGGGCGAATTAATATGAAAAGAAAATCAATGGCAACAATATATATATTTGTACTTATCCTATCAACTATTATGAGTTTATATATACCAAAAAATGAAGTGACAGCAAATGACGAAGTGGTAATTCCAAATGATGCTATCAGACTAAGAATATTGGCAAATAGCGATAGCGAAGAGGACCAAGCTTTAAAGAGAAAAGTAAGGGACGCAGTCAATGCAGAAATAACAAATTGGGTAGCAGATTTAACTTCTAAAGAAGCAGCAAAACAGCTTTTAAAGGATAAACAGCCGGAAATTCAAAAGATAGCAGAAAAGGTAGTTATGGAAGAAAGCTCAGATCAGACAGTAAAAGTGAAATTCGGTAAAGTAGATTTTCCTACAAAGCTATACGGAGAGTTTTTATATCCTGCTGGTGAATATGAAGCAATTTTAATTACATTAGGAGCTGGAGAAGGAGCAAATTGGTGGTGTGTGCTGTTTCCACCATTATGTTTCCTTGATTTTTCTAACAGTGTCGCTGTAAGTGATGGCTTTGAAGAGGATAAGAAGGAAGAAGATAGCAAAAAGAAGGAAGAAGTAGTAGCAGAAAAGAAAGACAAAGCAGATGAAGAATCAAAGAAAGCTAAGGAAGACAAAAAAGCAGAAGTGAAAGAAGTAGTAAAAGACAGTAAAGAGGATCCTGTTTATGTGGATGAAGAAAAAGAGAGTGACGTAGAAGTAAAGTTCTTCCTTGTAGAGCTATGGGATAAAATCTTTGGATGAGATAATAAGTCATCTGCGCAAGTAAACACTGCTTGTGACAGATGGCTTTATTTTTAAAAATAAGGATACAGGGCATATACTGTAAAGTTATGCTTGGATTAATCTTATTGGTAGAGAAGATTAATAAAAATTCTATCATTTTTTTCAACTCCTTTTCATAGTAATAGAATTAACAGCTAATTCAATTTATGATAAAGGGGACTTAAAATATGGAGCATATTATTAGAACAGCAACTAATGGAGATATAGAGGGCCTTAAAAGCTTTTTAGGGAGAACGGAAGTCGAATTGCAGGATTTGGAGAATTGGATGGACTTCTGCCTTGTTGCGGAGGATACACATTCAGGAGAATTAATGGGGACAATCGGCATTCAGCCTTTTGCTGACGCTGGGCTGCTAAGGGCGCTAGTGCTTAAAAATGGATCTGCTGAAGACATTTTGTTTTTGCTTCAACAGGCCATAAGGTTGGCTAAAGAACAAAAATTAGGTATGCTATATTGCGTAGTGAATAATAAGAATGCGAGGAATCTCTTCTATTTACTTGGATTTAAGGAGATAAATGTCGAAGATTTGCCTGTGGATGTCAGACAATCATCAACAGTAAAGACAGCAGAAGCTGTTAATAACTCGAAAATTATGTATTATTCGATAAACAATGTGGATAATTAGGAAGAGTTATCCACTGTTTTCGTCTTTTTATTCACAATTTGTGGACAAGTCAGATAAAAGACGAAAAAATCGCCTGGATTTGGTCAAATGAGAATTGTCGAAAATTGAAGAAACACAGGCGATTTCAATGTATTTACATAAGTTTTAAATAAAGGTGGATAAGTATGAAGACAAATTTATGGTCAGTGGATAAGTATGTGGATATAGATAGTAGTTATCCACAAATTAAACAGGCTGCAGACCTTTTAAACAAAAATGAAGTAATTGCCTTTCCAACAGAAACAGTTTATGGACTTGGAGGGAATGCGAAAAATGATGAAGCCATTGCTAAGATCTTTGCTGCGAAAGGAAGACCATCTGATAACCCGCTCATCATTCATATAGCAAAAAAAGAGCAATTGGCAGAGCTCGTGAAGGAAGTGCCGGAGAAGGCAGAGCAATTAATGGAAGCCTTTTGGCCAGGAGCACTTACGATTATATTTCAGCTTAAAGAAGGTGCATTATCGAAGCTGGCAACTGCCGGGCTTAATACTGTCGGCATAAGAATGCCTGACCATCCGGTTGCATTAAAATTATTAGAATTGGCCAATTTACCGATTGCTGCCCCAAGTGCTAATACATCTGGAAAGCCGAGCCCTACTACTGCGCTTCATGTAAAGGAAGATTTAGATTCAGTTATTGCCGGGATTGTGGATGGCGGTCCGACAGGTGTTGGTGTTGAATCAACGGTTATTGATTGTACTGATTCTGTTCCTGTGATACTTCGGCCAGGTGGTGTGTCCCATGAGGACATCGAAAAAGTAATCGGGGAAGTGATGCTAGATAAAGCCCTTGTTAATAAAGATTCCGCACCAAAATCACCTGGCATGAAGTATACACATTATGCACCGAATGCTCCGTTGTATTTAGTGCAAGCACCGAAGGAAAGAATTCAAGAATTGGTTGCAGAAGAGCGCCGCAATGGCAAAAAGGCAGGAGTGCTTACAACAGAAGAAAACAAAGAGTATTATCAAGCAGATTATATTTTTGTGTGCGGAAAAAGAGCGGACTTATCCACTGTTGCTGCAAATCTATATGATGGCTTAAGAAGTTTTAATCATAGTGATGTTGATATTATTTTCGCAGAGGTATTTCCATATGAAGGGGTAGGACATGCCATCATGAACCGTTTAATGAAAGCAGCCTCTCACCAAGTTATTGATTGACATACTGATTATGTAAATTATTATTTTAACCTTCATTTCTAATGCTTCTAAAAGAACTTGGACGTGCATATTCTCTAATTAGCAAGTCCAAGGAGGAAGGTAATGTCTACACTAATCGGAGAAATATTTACACTTGTTCTAATGGCATTTGCTTTAGGGATGGACGCATTTTCTGTAGGGCTAGGCATGGGAATGTACAGGCTCCGGCTAAGGCAAATTATGAAAATTGGAATCATTATTGGAATATTTCATGTCATCATGCCACTGTTGGGAATTCTTGCAGGGAGATTTCTGTCTGATAATTTTGGGGAGATTGCTGGAATTATTGGTGGAGTGCTTCTGCTTATTTTAGGTGTGCAAATGATATGGGCAGGCTTTAAGGAAGAGGACGCCTACAAAATTACACCAGTTGGCTTCGGGCTTATTGTGTTTGCGGTCAGTGTGAGTTTGGATAGCTTTTCCGTAGGGCTAAGCTTAGGTATTTATAAGGCTAAAACATGGCTTGTTCTGCTTGCCTTTGGGTTAAGCGCAACATTGTTAACATGGCTTGGTTTAATTATTGGCAGAAAAGCTCAGGGTCTTCTAGGGAATTATGGGGAGGTTTTGGGTGGAGGAATATTGCTTGCCTTTGGCATTAAGCTGCTTTTACACCTATAAAATCTTAAAATTCAACATTGAGTAATCATTGGCAGCTTAAAAGTAAGCTGCTTTTTTATTTGGAAAAAACAGCTAAAACTCTATATGGAAAGTGTAAAATCTAAAAATCATGTCGATAGATATAGTAGTGAATCCAAATGGTGAAATAGAACGGCAATAAATCTATAATAACGTTAAAAGGGAGGTGGGAAAAATGGTGCGAGTATTGTTTGTTTGTACGGGAAACACTTGTCGAAGTCCAATGGCAGAAGCCATTCTTATAAACAGAGGGAATATGCAAGTGAAGTCTGCTGGAGTATATGCAATAGATGGTTCAGAAGCTTCCTATCAAGTGAAAGAAGTGTTGACAGAAAAGGGAATAAAGCATAATCATCTTTCAACCATGCTGAATGCTGACTTAATTGATTGGGCAACACATGTGTTTACAATGACAGTTGGGCATAAGAATGCCATTGTCAGCCAATTTCCCCATGCAATCGAAAAAACATTTACATTAAAGGAATTTGTAAATGATGATAAGTATGGTGATATTGTTGATCCATTTGGAGGTTCGGTCGAGCTTTACAGAAAAACATATCAGGAATTGGATGGCTTGATCCAGTCACTTATCAAAAAATTACAAGAGGAATACTAGGGGAGAAAAACATGGAAAAGACTGCTTCATATAAGTTCAGCTTGAGAAAAAAACTTGCATTATTTATTACCATTCTAGCGCTTATTACATATTCAACAAGTGCATTTTTCATCTACGTCCTATATCCTTTGCTTCCAGGAATCGGAATCAGCGCATTTGTATTCAATCTTATTACATTGACATTGGGTGTGCTGTGGTCTGGATTTTTGGCGTTTTTAGCAGCCGGCTTTATTATTAAACCACTGCAAAGATTAGAGAAAAGTGCCATTAAAGCAGCACATGGCAATCTTAGTGAGGATGTGAAATTGTCAAGCTCAGATGATGAGATTCGATCACTTGGAACGGCTTATAACGATATGCTCTCTAATTTAAGAGAAATGGTCAAAAGTATTGAGAAAAACTTCAATAGTACGAATGCAACGGTTAAGACAATTACAGGAAAATCGCAGGAAGCTCAAGAACAGACTGATTCTATTACAAGGGCAGTAGAAGAAATTGCAGGCGGATCAGAGGTAGCAGCTAATTCTGTGCAAGCGACAGCTGAAGCGGTGGAGCAATCAATGAATATCGCCCAAACAGTTCAAGAAACGGCAGATCATACTCAAGCGATCTCTAATGAAATGCTTTCAAACCTTGATGAGACAAATAAAGTAGTTCATTCACTTGTGGCAGGCCTTAAGCAATTGGCAGAGGAGAATAGCCGCTCCTTATCTTCCGTGAAAAGCTTGGAGGAAAATGCAGCGAAAATCGGTGATATTCTTAAGCTTGTTGGAACAATTGCAACGCAAACGAATCTTCTTGCTTTAAATGCATCTATAGAAGCTGCAAGAGCAGGGGAGCATGGTAAAGGCTTTGCAGTTGTTGCAGAAGAGGTCCGAGTTCTTGCGGATGAAAGTGCGAAAGCAGTTGATGGAGTAGCAGAGCTTATCGACAGCATGCAATCAGAGGTAAGAAATGTTGCCGTGCAAATTAAGAAGCAGGTGCAAAGCGCTAATGCAGAGGCAGAGCAAGGGGTAAGAACAAATGCTACACTTCAGGAAATGACAGCCATAGTGAAACAAATGGCAGATTCCACAAAACATATAACACAGCAGGTTCATCAGCAGATGGAGCAAATTGAACATACCTCCCGCCAGTCGCAGGAAGTGGCGGCAATAGCGGAGGAGACATCTGCGGGAACGCAACAGGTTATGATTATTGCAGAAAATCAAGCGAAGATTATTAATGAGGTTGATATGCTGACACTCGAGCTGCAAGAGCAGGCTGAACAGCTGAAAGAAACCATTACTAGATTTAAGGTTTAGTCTTTTCTTTACGAGTTTTGCTTAGGTTATTATTCATTTTAGTTAATCTTTAAGGAGAGGCTGGCATTTCTAAAAAGAATGTAAACAGCCTTTCTATTTGCTCCTTTTTATGTGAAAATAATAGAGGAATATGAGGAGGTTAACAGGATGAAAGTTGCCATTGCTTCAGATCATGGTGGTTTAACCATTAGAGAAGAATTAAAAAATTTACTGGAAGAATTAAAAATAGAATATGTTGATTTTGGCTGTGACTGTAATGCTTCAGTCGATTACCCGGACTATGCACTGCCAGTTGCGGAAAAGGTCGCTAGTGGAGAATTTGACCGCGGAATACTTATTTGCGGCACTGGCATCGGTATGAGCATTGCTGCTAATAAAGTTAAAGGTGTTAGATGTGCTCTTGTACATGATGTGTATAGTGCAAGATTGACAAGAGAGCATAATGACAGCAATGTAATTGCGATGGGTGAAAGAGTTATCGGGCCAGGACTTGCCCGGGAAATAACGAAGGTTTGGCTGCTTTCAGAATTTAGTGGCAGCAGACATCAAACAAGACTAGATAAAATAGCACAATACGAATTAGAAACATCCTCCTAAGCATATGCTAAATTGGAAAGGCTGTGTTGTTTATGAGTATAAATATATCAGCTCTGGAAGATCAGCTTCAGAGCATTGTTTCTGAATATCAAGAACAGGCAAAATTGACGGATCGCCATTTATTTGTCATTGGCTGTAGCACAAGTGAAGTAATTGGCCAGAAAATTGGTACAGCAGGTGCAGTGGACGTTGCAGGTATTATCTTCCAACAGCTTTTAAAGTACAAGGAAACAGCAGGTGTAGAACTAGCTTTTCAGTGCTGCGAACATCTTAACAGAGCTGTAGTTGTTGAAAGAAAGCTGCAAGAGGAAAAGAATTTATCTGAGGTATCTGTTATTCCTGTGCGTCAAGCTGGAGGTGCAATGGCAGCATATGCCTATCAGCATATGAAGGATCCAGTAGTTGTTGAACATATCAAAGCAGATGGTGGCATAGATATCGGGGATACTCTAATTGGCATGCATATTAAGCATGTTGCCGTGCCAATAAGGGTTTCGCACAAGCAGCTTGGCGAAGCTCATGTCACGCTTGCTAAAACAAGACCGAAATTGATTGGCGGCCAAAGGGCTGTTTATGAAAAAACGAAAGATAATGAATCCTGCTAACAGAAAAAGATATCCCGAAAGTAGTCGGGATATCTTTTTTGTTTACATATATGGAAGAAAAAACTGATTTGTATGTACGGGAATAATAGTGAAATTAGGGGTAGATTGGCTTTTTTATTATTTTAAGAAAGTAATAACACAAATTTATGCTATTTTCCCATTAAAACACGAACATTTAATTTTAAATATAAAATAATAATTCGTATTTTTTAGCTTCTTTTTGAAATTGTTCCATGTTAGAATATAAGAAGATTTTACGTAGATTAAAAGATTTTAATATTATCCGTTATGGGGAGGATTCAAATGAAGCATTTAGCACAAAACGACCAGCAAGTATATCAAGCTATCCAGCAGGAACTAGGCCGCCAAAGAGCAAAAATTGAGTTAATCGCATCAGAGAATTTCGTGAGTGAAGCTGTTATGGAGGCACAGGGTTCTGTACTGACAAATAAATATGCAGAAGGCTATCCAGCAAAACGCTATTATGGCGGCTGCGAATACGTTGATATTGTTGAAGATATCGCTCGCGATCGTGCGAAAGAGATTTTTGGAGCAGAGCATGTCAATGTTCAACCACACTCTGGCGCACAAGCAAACATGGCTGTATATTTCACTATACTTGAGCAAGGAGATACTGTGCTCGGGATGAATCTTTCCCATGGTGGACATTTAACACATGGAAGTCCTGTTAACTTCAGCGGAGTCCAATATAATTTTATAGAGTATGGCGTAGATAAAGAAACAGAGCAAATCGACTATGAGGACGTGCTGGCAAAAGCACGCGCAAATAAGCCGAAATTGATTGTAGCTGGTGCGAGTGCATATCCTCGTGCGATTGACTTCAAAAAATTCCGTGAGATTGCTGACGAAGTTGGGGCATATTTAATGGTTGATATGGCTCATATTGCCGGTCTCGTGGCTGCAGGGTTACATCAAAATCCAGTTCCTTATGCAGATTTTGTTACAACAACAACACATAAAACATTAAGAGGTCCTCGCGGCGGAATGATTCTATGTAAAGAGGAATTCGGCAAAAAAATTGATAAGTCCATTTTCCCTGGGATTCAAGGCGGACCGCTTATGCATGTTATTTCTGCAAAAGCTGTTGCTTTTGGAGAAACACTGCAAGATGACTTTAAAGTATATGCTGAAAATATCATCGCAAATGCAAAGCGCTTAGCTGAAGGTCTGCAAAAAGAAGGATTAAGACTTGTTTCAAACGGAACGGATAACCACTTATTGCTAGTAGATTTGCAAACTCTTGGTTTGACAGGGAAAGTTGCAGAACACGTACTAGATGAAGTTGGAATTACTGTAAACAAAAATACTATTCCATTCGATCCAGCAAGTCCATTCGTAACAAGTGGAATTCGTATTGGTACAGCAGCTGTTACTTCTCGTGGATTCGGTTTAGAAGATATGGACGAAATCGCTTCTATCATTGGCTTCACATTAAAAAATCATGAAGATCAAGAAAAGTTAGCAGAAGCAGCTAAAAGAGTTGAAGCATTAACTAGTAAATTTGTATTGTATAAAGAATTATAAGAAACACAAAGCCAGCCTATCATAAGCATAGGCTGGCACTTTTTTGGGTAAAAATAATGTGTGTAAAAGAAAAAATTTCAGTTGATTTGAAAGCCTTTTTTCTGTAGAATTACAAGAAGTGTGTTTACGATAAAGAAGGAAACGGAGTGAAAGATGTGGCAAAAGTATACGTATTTGATCACCCACTTATTCAACATAAACTTACATACATTCGTGAGAAGCAAACAGGAACTAAAGAATTCAGAGAGTTAGTAGACGAAGTGGCAACATTGATGGCTTTTGAAATCACTCGTGATATGCCTTTAGAAGAAATTGAAATTGATACACCAGTTAGCAGAACGAAATCAAATGTGCTTTCTGGTAAGAAAATAGGGATTATTCCTATCCTGCGCGCAGGTATCGGAATGGTTGACGGCATCTTGAAGCTTATCCCAGCTGCAAAAGTTGGACATATCGGTCTATACCGTGATCCTAAAACGCTAAAGCCTGTAGAATATTATGTGAAGCTTCCATCTGATGTGGAAGAAAGAGACTTCATCGTTGTTGATCCAATGCTTGCAACAGGCGGTTCTGCAATTGAAGCGATTAACTCCTTGAAGACTAGAGGAGGAAAAAACATCAAGTTCATGTGTTTAATTGCTGCACCTGAAGGCGTAGAGCTTTTAAAAGAAGCTCATCCAGATGTAGATATTTATATCGCTGCACTTGATGAAAAGCTAAATGAAAAAGGTTATATTGTTCCAGGTCTTGGAGACGCTGGTGACCGTTTGTTCGGAACTAAATAATGCTAAAAAGTTGGCTGGCCTATTAGGTCAGTCTTTTTTATGTTTAAATCATCCAGAAATGCCCAGACATAATTTATGCACAACTGCAAACTATAATGGCAACTACACCCCTCTATGCCTAAAGGAGAATACATATGAAGAAAATAATCCTTCTGCTCTTAGCTTTAATCCTCCCTTGCGATCATTATACTTTTGCTGCTGTGCACGAGCTTCCGGAACTTCCGGCTGAAAGCAAACAAGAAAAAAGGGTTGCCATCGTAAAGTTAAAAGGCAGCTGTTCGGATGATAAAGTAAATGAAATAATGGCTAAATTGAAAAGTGGTCAAAAGAGAACGGTTTTTTGTGAAATTTTTTCAGGCTTTTCTGTACGTGCAAATATGGAGGAGTTGGACAAGCTGACAAGCTATCAAGAAGTGGAGCTTGTATCTCCAGTCAAAACATATACAGCAGAAAGCGAAGGACCTGCAAAGATTATTGGTGCAGACTGGATTCAAGGAGCATCAAGAAGCCAATCGTCTGCTTTGACAGGGAAAGGTGTAAAGGTTGGCGTCATTGATACTGGAATTGATTATAATCACCCTGACTTAAGGAGAAGTTATAAAAAGGGCTGGGACTTCGTTGATCGGGATAAAGACCCAATGGAAACTGTCGGACATGGGCTAAGGGATACGCTTCATGGCACACATGTAGCAGGTATTATCGCTGCAAGGGGAAAGCTTAAGGGAATTGCCCCGAATGCAGAAGTATATGCTTATAGAGCTTTAGGTCCAGGAGGATCTGGAACAACAGAACAAATATTGAGCGCAATTGAAAGAGCGATAAAGGATAAAGTGGATGTGCTTAACCTCTCACTTGGCAGTGAGGTAAATGGTCCAGATTTGCCGATAAGCCTCGCGTTAAACAAGGCAGTCGATAAGGGCATTGTTGCTGTTGCAGCTGCTGGAAATGCAGGTCCGGCTGATTGGACTGTTGGTTCTCCCGGTACTGCGGCAAAGGCAATTTCAGTCGGTGCAACTACACCAAAGTTAAAGGTGCCTTTTTTAGAGGTGGACGGAGAAAAGATTATTTTAAATAAGATGGATAAAAGTAAGCAGTGGAGTTCTGAAAATGCATTGGAAATTGTGGAAGGAAAGCTTGGTTATCAAAAGGATTTGCAAAATGTGAAAGGCAAAATAGTTATTATTAGGCGAGGAGAGCTCACCTTTGGGGAGAAGGCTGAAAATGCTTATAAGGCAGGTGCGAAGGCTGTTCTCATCGCAAATGATATGGACGGACCACTGCTCGGCATGCTTGAAAGAGAAACTCCAATTCCGGTCGCAGGTGTTTCTAAAAAAGAAGGCAGTCAACTGCAAAGAAAGCTTGGCAAAAAGAAAACCATCTACGCAAAAATTAACAGCTACTGGGAACAGGATATACTTGCAGATTTCAGTTCAAGAGGACCTGTAACAAGCACTTGGGATATCAAGCCTGATGTCGTCGCACCAGGGGTAGTGATAAATAGCACAGTGCCAGGTGGTTATCTTGCCCTGCAGGGGACGAGTATGGCAGCGCCTCATGTAGCCGGCGCAGCTGCTCTTTTGCTCGAGGCTCATCCTGATTGGAGCCCGGAGGAAGTGAAGGCAGCATTGATGAATACGGCTCTTCCTCTTAACGACAGGGATGGCAAGCAATACAAGGTGTATGAACAGGGTGCTGGCAGAATTCAAGTTGATAAAGCAGTGAAAGCAAGTGTGTTGATTATGCCAGGAAGCATGCGCTTCGGAAAGTTTAAGCTAGCAGATCATCTGCATGAACATACTTCTTATATTACGATTAGTAACAAAGGAAAGTCGCCCGAATGGATTACGTTTAATCAGCCAAGTATACAGAGCGGTGTTACATGGCAATTGCCGCTGTCCTTAACGCTTGCGGCAGGTGAAACGAAAAAACTGCCCGTTAAGATGATGATAGACAGCGAGCTCTTTAAAAATAAGCTCCAAAATGGTGCGATCGTGGTGAACGCAGGCAAGCAGAAGGTGACAGTGCCATACTTGTATGTGCTTGAAGAGCCGGAATATCCGCGCTTAATGGGGTTCAATATGGTGCAGGAGGAGAACGGAGGCTTCAGTTATGAAGCATATTTGCCTACTGGAGCAGAAGAATTTGGTATTGCGGTCTTTGATAAGGAAACATTAAGATTCGTGAAGTTTTTGGATTGGAAAAAAGAAGTGAAAAGAGGTCAATTAAAGGGCAATATTAAAAAAGAGATTTTGCCGCAGCAAGGCATCTATGAAATTGTTGCATTTGCTAAAAAAGCAGGAAAAGAAGATGCAGTTAGTGGTCAATTAAGTGTGATAGGAAGTCAGGCTTTGTATAATAGTGAAGAAAATGAAAGTGATAAAGAGGATTTGTTAAAATATCCCTTAAATAAAACTAATAGGAAATAATTTGAAAGATATGTGAATTTACTCCTTTTCCGATATAAATTTTTTTGATTCATGATAGAATAAAAAAGAAAAATTTTATCGGGAAAGGAGAGCTAGTAGAAGACTGTATCAACGCGGTTTGCAACTGGATACAATATTTTTGGAGATACATGATTTTAACGTTTTTATGTTGTTAATTACAATTGACATTTGACATAACCTTATTGTATGCTTACAAAGTAGATGATAGGGTTTTCAGGGCCTTTTCAAAAAAATATTTCTTTTTTGTTCTGCAAAAAAGACTATTTTTGTTCCCTGATAAGCTGTCTGAAAGAAAGTCTGTTGTCAGGAGATTTGGCTAAATTATGTTTGAAATAAAACAGATGCTTACAAAACAATTTAAGTACATATCTATACTGCTTTCACTTTACCTTATTGGGTGGGTTGCTACTCCTTATAAGCCTGTATTTATGGGTTTGTTATTGGGAACTGCCTTAAGCCTTTACAATATTTGGCTCTTAGTAAGAAAAATGGCGAAATTCAGCAGAAATATAGATGAAGGTAAAAAGACGCAATCGTTAGGGATGCTGTCAAGGATGGCAGCTGCAGTACTTGGGGTTGCAATAGCCATGGAATTTCCTGAGCAGATACACCTTATCAGCGTTGTCATTGGATTAATGACGGCTTACATAGTCATTATGATAGATTACTTATTTAGTACTGTTTTTAAAAATAGTATTAGAAAAGAGAGGTGAGAATTGCTTGGATCACAAAGAGAAAGTGTATTACCTTTTCGGTTCGGAATACTTGAGAGTAGATGTATCCAGTGTCTTGATGATAGCTATAACTAGTTTGATCGTATTCATTATCGCTGTTGCTGCAACACGTCGACTTGCTTTAAAGCCAACAGGGATGCAGAACATGATAGAATGGGTAATGGACTTCGTGAAAAACATTATCAAAAGCAACATGGATTGGAAAGATGGCGGGAAGTTCCACATGTTAGGGATGACAATCATCTTTTACGTGTTAATTTCCAACCTGCTTGGTTTACCATTTTCTATAGTGGTTGACGGTGTTCTTTGGTGGAAATCACCAACGGCCGATCCGATTATCACATTAACATTAGCTTCCATGATTATTGCTTTGACACATTATTACGGTGTTAAGCAAAAAGGAGTTAAAGGATATTTCAAAGGCTATGTACAGCCGATGAAGTTCTTGCTTCCTTTAAAGATAATCGAAGAATTTTCCAATACGTTGACTCTTGGTTTGCGTCTATATGGAAATATCTATGCAGGGGAACTGCTTTTATCTTTATTAGTAGGTTCATTAGCATGGACAGGCTGGGCAGGCTTTATAGCTGCAATTCCTTTAACATTGGCATGGCAAGGTTTTTCAATCTTTATAGGCTTCATACAAGCTTATATCTTTACAATGTTAACATTCGTTTACATGTCACATAAAGTAAGTGACGAGCATTAATCAATTCCCTTATCTTTAAAAGGTGAAACTATAAAATACACATATTTATATATTTAGGAGGAAAATAAATAATGAATCTATTAGCAGCAGCAATCGCAATTGGTCTATCAGCATTGGGAGCAAGTATTGGTAACGGTTTGATCGTAGGACGTACAGTTGAAGGGATCGCTCGTCAACCAGAAGCACGCGGTTTCCTACAAACAACAATGTTCATCGGGGTAGCGTTAGTTGAGGCATTGCCGATCATCGGAGTTGTAATTGCATTCATGGTACTTAACCGTTAATAATAGCTAAAAAATGGCGAAGACTTTTTCAAAAACTTCGCCTTTGCTTTATGCAAAAAAAAAGAAAGTTTAAGGTATACAGTTGGAAGGGAGTGAACCGTTGTGTTATTAAATAGCTTCGTATTGGGAGCTGCTGGGGCAGCATCTCATGATGGTATAAATGGTGGGACAGCCATATTTCAATTAGTAATATTCCTAGTTCTTCTATTGCTTTTAAAGAAATTCGCATGGGGTCCGATTATGGGCATCATGAAGCAAAGGGAAGAATTTGTAGCAAATGAAATAGACAGCGCGGAGAAAAATCGCATCGAGTCTGCTAAGCTTTTAGAGGAGCAGCGGGCATTGCTTAAAGAGGCGCGCACGGAAGCAAAAGAGTTAATCGATAATGCAAAATCTCAAGGAGAGCTGCAAAGAGAAACTATTATTGCTGACGCTAGAAAAGATGCGGAAAGATTAAAGAATTCAGCATTGCTTGAAATTGAACAGCAGAAGGAAAAAGCTGTTGCTGCAATCAGAGAGCAAGTTAGTTCCCTATCTGTATTGATCGCTTCTAAAGTAATTGAAAAAGAGCTTAGTGAGCAGGACCAGGAAAAACTGATCAATGATTACATACAAGAGGTAGGCGAAAATCGATGATGGATACAGGAGTTTCAAAGCGCTATGCTTTAGCCCTTTTCCAAATCGCGAAAGAAAATGGCAGTGTGGAGCAGTTGGAAGAGGAAATGCGCGTTGTTAAAGCAGTTGTTGCCAACTCACCGGATTTGCAGCAAGTTTTCAAGTCTCCCAATATTTCATTGGAGCAGAAGAAAGAAATAGTTAAAAATGCGTTTGCTTCAGCGAGCGTTAGTGTGCAAAACATGTTGATGCTTCTGATGGACAGACATCGTGAAGACTATATTGTCAGCATTTGCGATTACTTTTTGCAATTCGTTAACGATGAAAAAGGGATCGCAGAAGCGAAAGTTTACTCTGTGAGACAGCTTACAGACAGTGAAAAATCGGCTATTTCTGCAGCGTTCGCCGCTAAAGTGGGAAAACGGTCGTTAAATATCGAAAATATTGTTGATTCCAACCTTTTGGGCGGAATTAAAGTTCGCATAGGTAACAAAATATTCGACGGCAGCTTACAAGGCAAGCTTGCTCGTTTGCAACGTACATTATTAGGATAAGATTTCGAGATAGGGGTGAAACGCATGAGCATCAAAGCGGAAGAAATCAGTGCTCTTATAAAAAGGCAAATTGAAAATTACCAATCAGAAGTTCAAGTGAGTGAAGTAGGTACGGTTATCAGTATTGGTGATGGTATCGCTCGCGTTCATGGATTGGACAACTGTATGGCAGGAGAACTTGTTGAGTTTTCTAATGGAGTAATGGGTCTTGCTCAAAACTTAGAAGAAAGCAATGTCGGGATTATTATCCTTGGCCCTTACACAGACATTCGCGAAGGCGACGAAGTTCGTCGTACTGGAAGAATCATGGAGGTTCCTGTTGGAGAAGAATTGATCGGACGTGTTGTTAACTCATTAGGTCAGCCAGTTGATGGAATGGGCCCGATTAATTCAAGCAAAACTAGACCGATTGAGTTCTTGGCACCAGGTGTTATGGACCGTAAATCAGTTAGTGAACCGCTTCAAACAGGGATTAAAGCAATCGATGCACTTGTTCCAATCGGACGTGGACAGCGTGAGCTTATCATCGGTGACCGCCAAACAGGTAAAACATCTGTAGCAATCGATACAATCCTTAACCAAAAAGACCAAGATATGATTTGTATCTATGTAGCAATCGGACAAAAGGAATCTACTGTTCGTAACGCTGTTGAGACACTTCGCAAACACGGAGCGCTGGAATACTCCATCGTCGTGACTGCATCTGCTTCCCAACCAGCTCCATTGCTTTACCTTGCTCCATATGCAGGTGTAGCGATGGGTGAAGAATTTATGTATAACGGCAAGCATGTCTTAATCGTGTATGATGATCTTTCTAAACAAGCATCCGCATACCGTGAACTTTCCTTGCTGCTTCGTCGTCCTCCAGGCCGTGAAGCATATCCAGGGGATGTATTCTACTTGCATTCTCGTTTGCTTGAGCGCGCAGCGAAGCTTAGCGACGCAAAAGGCGGCGGTTCTATTACTGCATTGCCTTTCATTGAAACACAAGCAGGAGACGTATCTGCATATATTCCAACAAACGTAATTTCTATTACAGATGGACAAATATTCTTGCAGTCAGATTTATTCTTCTCAGGTGTTCGTCCTGCAATCAACGCAGGTCTATCCGTTTCCCGTGTAGGTGGTTCTGCACAAATTAAAGCGATGAAAAAGGTTGCAGGTACACTGCGTCTTGACTTAGCGTCATTCCGTGAGCTTGAGTCTTTCGCACAGTTCGGATCAGACCTTGATAAGGCAACACAAGATAAATTAAATCGCGGTGCTCGTACTGTTGAAGTACTTAAGCAAGATTTGAATAAGCCGTTAAAAGTAGAAAAACAAGTAGCAATTCTTTATGCATTGACTCGTGGATTCCTTGATGATATTCCAGTACATGACATCAGAAGATTTGAAGATGAGTTCTTGAACTGGCTTGATCACAACCGCAAAGAATTGCTTAATCATATTGTGTCAACGAAAGAGCTTCCTTCTGACGACGAAATGACTGCTGCGATCAACGACTTCAAAAAAACGTTCGCTGCAACTGAGTAATTAAAGGAAAATCTGATGAATGGTGGTGAAAACGTTTGGCATCATTACGCGATATAAAGTCACGTATTAACTCAACGAAAAAGACAAGCCAAATCACAAAAGCTATGCAAATGGTCTCTGCTGCCAAAATGAACAAAGCAGAAGCAAATGCAAAGTCTTTTGTTCCTTATATGGAAAAGATAGAAGAAGTGACACATTCAGTAGCGGCAGGGAGCAAAGGGAGCTCCCACCCAATGCTGGTGGCCCGTCCTGTGAAAAAGACAGGTTATATTATCATCACTTCTGATCGTGGACTAGCTGGCGCTTATAACAGTAATGTTCTCAGAAAACTGAACCAGATTGTAAAGGAAAGGCATCAGTCGAAAGAGGAGTATGCAGTTATTGCGATCGGTAAAGTCGGCAGAGATTTCCTTGTTAAGCAAGGGACAAACGTCATTCTCGATATCGTCGGAATTGCAGATCAGCCTGATTTCCTCGATATTAAGGATATTACAAACAAATCTGTCGGTATGTTCAGTGATGGTACTTTCGATGAAGTACACATCATTTACAGTCATTATGTGAGTGCAATTCAACAGGATGTAATGGAGAAGAAGATTTTGCCTCTTACAGAGCTTGCGAATAATTCTGCTGCCCTTACTTCCTATGAATTTGAACCTTCAGCAGAAGAAATCCTGGATGTATTGCTGCCGCAATATGCGGAAAGCTTGATTTATGGTGCGTTGCTTGACAGTAAGGCAAGTGAACACTCTGCTAGGATGACGGCAATGAAGAACTCTACTGATAATGCGAAAGATATTATCGATGATTTGAGTCTAGTATATAACCGAGCTCGTCAGGCTGCTATTACGCAAGAAATTACGGAAATAGTTGGCGGCGCTGCTGCGTTGGAATAGTTTAAGAAATAGAATTGCCTGTGCGCAATTCTATGATGAGAAGTATAGGAGGGAAAAACATGAGCTTAGGACAAGTTCTACAGGTAATGGGTCCAGTTGTTGACGTAAAGTTCGACGGACATTTGCCTGACATTAATAATGCTTTGAAAGTGATCCGTAATTCAGGAGCTGCTGGTTCTGACAGCGTTGAAGTTACTCTTGAAGTGGCCCTTCACTTAGGTGACAACACAGTCCGCACGATTGCAATGTCTTCCACTGACGGTATTACTAGAGGTACACAGGTTGCAGATTCAGGCAAGTCTATTTCTGTTCCTGTAGGTGATGTTACACTAGGACGTGTATTTAACGTATTAGGAGAAACAATTGACCTTGATCAAGAAATCGCTAGCGATGCTAGAAGAGATTCTATTCATAGAGAAGCTCCGAAATTTGAACAGCTTTCTACACAAGTTGAAATACTAGAAACTGGAATCAAAGTAGTAGACTTGCTTGCACCATACATTAAAGGTGGAAAAATCGGTCTATTCGGAGGAGCGGGTGTAGGTAAAACGGTTCTTATCCAAGAACTTATCAACAACATCGCACAAGAGCATGGTGGTATTTCCGTATTTGCTGGTGTTGGTGAGCGTACACGTGAAGGAAATGACCTATATCATGAGATGACGGATTCTGGCGTTATCAAGAAAACAGCAATGGTATTCGGACAAATGAACGAGCCGCCTGGTGCACGTATGCGTGTAGCATTAACTGGTTTGACAATGGCTGAATATTTCCGTGATGAGCAAGGACAGGACGTACTGTTCTTCATCGATAACATCTTCCGTTTCACGCAAGCAGGTTCTGAGGTTTCCGCATTGCTTGGCCGTATGCCATCAGCAGTAGGTTACCAGCCGACACTTGCAACAGAAATGGGTAGATTGCAAGAGCGTATCACTTCTACAAACGTAGGATCAGTAACGTCTATCCAAGCTATTTATGTACCAGCGGATGACTATACAGATCCAGCTCCTGCTACAACATTTGCTCACTTGGATGCAACAACAAACCTTGAGCGTAAATTGACAGAAATGGGTATTTACCCAGCGGTAGATCCATTGGCATCTACATCACGCGCTTTGTCTCCTGAAATCGTAGGGGATGAGCACTATAATGTGGCTCGTCAAGTACAGTCCACTTTACAGCGCTATAGAGAGCTTCAAGACATCATCAGTATCCTTGGTATGGATGAGTTGAATGATGAAGATAAAATGGTTGTACATCGTGCAAGAAGAGTACAGTTCTTCTTATCACAAAACTTCCACGTTGCCGAGCAGTTCACAGGCCAAAAAGGTTCTTATGTCCCTGTAAAAGAAACTGTTAAAGGCTTTAAAGATATTCTTGACGGTAAATATGATCATCTTCCTGAAGATGCATTCCGCCTTGTAGGAAGAATCGAAGAAGCTATTGAAAATGCTAAAAAAATGGGTGTGGAAGTATAATCCTAATCAGGAGGGGTAGAAATGAAGACGATTAAAGTCCATGTAGTAACTCCTGATGGCCCGGTGCATGATTCAGACGTTGAGACGGTTATTGCAAAAGCAGAAAGTGGAGAGCTTGGAATTATGGCAGGCCATGTTCCTATGGTTGCTCCCCTTAAAATAGGTGTCATACACTTGAAAAATGGAAAGACTTCTGAGTATTTGGCAGTTAACGGCGGAATCTTAGAGGTACGGCCTGATAAAGTAACGGTGCTTGCTCAATCTGCGGAAACCGCTGAACATATCGATTATGATCGTGCTTTACGAGCTAAGGAGCGTGCAGAGCAAAGATTGCATACTCAAAGCAATGAACATGTAGATTTCAAACGTGCGGAGCTTGCTCTTAAGCGTGCAATGAATCGTATATCTATCGTTGAAAAGAGATATTAATAACCAAAAATGCCTCCTTTTGTTAAAATACAAATTGGAGGCATTTTTACGTCCTAAAAGAGTATGAATAAGAAATGTAGGCAAAAAACAGAAATGAAAATGAAAAGAAAATGAAAAGAAAATGAAAAATAGTGAAACCTTTTATGATGATCAATCGTCAAATAGTAGTTAGCAAGGAAGCTAAAAGAAGTGGAGGTAACGCATTGATTGAAGATTTTGGCCAACAGGCATTGTTGAGCATCGTAACAAATGTGGTATTTATTGCCCTCGCTTGGTGGGCATTGCAATCGTTGAACATTGAAAAGTTCATCCGTGCAAACAAAGTAGTTCAAGCAAGAGTATTATATGTATTATTATCCATAATAATTGGGTCACTTGTCAGTGAATTCTTCCTTAATTATCTGCTTTGGTCACAACAATTGCCATTAATTATGCAATAAGATACATTAGAAGAAACAATTACCAACGAAATAGGTCTTCATACATGTTTTCTTTTGCTCACTTTTTGAGTACAATTCAATTTGCGTGTTGCTAAAAAATAGTTTGTACGCAACTCAGAAAAATATTCATGTCAAAAAGTGACGACTATTTGCGAGTATTTCATTCCCCTACTAAGGAAACAATGCTAGTAAGGGAGAGGAATAGAGCATGAATAAAAAAAGAACAGCATTTTATCTTGTTTTAATGATCTTAGTTGGTTTGGCAGCAGTCACAATTGGGAATAAACCCATTATCGCGAAAAAACAGCTAGACCTATTTATTATAAATGGAATAATAAAAAAGGATCAGAACATTAACGTTACTGAATGGTCTCTGCATGCAAGAGAAAAAATGGAAAATGTGAAAAGCTTATCAGATGCTAAAGCCGTTAAAGCCGATTTGCAGGAAAAATTTCCGGATGCGAAATGGACGGAAGCGGAAACTGACAGCGCTTGGCAAGCTAAGGCTGTTCTGGCAGCTGATGGCTACAAAGAAGAGAGTTTAACTGTCACTGCTTCATTAACAACTCAAACATCCCAATCATATGTTATATATGAAGTGAAAGGGAAGGAGTTGAGTGACCAGTTCAGCAAAAAGCTGGAAAAGGATATAGAAGAAAAAGTTTCAGCTATATTTCGAGGAAAACCAACAATTTTCTCTTGTATAAAAGGCGAATTCAATGATAAGATGAGTAAGAGTCTGCCTTATTATGTAAACCATTTATTGGATGCTTTTCAAGCGAAACAAATAGAGGCGTTAGAGGAAGCTGATTTTGTATCATCTTCAGCCATGACGTCTATCTTTGATGAGAAAATTCAGAAAAATGACAAGGTATTGAACTTGCAATTGGGAATTAGGACACAAGGAATGGGCGGTAAAACTACCTTTGTAGTTGGCACACCCATCATAACGATTGAATATTAATATAGAGACATTGGACGCGGAGGGGAATACACTTTGGATAAAATCATCGTCCGCGGCGGAAAAAGGTTAAATGGAACGGTTAAAGTAGAAGGCGCAAAGAATGCCGTTTTGCCTGTAATCGCCGCTACATTATTAGCAAGTGACGGAAAAAGCATAATTAAATCAGTTCCAACTCTTTCGGATGTATATACAATAAATGAGGTATTACGTTTTCTTAATGCTGACGTATCATTTGCCAACAACGAAGTTACAGTAGATGCATCAAAAGAGTTGAGTGTGGAGGCGCCATTTGAATATGTGCGCAAAATGAGAGCTTCAGTTTTAGTAATGGGTTCATTATTGGCTAGAAATGGCCATGCAAGAGTAGCATTGCCAGGTGGCTGTGCAATTGGTTCAAGACCTATTGATCAACATTTAAAAGGCTTTGAAGCAATGGGAGCTAAAGTTCAGGTTGGAAATGGCTTTATTGAAGCATCAGTTGAAGATCGTCTGCAAGGAGCAAAGATCTATCTTGATTTCCCAAGTGTTGGAGCTACAGAAAACATCATGATGGCTGCGACTTTGGCAAAAGGCACAACAATCATTGAAAATGTAGCAAAAGAACCTGAAATTGTTGATTTAGCTAACTTCCTTAATGCGATGGGAGCGAAAGTCAAAGGTGCAGGAACTGGCACACTTCAAATTGAAGGTGTAGATAAGCTATACGGTGCAGAACATACGATTATTCCTGACAGAATTGAAGCAGGTACGTTTTTAGTTGCTGCTGCTATTACAGGCGGAAACGTTCTAGTACAAGGCGCAGTGCCAGAACATCTGTCATCTTTAATTGCAAAGATGGAAGAGATGGGTGTAGTTTTCAAAGAAGAAGAAGACGGACTTCGTGTAATTAGTGCTGAAAACTTAAAAGCAGTAGATATTAAGACAATGCCTCATCCAGGATTCCCAACGGATATGCAGTCACAAATGATGGCATTGCTGCTTCGTGCTCAAGGAACAAGCATGATAACGGAAACTGTATTTGAAAACCGTTTTATGCATGTTGAAGAGTTCAGACGCATGAATGGCGATGTTAAGATTGAAGGACGTTCTGTTATTATGAATGGACCAACAAACCTACAAGGTGCTGAAGTAGCAGCTACAGATCTTCGTGCAGCAGCAGCATTAATATTGTCAGGACTTGTTGCTGAAGGCATTACAAGAGTTACTGAGCTGAAGCACTTGGATCGCGGATACGTGAATTTCCATCAGAAGCTGGCAGCTATTGGTGCTGACATTGAAAGAGTAACAGAAGAAGAACAAGTAACATTGAGTGCAACGTATGTTGCAGATTTAAATGCATAACAAATAAATAAACAGCTTTATTCATTTCCCTTATGAGATGGATATGGCTGTTTTTTTTGCCGTTTTTTAGTTTGAATGAAGAGCATAAGATTATGTAAGAGTTACAAGGGGAAGGGAAGTGAAGGGTAACAGATATTATTCACATACTATGCATAGAATAAAATTATAGAACAGAACTAAGGTGATTTTTCTTGTCTTTTTCCCCTTAAATACAGTCATAAATGCTTGTCCAAATCCATAAGAATGTTTTGTAAGACATTTTTACAATGCAAATCTACATCGTTCTTATGGAGGCTACAGATGATTAAATTCAAACCCTTTATCGTACTAGGAGCTATTCTGTTCAGCATCACCTTATTGCTTCCAGCAATTTTAGTACTCCCTTTTATTTCAGAACGGGGAAACGACACAACCGCCCCTCCCGCAGAGGAAACACCAGCAGAAAATACAGGACCAGCTGTGGAGGTTTCCATCTATAGGGAAGAACAAAAAAAGATCGAGAAAGTTGATTTAGAAGATTATGTTGCCGGTGTTGTGGCAAATGAAATGAATGCAAGCTTTGAACCAGAAGCACTAAAGGCACAGGCATTGGCAGCAAGAACTTATATCGTCCGGAGAATGATATCTGAGACAGAATCAGGACTGCCAGATGGAGCAGTGGTTGGTGACTCCATTACCTACCAAGTATATAAAAATAAAGAAGAACTAAAAACGACTTGGCAAAGCAAAGATTATGATTGGAAAATGAAGAAGATTGAGGATGCCGTCCAAGCTACAGCAGGACAGATTCTGACATATGATGGACAGCCGATTGATGCTTTGTTTTTTTCAACTAGCAATGGCTATACAGAGAATTCTAATGACGTTTGGGCTAATTCAGTTGCTTATTTAAAAAGCGTCGAAAGCCCTTGGGATAAAAACTCACCGAAGTTCAATGGCGAAGAAGAGATTAGCATTCAAGATTTTGAAAGCAAGCTTGGCGTCTCCTTAGGAAGCAGTGCCAGCATCATGACAAATGTCGAGTATACTTCGGGCAAACGTGTTGCGAAAGCAAATATAAGCGGTAAAGAGCTCACAGGGACTGATATACGCGATAAGCTTGGATTGAAGTCTACAGACTTTACAATGACTAGAAGTGGTCAGAGTATTATTGTGACTACAAAGGGCTATGGACATGGTGTAGGGATGAGTCAGTATGGTGCTAATGGAATGGCAGCAGAAGGCAAGAATTACAAGGATATCGTCAAGTACTATTATAAAGATGTGGCTGTGACGAACTCAGAGAGCCTTCTGACGGCATATATGGCGAAAAAGTAATAGTGGAATAGGAAAAGCTCCCTTGGAAACCAAGGGAGCTTACTATTGCTTTACGGAGGAGTCATAATTCAAATATAAACAATTTAGAAAAAAAGTTTTTATTTTCATGCATAAAAGAATTCAGTTTGTCGAAAAATAAGTTTTTAAAAATTTTTTTTGAGAATGTATATATTTATCATTATCTGTTCAGAATGATTGCTGAGGTGATGATAAAATGAGAGAGGAAGAAAACAAACGTACTTCTCCAAAATCAAAAGTAAAGAATTTCTTTAAAAAGCGTTGGGCATTTCCAGCTGTTTATATCGCGAGTGCAGCTATTATTCTAACAGGTGTCCTTTGGTATCAAAACAGTGCAAATGAGACAGACAAGTTTAAGTATGATGCATCAAATCCATCAACACAGCTTGATGACGAACCAGCAGTACCAGTTACAAATGATGTAGAAAACTTCGCATGGCCAGTTAATGATCCAGATAATGTAATAACGCAAAAAGGCTTTTATGACAATAGCCAAAGTAAAGAAGAGCAAGTAAACTCTCTAGTGTTCTATGATAATGTGTATCAGCCAAATACTGGTGTAGATTTAAAAATGGAAGATAACAGTGAATTTGAAGTTCTAGCTTCATTGAGTGGAACAGTTACAAAAGTATCTGAAGATTCTGTACTCGGTAACACTATTGAAATTGAACATGCAGATGGAATTAAAACATTCTATCAATCTGTGAAGGATATCCAGGTTAAAGAGGGAGACGAAGTGAAAAAGGGTCAATCTCTAGCTACATCTGGACAAAGCCTATATAACAAAGATGGCGGTGTCCACGTCCACTTTGAAATTCGCAAAGCAGATGTTGCTGTAAATCCTATCGACTATTTCAATAAATCTTTAGCTTCATTAGAAAAAGCCGATACATCTGAAGCAAGCCAAGCTACAGAGGAAAATGAAGTGACAGAGGAAAATGCAACAGAAGAAGATGCTGTATCAGAGGATGCAACACAAGATGAGTCCAAAAAAGAAGTAAGTGATGAGTCAAAAGATGCAACAAATACAGATGCTTCTGATGAATCAACAGATTCTTCAAGTGATGACGCTGCAGATGAAAGTACTTCAGCAGATCCAAATGCATAATGCTTGTGATGAGAAGTCCAATTCTTTCGACAGAATTGGACTTCTTTTTTGTTATTTTAAAGACAAATTTCTCGGGAAATAACAGCAAGAAAAAGCATGATGTCTGGAATGAACATCATGCCTTATTTGCAATAACCTGCTTCTTTTTTAATTGAGTTGCTTGAACGATACGGAGAATTGTCAGGATGAGGACAGATGATCCTGTGAAGATATAGATGATAAGCATCCATATTGTCTGACTGTCTGTACCCATAAGAAATCCGTGACAGAGAGCTGCGTAAAATGTTGGGAAAGCAAGAAAATGAATGGCTTTCCACACCCTTTTTCCAAGCTTTTTCAGAAAGTCTGTTGATAGCACTAATAGCAGGAATCCGTAAAAGGCGAAAATGCCCAATGAAAGGGAGATGGCATTATGTTCAACAGTAAATGGTATAAGAATATTAAAGATGGTATAAGAGGTGTAATCTGTATCAAATACTAAAACGAGACCATGAACCATTCCAAACAGCAGGCCGAACCAGCCTGTTGCCTCGTGAGTATTTAAGAGTATTTTTTGAGATTTTTTAGGAAATATCGGTAGTTTAAAGGTTAAACCTGTCAGCATAGAGATAAACAGTAGTAAATAGGAAGTTATCGCTGCTGCCCTTGTTACGTTCCATATGCTGAATAAGTCACTAACATTGGAAATAATATCATTCATACTGTTTCACTCCTTCGTTTGTATATAAGTGTAAATTACCTCCTGACAGACATCGATTTTCCTCAGTCAGGACGATAAAAGCAATATTTTTATTTTCATTAAATCTTTTTAATCCTTCCTCCCAGCCAAGAATAAGCATGCATTTTGCAATTGCCTCTGCTTCTGTCAGCGTAGGGGCTATGACTGTTGCTTGAATTAAATTAGAGGCGCTTGGCATACCTGTCCTCGGATCAACGATATGATGATGCCTGCGCCCTCCTGCAGTTACCCAATTCCTTTTAACGATAGAGCTTGTCGCAATCCCTGCATCTCTGTGTAATTCAATAGAGGCAATGGTTTCTTCAGTGCGCCTTGGATGGTCAATCTTTACGACACGCTTTTTATATTCTAATCCCCATGCGCAAATATCTCCTCCTGCAGATATCGCACCTGTCCTTATCCCATCCTCCTGCAGCAGCTCTGCAATGCATTGTGCTGTCCAGCCTTTAGCAATGCCGCCTAAATCGATTTGGATGTCCTGCTTTAAAGTTATACTCTTCATACCAGCATCGATTAATAGAGGGCGAATATTTGCGTTTAATGATGGTAATGCTTTTTCATCTGGATTTGCTTCTAGCAGTTCAAAGCTTCGGTCATAGCCGAGAGCGATAAGTTGTTTTCCTAAATAAGGATTATAGATGCCCTTTGTGACGGCATAGTAGAAGTCAGCTATCCTAATAGCCTCAAATAGAATAGAGGTACATAGGAAAGGGACATTTGTTGTATTGTTTAATTGAGACAGTTCACTTGTATGATTGAAACGTGATAATGTTCGTTCTGATTTCTTAAACAGGTGAGTGATTTTTCTTACAGATTCGTCTGGCAAATCGAATGTACGAATAGTTGTATTCATGCATGTGAAGGCTGTTTGCTGCATATAATTATCCCCTTAAGATGAATGACTGCGCAGGTCTCCGCTTTCTGCGGTGCTACCGTTAGATGGAGGTGCTTGAAAACCTGAACCGCCGCTGAAATTATTTGTTCCACTGTCAGGTGTTGTTGTATCCTCTGAGCCGCCACCTAGCGTTGAATCAGAGGAACTGTCACTGTCTCCTTGATAATCTCCTGCCCAAGAGTCGCTGCTGCCAGATCCGCCATCAGGTGTTGTGTAGCTGCCGCTGCTCCCATCTGAAGGTAGCTGACTGCTGCTGCCATCCTCCTGTGCAAAAGGGTTTTGACTGCTTGGTGTCTCACTTTGTTGCCCATTTGTATTTGGTTGATTATTATAGGCTGTTTGCTGGCTTGCTCCAGTTGAAGTTGTTCCGTTTAAAAAACCAATAAATCCTGTAAAAGCTGCAACGCTGGATAGACCTATGATCCACTTTGTTTTTTTAGGTGCCATATGCAATTTCCCTCGTTTCTTTTGTCATTATTTGCTTAAAAAGGATTGTACGAAAGTTTCCTTAATTAATTCTTAAGCAGTAGATAGATTTTTATATAAGTAAGAGAAAAAAGAAGTAAACCTTGTTCCTATTCAAAATTTTCTGCATAAACTTTGACCCAAGCTAATAAACTGTTACAAACCTTACAAAGTTGAAGTTTGGAGTGAGGAATCGTTATAGATAAATGGATATGTAGTCGAGGACATGTTTAATCACGATAAGATCAGAAAGCGTTGAGCTGTCTGCCGCATGAGAGTTAGAGAGTTATCCATGAAAGGAAACGTGCGGGATGAAGAATTTCGATGAAGCGAAGAGCGAGTCTCATTTCACACTTCTCACATCCAATTTAGGGAGGGCGAGTGGTGTGCACGATTACATCAAAGAGAGAACTATCAAGATTGGAAAGTATATCGTGGAGACGAGGAAAACAGTTCGCGTTATTGCGAAGGAGTTTGGCGTATCCAAAAGTACAGTCCATAAGGATTTAACAGAAAGGCTTCCTGAAATAAACCCGGATTTGGCAAACGAAGTGAAGGAAATTCTTGATTATCATAAATCAATCAGACATCTTCGCGGTGGGGAAGCAACAAAAATGAAGTACAAGAAGGAAGAGTTGGAAGGGGAAACAGTACAATAAGACAGAAAATAAATCAGACATCAAAAGGTAAGCACACTTTTATCTATCGATGGAGGAAATAACCAACCTCCATCGGTAGAAGAAATAAATAATGTAATTTCCGGACTTAGCAGGCTAAGTCTTTTTTATATATACATAATTTTAGGTATCTAACACAGACTTGTTTCCTAAGCAGTTATATAACAGATAGCTAATTAGAAATAAGCTAATCGTTTAAACGAACAAATATGAAAAATTTACATATAAAAATAAGAAAAAATACGCATATTTTTGACAAATAGTTACTTCTTTCGTCAACGGTATGATAGAATAGAAAATTAGAGTAGGGCTAATGCAAATCTTGCTGTAATAAGGTTAGAGGGCTTGTGAAGTGTTAGACATACGCTTATCATAAATGAAATTTAGGAAATTTGTAGCAGTTGTATTTTATATCGAACAACTGTTCTTCTTTCTGTCATAGTATTGCTCCTGAATGGTTAAAATAATCCGCTTATTGAATGCTTACATAATTTTAATGAAACTCGGTCCGCTTTTTTGCGTTTAAATAATGGGAGAAAATTAACTTTTCATGTAAAGGTCTGTTTATAAAAACAACAAATTGAAAAAACTGAATAATAGCTATAAGGAGGAAGTGTAAAAAATGTTCGCTAGAGATATTGGTATTGACTTAGGAACAGCAAATGTATTGATTCATGTTAAAGGGAAGGGTATCGTTTTAAACGAGCCATCGGTTGTAGCATTAGACAAAAACTCAGGCAGAGTGCTTGCAGTCGGAGAAGAAGCACGCCGCATGGTTGGACGTACGCCAGGCAATATCGTAGCAATCCGCCCGTTAAAGGATGGGGTTATTGCAGATTTCGACGTAACAGAGTCCATGCTAAAGCATTTTATTAATAAGCTGAATGTTAAAGGATTTTTGTCAAAGCCTCGCATTCTTATTTGCTGCCCAACTAACATTACAAGTGTTGAGCAAAAAGCAATTAAAGAAGCAGCGGAAAAAAGCGGCGGTAAAAAGATATACTTAGAGGAAGAACCAAAAGTTGCTGCAATCGGAGCAGGAATGGATATCTTCCAGCCAAGCGGTAATATGGTAGTAGATATCGGTGGAGGAACAACAGATGTAGCAGTTCTATCTATGGGTGATATCGTAACTTCCTCCAGCATTAAAATGGCAGGAGATAAGTTCGACAGTGAAATTCTGCAATACGTTAAAAGAGAGTACAAGCTGTTAATTGGCGAAAGAACAGCAGAAAACATCAAGATTAATATTGGAACTGTTTTCCCTGGTGCGCGTAAAGAAGAAATGGAAATTCGCGGACGTGATATGGTTTCTGGTCTTCCAAGAACGATTACGGTTCATTCAGAGGAAATTGAGCAAGCGTTAAGAGAGTCTGTGACAGTTATCGTACAAGCTGCTAAGAGTGTTCTTGAAAGAACTCCTCCTGAGCTTTCAGCTGATATTATTGACAGAGGCGTTATTTTGACAGGAGGCGGCGCTCTTCTTCACGGAATAGACATGCTGCTTGCTGATGAATTGAAGGTTCCTGTTTTAATTGCAGAAAATCCTATGGATTGTGTTGCGATTGGAACAGGCATCATGCTTGATAATATTGACCGTTTGCCAAAAAGAAAGCTAGGATAAGCTGCTTTCTACTGATATTTTTAATAAAAAAGTCGGCTGCCCACATTGGAAGCCGACTTTTTTTATTAAATTTTTCATTTTGCATTAAATTCCATTAGATATTTGCAAATAACTTCCGATATAATAAAGGATGAAGTTTACATGCAAGATATGACGTTATTCAACAAATTACTACAAAGATAACAGGAACTTATTTTATAATATATATATAGACTGACTAAAAAAAGAGCACAAAGATATTAAAGAAATGGGGACAGTATATGTTTAAAGGATTTTATACTGCGGCATCGGGAATGTTGGCACAGCAAAGAAGAACAGAAATGCTGACAAATAACATGGCAAACAGTAATACACCAGGATATAAGGCAGATCAATCTGCAGTCCGCACCTTCCCAGATTTGCTGCAGCAAACCGTTGACACATATTCACAAAACGGGAAAACTACTAAGTCAACGATTGGCTCATTAGGGACTGGAGTGTATATGCAAGAAGCTATCCCAACATTTACTCAGGGTGATATTACACAAACAGACTTGAAAACAGACATCGCCTTGGTGAATATAAATGTTCCTGGAGATGACAATAATACTGCAGGCTCAATTTTCTTTAATATCCAAGATGCGAATGGTGAAACAAAATATACTCGCAACGGAAATTTCACTCTTGATGGCCAAGGGTATTTAACAACGGGAAGCGGTTTGTATGTTTTAGATGAAAATAATGAACGCATTCAGCTACCAGATGATAATTTTACTGTGTCAAATGAGGGTATTTTAACATCAAGTGCTGGGAATTATCGTCTTGGTGTAAGCTATACAGCTGATCCTAAATCACTTGTGAAAGAAGGAGACGGCCTATTCCGGGCTGAAAATGGCCAGGCGCTTGAAAATGCGTATACAGCAGGTGGCGTTTCATTTCAATTGAAGCAAAACTTCTTGGAAAGCTCTAATGTCGATGCGAGCAGGACGATGACAGACATGATGTCTGCATACCGTTCATTTGAAGCAAATCAGAAAATTCTTCAAGCATATGACAAAAGCATGGATAAAGCCGCAAACGAAATAGGAAAAGTATAATAGCAGCCCATTTAGGAGAAGCAGCCCAATAAGGGGGAGAGAATGATATGAACAGAACTATGCTTATTGCTACAAATACATTGACACAATTGCAAAAACAAATGGATACAATCAGCAATAATATTGCCAATGTCGATACGAATGGCTATAAGAAAAAAAATGCTACATTCACTGATTTGCTTGTACAACAGGTTAATAACCAAAAGGATACGACACAGGAGGTTAACCGCCAGACACCAAACGGTATAAGACAAGGTAACGGAGCAAAGATAGCGCAAACCCAAACGGTTATGACACAAGGCGCATTAAAAACAACAAACCGCCAATTGGATACTGCATTTACGTCAGAAGGGCAGCTTTATCGTGTACTTGTGCAAAATGGCCAGAATTCAGAGGTACAGTATACAAGAGATGGCGCCTTCTACTTAACGCCAGTATCGAATACAGAAAACATGCTTGTCACAAAACAGGGATATGCAGTGCTTGATGAAAATAATAATCCGATTATGCTCAATAAAGATGTGAATGAGTACTCCTTATCTAAAACAGGAACACTTCTTGCTAAGCTTAACAATGGCCAGACACAAAACGTTAATCTTGGTGTATCTGCTGTCAACTATCCTCAATTCCTCGAAAAGAAAGGTGATAACCTGTTTGGGTTGCCTACTAACTTAGATGAGCTTAACATGACAAGAGATCAAGTGCTGACTGATTTGGATGGAGCACTTCGAGGTGGGGTTGCTGTCTCACAGAATGTTCTTGAACAGTCAAATGTTGATTTGAGCAAGGAAATGGTTAACTTGATGTCGACACAGCGCTCCTATCAGTTTCAATCAAAAGCTATCACAATGGCTGACCAGATGATGGGGCTAGTGAATGAGATACGCTAAGAGGGAGATTAAATAATGTCAGCTAATACAAGCAGTCAAGAATTGATAAAAACACGAGAGCAGTTAAGGGAAGAGCGCGAAGAAAACAACCAACAAGAGAAGCCTTCTTCCAAAAGGCTTGGCAGAGTCCGGATGATTCCGATTTGGCTACGTTTAATCATAGTTATTGCCTTGATTTGTGTCAGCCTGACTGCAGGAGCTGTAATCGGTTATAGTGTAATTGGAAACGGAAAAGCAGGCGACACGTTCAAAAAAAATACATGGACACATATAATCGATCTTGTTGATAAAGAATAGGCATATAAATATTTTTAAAAAGGAAGGGGATTTCCCTTCCTTTTTTATAAGATAATTTAGTACAATTATACATAACCACATATTAGTAGGAGGTCATAATTATGTTAGACATAAATCAAATTAAAGAAATCATTCCTCATCGTTACCCATTTTTGCTGGTCGATCGTATTTTAGAGGTTGAGGAAGGCAAGCGTGCAGTCGGAATTAAAAATGTTTCTGCAAATGAAGAGTATTTCAATGGACATTTTCCAGAATTCCCTGTAATGCCAGGTGTGCTTATTGTTGAAGCTTTAGCACAAGTAGGTGCGGTGGCAATGCTTATTAAAGAGGAAAACAAAGGAAGACTTGCTTTCTTCGCAGGTGTGGACAACTGCCGTTTTAAAAAGCAAGTATCGCCTGGTGATCAGCTTCGTCTTGAAGTGGAAATGACACGAGTGCGCGGAAACTTTGGCAAAGGAAAGTGTGTTGCTACAGTTGACGGCGAAATCGCTTGTGAAGCAGAAATTATGTTCGCGTTAGGCGACAAGAAGGAATAATAAAAAAGGCATTAGACACAGCTTAAAGGCTGGTGTTTAATGCCTTTTTTTATAAAATTTTGGGAACGTACAATATCATGTAAGTTGTTCTTATTCTTGGACAAAATATCTATTGACCGTTAGTGGTCATTAAATTTGTAAGGAAAAGGGGACAATACAATGAGTAAATGGGTGAAGTTGTTAGGTGTTTCTGCAATGTCCGCAATGCTTCTTACTGGTTGTGGAGATAATGATGATCAAAGTCCGGCACCGGAAGATGATACAACTGTTGAAGACACAGATTCAACGGATAACAATATCATTCCGGACAATAACATTATTCCAGATGGTGACGGAAACAACCGTCTAAACAATGATGACGGGCTTAACAACAGAAATGGCGATAATGACAACAATATAGATAATGGTGATGACGGCTTTATTGATGATAACAATAATGACAATAATGACCGTAACACAGACAACGATCTTGACGCGGCAGATGATGACAATGATCCTGGCGAAGACATGATCGAGGACAAAAAAGATAGAAATGACAAGGATGATAAAGATAGCTAATCCTTTTAAACGAGGCTGGGACATAAGTATGTGAACCGCGTAAAGACCGAACTACTAAATCAACTATTGATTAAGTAGTTCGGTTTTTTGTTTTTAGTTTAAATACAAAAAATTAGAAATTTTAGTGGAATGGAGCGGAGGCCACTCGACTACTAAGGGAAATAGAGGAAAGGATGAGACCCCGCAGGCGAAGACGAGGAGGCTCCATACCTCCCCGCGGAAAGCGCGAGGACGAGCGCGCAATGAAACGACTAATTAGTCACGTGTTTCATTTTTCAAATTCAGATGTAATTTTATTATTCGTGTTTAGAAAGGTTATCTTTTGTTTTGTCCCAGCCTCATTTTTTTATTGTGATTTCTTTTCAAGGAAAAGCTGTTGTTTGCTGTGCATCAATTCCTTAAACCTTTCAGACAGTGCTTTACCCTCATATCCGCTCTCAAGGAGATGATCGAGCAGCATCTCTGCATAATCCTTTCGGTTTCTTTTCAGGCTTCCTTGGAGAAGCACGCTGATTGTGTCAGTAAATTTACTAATAGAATGAACAATAACTTCAAACGGTGCGGGGTCATTTTCCTTTTTAGATATTACAGCATGTACTAGCAGTTTCTGTCCATTGTTTAGAGCATTTTCAAAAAAAGAATAATCAGGGTGATCCATATATAATTCAATTAGCCAATTGTGATGGTCATCCTCTTTATTGATAATTAATCCGTCCAATATTGGTATTGCTGTTGCATTTTCACCTTGTAGCAATTGTATGGAGATAAGTTTGAATGTCTTCACTAGAAATGCCTCCCCCTCAAGTCAAAATCCTACTATTATTATAACTCAGATTAGCGCTCACTCCAAAGGACCCCTATTTTAGATTTTTGCCATAAAATGATTAGCAATTATTTTATGGCTTACAGTCAGGCTAAATATTTGTGTCATTACTATATTGATAAATTATTTAACATTTATACCAATATAATTGCAGGAGCAAATGGTAAAAAACTGTCATCCACTCATGCCTTGCGTAGATATATGTCGAATGGCAGGGAATGGTGCGGTAAATTACAACTTTTATATCAGTATAATTATGGCGACAAAAGGACTTTAGCCCCTTAATTGAGTGGAACAACTATGGTAATTTTATATGGTGTCAATATATTCAGAAAATATAGAAATATCGGGAGGGGAACCTTGATATGCAAAAAGGAAAAATATTAGTTTTTGTCATCATGCTATTTATGTTATTTTCCAATAGCGTCTTAGCTGCTGGCATACCGAACAAGGTAGGAAATACGAAAGGAAAAGACAATCAGCTTACTGTAAAAAAAATCAACGGCAGTGATGTGAAAGAGACATATAAAGATACAGACACTGTCCGGGTTGTCGTTGAGATGACTACAGAGCCAACAGTTGATTATGCCCAAAAGCAGGCCAAGCAGGTGAAGGAGCTGCCAAAAGCGACAAAGAAAAAGTTGAAAGAGGAGAAGCTAGCTGAGCAAAAGCAAGTAAAGCAAAAGGTGAAAAAGGAAAAAGTGAAGTTCACAGAAAGAGAAAGCTTCACAACTGTCTTCAACGGGTTTAGTGGTGAAATGAAATATGGTGACATTAAAACAGTGGAAAAGCTGCCAGAAGTAGCAAAAGTACATATCGTCAACAAATATGAAAGACCAGAAGAAGAGACAGATATGGTATACAGCAAGGAGCTTGTGCAAGCACAAGAGGCTTGGCGTGATTATGGCTTTAAAGGAGAAGGAATGATTGTTGGTGTTATTGACACTGGCATTGATCCGAAGCATAAAGATATGATTCTGTCAGATGCTACAGAAGGAGAGCTGACAGAATCTGAAGTGACCAAAGCAAAAACAGATAATGGTTTGCTTGGAGATTACTACACAGAAAAAGTGCCATACGGATACAATTATATGGATGAAAACAATATTATTCAGGATATTGCAGAGGGAGCGAGCATGCATGGAATGCATGTTTCTGGAACTGTCGGTGCAAATGGCAATGAAGAAAATGGCGGCATAAAAGGGATTGCCCCAGAAGCACAGCTTCTTGCTCTTAAAGTATTTGGTAATGATCCAAATATGCAGTCTACATGGGGAGATATTTATATTAAGGCAATCGATGACGCAATTATCCTCGGAGCAGATGTTATTAACATGAGCTTAGGCTCAACAGCAGGATTTGTGTCAGAGGACTCACCAGAGCAGCAGGCAATCAGTAAAGCTGTTGATAACGGTATCCTCATGTCAATTTCAGCAGGTAACTCTGCACATCTAGGCAGCGGCTTCGCTAATCCACTAAGCTCTAATCCAGACATCGGTGTTTCCGGTTCACCTGGCTTAAGCTATGACAGTCTTCAAGTAGCCTCAGTAGAAAACAGCTTTATGAAATTGGATGGCTTTAATTTCAAGGCTGGAGATGAAAATGGACAGGCTGCTTTTTTATCTGCAGGCAGTGTCCATCCGAATGATCTAAAACAGAAGGATTTTGAGCTTTTCTATGCAGGGCTTGGAAAGCCTGAAAACTTTAACAGTGATGCGAAAGGAAAGTTCGCCCTTGTTCAACGGGGAGAAATAGGGTTTGTGGATAAAGCTATAAATGCCCAGAATGCTGGTGCTGCTGGGGTTATCGTTTATAACAACACAGATGGGTTTGTTAGCATGGCAAGCGAACCGGCAATCAAAATTCCTCAACTGTTCCTTCAGAAAACGGATGGTGATAAATTAGCAGCTGTGTTACAGAAAAATCAAGCTGTTTCCATTAATTTTGATGGCAGTCAAGTGACAGCAGCTAATCCGGAGTCAGGGAAGATGAGTGCATTTACATCTTGGGGTTTAACGCCAAACCTTGATTTCAAACCAGAAATTACAGCACCTGGCGGACAGATTTATTCTACGTTAGAGAATAACCAATATGGCATGATGAGCGGAACTTCAATGGCTGCACCTCATGTATCCGGAGGATCTGCCTTAGTATTAGAAAGAGTAGACAATGAATTTGGGGTCACTGGCTTTGAACGCGTCCGAATTGCAAAGAACCTGCTGATGAATACAGCAGAGCCTGTAAAGGATATTGGCACAGTAAACAGTGCATTTGAATGGGACAACCCGTATTCACCACGCAGACAGGGCGCAGGACTAATGCAGCTGCATTCTGCCCTTCAATCACCTGTAATGATAACTGAAAATAAAACAAAAGAGGCAAAGGTGTCACTGAAAGAGGTAGGTAACAAGTTCAGCTTTACATTAAACGTAGAGAACTTTAGCGATAGTGCTGTCAATTATGATGTGACAGCTAATCTGCAAACAGATTTTGCTGCATATGGTGAGCTTGGATACAATGCAGATGAGCTAGAGGCACAAAATATTATTGATGGAAGCATTCTGATTGACGGAAAAAAAGAAAAAACAGTGAAAATCGGAGCAAACAAAAGCAAAAAAATCAAGGTGACAGTAGATTTGAGTAAAGCAAAAGTTGTAGAGCCATCATTGACAGGAAATTTTGAGACAACTGTTGATATTGATGACGTTTTTGAAAATGGCTATTTTGCTGAAGGCTTTGTGACATTCACAGACCCGACAGATACAAATGCAGACTTACATGTTCCTTATGTAGGTTTCAAAGGTGATTGGAACAAGGCACCGATTCTTGATGGAATGAAATATGATACAGATTCCTTCTATGGTATGGGTGGAGCTGTATCTACAGATGGAGAAGATTTCTCTTACTTAGGATATGACCCTGTTAATGACAAGTTCACGGAGGATGGAATCGCAATTTCTCCAAATGCAGACGGTACGCAGGACGATGTCATTCCAGTGCTTTCCTTCTTGCGCAATGCGAAAATCGCAGAGTTCTCGATTGTAGATAAAAACAAAAAAACGGTGCGCACTCTTCTCACAGAAGAAGAAGTGACAAAGGATTATTATGATGGTGGCAATGGAACAGCATACAAGCTAGACAGCGATTGGGCTTGGGATGGCAAAGTGAACAATAAGCTTACTGATGGTCAATACTACTATCGTATAAGTGCTACTATTGATTATCCTGGTGCTAAGCCGCAAGTTGTCGATATTCCAGTGAAGGTTGACACGAAGGCTCCTTCTGTCAAAGCGGAGCTGACAGAAAGCAATAAAGTGCTTGAAGTGGCAGCGGCCGATGAGAAAAATGGCTCTGGTATCGCTTATATCGACATTCAAAAGGATGGAAAAACGATATTAGAAAAACCGTTAAGCGCTGATGCAGCAAGCTATACATTACCAGAGGCATTGAGTCCTGGTGAAAGGGTAACAGTAATTGCATATGATTACGCAGGAAATACAGCAGATACTGAATTAGAAGCAGTTGACACGAAAAAGGATACAACAATACCTGTTATATCCTTAAATGACCCAGAAGCACTTGGTGTCTTTAATACATTAAAGGTACCTTTCACAGGAACAATTAAGGATGAATCAGCTATCAAGGAATTCACCATTGCAGGGAAAAAAGTAGCAACAACGTTTAATCAGGAAAAGGGCTTGTACGAATTTAACAGTACAATGTCATTCAAGAGTGGTGTCCACTCCTTTGAAGTGAAGGCAATTGATGCAGCAGATAATACGGCAGTCTTCAAAAGAACAATTATGGTTGATAATGAAAAGGCATCGCTGCAATTAAGTGGATTACCATTAAACCGCATCGTAAAAGCAAACACTAAAAATGTATCAGTTGATGTTACAGTAAGGGATAACTTTGATGAGCTGAAGCTAACATTAAACGGCAGCCAGTTGTATGCTCAAAAATTCAAAGAGCCGTATGCGATGAGAAGTTTGCAGAAAAAGCTCAAAAAAGTTAAGCTTGAGCTTGAGCCAGGTTTGAATGAATTCACTTTTGAAGCAACAGATCTTGGCGGGAATAAAACAGCCAAAACCGTTTATTTCTACAAGCTTGAAAAAACAGAAAAGCAATCTAATAAAACAGTCGTACCAGCAGATAAAGAATAATAAAACAAACCCCGGAGTCAAGATATCTCCGGGGTTGTTTTGGTTAATAAACAGGGGTGATCGGTCCATTCCTGCGGACGTATTTTCACCTGGTGTTCTTAGTTAAGGGAAACAAGATCCTTTAAATCATCTGTTGAAAGCTCTGTCAGCCAATTCTCATTTTGGATGATTTGATCATTCAATGTTTGTTTTTTCTCAAGCATAGCATCTATCTTTTCTTCCAATGTTCCTGTACAAATCATCTTATGAACATGAACAAACTTTGTCTGTCCGATTCTGTAGGCACGGTCTGTTGCCTGGTTTTCTACAGCAGGATTCCACCAGCGGTCATAATGAATAACATGGTTTGCTGCAGTTAGGTTCAGCCCTGTTCCACCCGCCTTTAAGGAAAGGAGGAAGATTGGAAACTCATTGTTTTGGAATTGCTGTATGAGTGTATCCCTCGTATTTTTCGGCACACTTCCGTTTAAGAAGGGCACATCTACATTATATTTCTTCTTAATCATAGCCTGAATCATATGCCCCATCTCAATATATTGAGTAAAGATCAGACAGCTCTCCTTTTGCTCAAGAATGGCATCAACCAGTTCTGACAGCTTCTCCATTTTTGTGGAGCGGTCAACCAATTGAGCAGGGTTCTCTTCCTTCAAGTAAAGGGCTGGATGGTTGCAAAGCTGCTTCAGCCTGCTCAGCATTTGCAGGACAAGTCCTTTTCGTTCAAAGCCTGTTAGCTGCTCTATTTTCACGAATGTATCGGAAACAAGCTGTTCGTATAATGCGGCTTGTTCTGGTGTTAAGCCACAATATTCCTTCTGCTCAAGCTTATCAGGCAGGTTAAGTGCAACCTCCTCATCCTTTTTCGTTCTTCTTAACAGGAATGGGCGAATGAGAGATTGCAGCCGTTCAATTCTTTCCTTTTTATTATCCTTTTCAATAGGAATAACAAAGCGTTTTTGGAATTGTCCGAGGCTGCCAAGATAGCCATGATTCGTAAAATCAAAAAGGGACCATAATTCATTTAATCTGTTCTCCATTGGCGTACCGGAGAGAGCAATATAATGTTTTGCCTTTAATTTACGGACAGCACGTGATTGCTTTGTCTGCGAGTTTTTAATGTTTTGCGCTTCATCAATGGAAATCGAGCTCCACGTTATCTGTTCAAATTGATCAAAGTCAATATGAGATAAGCCATATGATGTCAAAACAATATCGTAATGTTGCAGTTTCTCTAGGAATTCCTCATCCTTCAAGCGATTCGATCCATAATGCAAATAGATTTTTAAGGACGGAGCAAATCGTTCAATTTCCTTTTGCCAATTTCCCAGAACAGAAGTCGGACAGATAATCAATGCAGGGGAATGCTCATCTGTTTCTGTTTCCTTCACCTTCAGCAAGTAGGAAATGAGCTGAACAGTTTTTCCAAGTCCCATGTCATCTGCAAGAATCGCTCCGAATCCGTATTTACGCAAAAATAGGAGCCAGCTCATCCCAAGAATCTGGTATTTTCTTAATTCACCAAGGAACTTGCCTGGCACTTGTTCAAGGGGCAGGTTTTTGACTTCCTTTAATTGATGAATCATCGTTCGCCATTGTCTATTTAGCTCAATCTGAATTTTGGCAAATGCTTTCGGATTATCTAGCTCATCAACTGCGCCGTCATCCTGTTGGTTCAGCTCCTGCTCAATCAAGTCTCTTACATGAAGGCCTTCCTGTTCAGCCTTTTTCATGAGATCCTGAATTTGTCTAATGAAGGAAGGGTCAAGCTTAATCCAGCGGCCACGCACGAAGACAAGTCTGCGCTTTTCCTCGACCATTTGCTTGAATTCCTCTTCAGACAGGGTGACACCATTCATTGAAAAGCGCCAGTTATAATCAAGCATGGCCTGAAGTCCGACAAAGGAAGGACGGTGATTTGTCGTTGCAACCTTTGCTTTCACCTTCATGCTGGCACTTTTCATTGCTTGCCACCACGATGGGAGGAGAATATCAACGCCAAGAGCAAGTAATGTTTCACTGGCATCTGTCAGAAAGAGCCATGCTTCCTCCTCAGTGAGCTGATTTGTCATCCCGTTTTTCCCTGTAAGCCATGGGAAAAGGGAAATCCACCGAGCTTGCTCTTCTTCTATATAGCCTTCATATTCAAGCCATTTTGCTGGGATGCCCTGTTCTTCTATATCAATAACTTTATCAGGATTGCTTTTGGCTTTTAAAAATATATCGATATTCCACGTTTCATTTAGGTCAGCAGGCTCCACGAGCTTTATTCCTAATGTAAATGGATAAGGAGTACTTTTAAGTCCCATCCACTCCTGCCAAGTTTCCTCCGTGAAATAGCCAGACAAACTGGCAGGAGATATATTTGCATTCCGCAATGCATTAATTTTTTCGCCAAACGCCTGCTTGCTTTCTTCATTTGCATTTAAGTATTCATCTAATGAGTCATGGAACCATTTTTTAATAAATGTTAGGTTGCTGACTCCTTCTAATTCCTCCTGCAGTGTTTCTTCCCAGAAGGAATCAGTGAATTCTTCTGTAACACGATTAGGCAGTGCCCATTGAAAGGTGTCATTTTCCCAAGATTGGAAGTCAGGAATCCACTCTTTATTATAAATCGATTCAAACAGGCTTGGTGCGGCAGATAGGCAAACCTGCGCGGTGTCATTCCAATCCCATTCCAAATATCTGTTAAACCGTTCGTTTGCAAATAGTGTGACAAGCTGCCACGAATCGAGGGCGATTCCTTCAACACCATCGATAGTAACTGTTTTTAAAAATGTGCCATAGAAGCTTTCTTCATGATGTTGGAAAAGAAGGTTTTTCCAGTAGTTTGGATATAGGTATTCGTGATCGGCCTCTCCAGTTAAGAAAAAACCGTTGGCTTTATAATAATGAACGTTGATTTTTAAATAATTATTCTTCAACATGTATCAGTTTACCCTTTCTGCATTCTTCATGAAAGGCTCTTAAACGCTTCGTCCGATCAAGCGTCATTGTTAAGAACAGCTCAAATTGCTGTTGTTTTTTCAGTTTTTTATAGATAGTACGCAGTTTTTTCATCTGGCGGACAGCAATGCGGTAATGATCTCTGCTCTTTTGTTCAATATGTTCTTGTATTGAACGGTGATAAAGGGAGAGCAGCAGCTGTTGATCATGCTCCTGCAATGTCTTTATTTGCTCCTTTGATAGCATGTCGATACCAAGCCCCATATATGTGTATAGGTCAATCCATTTATCAAACTGCTTTTGTTCATACAGGAAGTCCTCATACTTTCTGTAGCTGTAAGGCAATGCTTGCATAAACAGGCGTTCTAAAATGTCCAGCCTATTTTTGGCATGACAAAATGGAGTGGCTGCCCTGATGCTCATACTTGTGAACTCATGGCAAAACTCAAATTCATTTTCCTGCTGCAAATAGCTTTTTATATGCTGGATAAATGGAGTTAAATAAAGCTCCAGCCTGTTCCATTCCCGTTTACTGTTTAAGATGTCGAGCCAGTACAGCATATATGGCATGATTTCCACTTGCAGCTCCTGAATACTCTGTCCAGCCTTAGCATCTTCTCTAAGTAATATCTGCAAATGGACAGCAGCAACTTTTTCAGTGAAAATGGGGGACGTGATTCCCTCTAGTTTACGCAGTTCATCTAGTCTCCATTGTTTTTTTGTAAACAGATTTGTCCATAATACCCGGTAAATTTGAATACTTTCAAAGGAAATTGTTTCGTGAATATATAGGATTTCTGTACTGTCATCTTTTAGTTTTTCCAAAAACAGATCGAAGGAAAAGGGAAAGGTGAAATTGGCCAGCCTATTCAAATATTCCTGCACTCCTTGGAGAAGATCCTGGAATATATGACGATAATACCGGTTGATGACCCCATCCGCATGATTTTTGTCCTTGCTCATGGAAAGAAAAAGTTTAAATGTAATAACATGCCCGACTAAAAGGTATAAATATTTCCACTCATTTTGTTGAGGAGCGGCGTTTTTTAGTTTGCGCATATATATATAGTACGTTTCAGAAATGCCTGCAGGCCTATTGCTGTTTTCTTCCATTAAAGTTTGGAAGGTATCTGTGAAGAATTCAAACCACTCTTGATAATCTGGTTCTTTGTTGGCTGGGTTCTTTAATAGGTCGCTTGCACGCATGAGCGGAAGGCTGCTTAAATCTACTGGCACTTTTTTTTGCGGTTGTCTCCAATCAGACAGCCATGTAGACACTTTTCCTGCCTGACCAAGCACAGAAAAGAATAAAGCAAGCTGATGCCGGCAGTATCCTTCAGCGAAACATGTGCAGGTGCTCATAGAAATATCGTGAATGTTCAGCATAGCTTTCGCTGGGTTAACATCTTGAATAATTCCTGTTACTGTCTCATCGTCCAGCTTTACCTGTGACACGTAATTTTGCCGATATAGAAGCAGCCCTTTTTCTACAATTTTTTGTGTTAAGGGATCACTTGAATCAAGAGCTTCTTGAAAGTTCTTGGCACAATGGCTTAAATGCTCTAAATATTGTTCGTGCAGCAAAAGTAAATCCCTCCAGAAAATCAGCGAAACGGGTTACATGAAAAGCTGATTCTTATTTATGATAATCAAGAACTTGGCGTTCGTTTCTAAAAAAAGTCCATTTAATAATTATAGCGTTTTTTTGAAGCAGATGGTAGGGAGGAGGCCGGAGAAAAATTGGATATAAACAAACAGACCAGCCTATCTGTAGGCTGGTCTAATGATTTTAAAATTAGTATAGTCGCTTAAAGCTGACAAAGTGCTTCTTATAATAGGAATTGTCCAAGCTTGTTTTTCTTACACCGTCAGAGTCGGCATGTACAAACTGGTTATTGCCGATATAGACACCGACATGAGAAATTCCTTCTTTATATGTCCCCTCAAAGAAGACTAAATCCCCAACTGCAGGAACATTCACATAAAAGCTGCGATCATAATATCCTTGTGCAGATAGACGACTGATTGAATCACCAGTTTGATTAAATAAGTAGTAGATTAGTCCGCTGCAATCAAAACCAGCTGTTGTGGAGCCACCCCAGACATATGGTATGCCTATTAAGCTGTTGGCTACAGATAGTAGGCTCTTGTTAGAGTTGCTGTTGTCCGAGATAAATTCTGGTTTGCTCGCATTCTCTTTTTCGACAGAGCTGCTTGTTTCAGTTAAGTTCCCTGTAACCTTTAATTTTTGACCTGGGAAAATAAGATCTGATGACAAATTATTCAACTGCTTTAGTTTTGCAACGGAAAGATTGTAGGATGATGCTATTTTGCCCAAAGTATCTCCGCTTTTAATCGTGTATGTACCTGTAGTTACAGTTGTTGTGTTATCTTTAGTAGAAGAACTGCCTGAGTTTGATGAATTATTGTTGTTACTGTTTGAACCAGTGGATGATGGTTTTGAAACAATAAGGACATCACCAGGATAAATGATAGTAGAATTGATGTTATTCCATTGCTTTAATTCCCCTAAAGTAATAGAGAACTTGTTTGCAATTTTTATCAATGAATCTCCTGATACAATTTTATACGTTTTTGTGCTTGTACTTGCTGTTTGTTTGCTTGTTGTTGTGTTCTTGGATGATGTATCTGAACCTGTTACATTAAGTTTTTGGTTAATAAAGATTAAATCGGAGGACAAATTATTATCTGACTTCAATTGCTTTACAGTTGTGTTGTACTTGCCAGCAATTTTGCTTAGCGTATCGCCTTTCTTTACTACATAACTACTAGCCGAGGCGTGGACAGAAAAAGCAGTCGATAGAATAGCAGCAGTAGCAAAGACTGTGACTTTTTTCTTCATTATTTTACACTCACTCCCAAATATTATGTTTATATAAAACTATCTTATCATAACGTATCGGCCTATAGTACCCATTTTCATAGAAAAGTAGGCTGTTGCAAGTAAAAATAGGTAATTACTCATGGTATTTTAGAAGGTTGTTATGGGAGATTAAAAGAAGGGTTCGTAATAGGGTATGATGGTGTTTTATATAAAGAAATATTAGGCTTGTACGCAAGATTTAAGTCTAGGTTAAAACTGAACTATTAAGCAATTATCGATGAATAGTGCAGTTTTTTAATTGGTATTTTTATGCTAAATACAATAATAGGAAAACTTAGTAGAATAAAGTGGAGGACACTCGACTGCTAATGGAAATAGATAGAACCCCGCAGGCGAAGACGAGGAGGCTAATCTTCCTCCCCGCAGAAAGCGAGTGTGCGAGCAAAATGAAACGAACTAGACTCTATTAAAACTCCTGAGTTCCTTTGTTTCGATGTCAGGTTAAGTCGTTTTTAGGTATGATATATTGTTTTGTTCTAACTAGTCATTAGAATGCTCTTTCCAACTGTCTATCTTCTCTTGAATATATTCGGTATATCGGGTATCCTTTACTAATTGAAAAATAAGCAGAGCTTCTTTCATATAATTGCTGGCAAGATTAAATTTCTCCTGCATTTCATAGTTAAATCCGATATGATAGTGAAAATGGGCCAGAAGATAAAGGTTGTCCTTTTTGATCGCCCAATCAATTCCCTTTTTACAATAAGTTATGGAGGATTCATATTTATTTAAGTCTGTCAGTGATTTAGCAATGTTGAAGAAAAGTCTGCTTTTAATGGTAGCATCCTGCAGATGAGGAATTTTTTGCAACTGAGACAATGCCTTGCAATAGATTTGCAATGCTTCCTCATTAAAACCTTCTTCATAATAAAAGATGCCTCTGCTGACGAAGATTTCTATTTCCTTTTCCGTAAAGACCTTGTCGAATGTTAAAGCTATTGCTTCATCAATAAGCTCAAGTGCCTTTTGAAAATCATGATCTACTTCATAAACATAGATGGCTTTGTGCCATAGAAGAATTTGATAGTGTTTCTTATTGCGGGTAAACAAAGGGTTTTTCTCTTCAGCTTCGACAATCTGCTTAATTGTCTCGTAGTCTGTATTTCGCCTTGCAGCTTTTAATTGTTCACTTGTTTCAATAACATAATCTAGTCTTGGAGTTGTGCCGATATCAAAGAAATAGTTCACGTCTATTCCTAATCTTTGCGAGATTAAGTACAATGTGGAAGAAAGCGGAAGGACCTCGCCTTTCTCTATTTTACTGATTTGCGCTTGTGTGCAGATGTTATGTGAAAGTTCCTTTTGTGAAAGTCCTACCTGTTTTCGCAATTCCTTTATTTTCTCTCCGACAGCTGAAAAATCCAATTCATCACTCCCTAAAAAAATATTCCTAAAGTTATATTTTTGTGCATCTGCATGTAAAAAAGCCTAAAAAAGAGGCTATATCACTTGAAATCAGTCATAATCACGAATACACCTATTTATATAATATGTTTTAATAGATTATATCGCAATATATTAAGAATATTTTGCTTTTTAGAGAAGTGCCCACCTACGCCTTCTTTAAGCAAGGAGCACTATATGCCTTAATTGAGCACTCTTAATAGAAGCTATTGTTTCTATTAAACCCCATTTATCTGTTTTACGAGTAGTCCTTTTATCTCCAATTTTCTGCCGTTTTCTTTCTGAGAGCGGTCTTTTTTTTGTTTGTTAAGGATAAACCCCCACCCCACATCAATAGCTAACCTAATAATAAATCTCCCGGAAACGGCGTGTATACTAAAGGCAATTTAATCCTAGCTGTTCTATCTGCTATAATAGGGAAAAAACTGTTGGGAGCATAATAACCATGAGAAAAAGATGGAGCCTGTTCGCTACCATTATGACACTTATCAGTGCTGTCGTCATTTTCTCTCTACTGATGACAGATATATTGATAAGCAATCTGCTGAATGATCATACCAAAAACAGCCTTGAGGAAAAGGCATTAATGATAGCCAGAGTTATGGCAAAAACAGAGCTTGTGAGGGATGCTCTTGAAGGAGACGAAGCTGCTCTTAATAAGATCCAAGCTTATACAAGTGACATACAGGAGCAAAATGGAGTAGAATTTATCGTAATTCTAAATATGGACGGAATACGCTTAACACATCCAGATGTCCGGAAAATAGGTAAGAAGTTTCAAGGCGGTGACGAGACTGAGGCAATGTCAGGAGAAGAGCACACAAGCACTTCAGAAGGAACCTTAGGAAAGTCTTTACGGGCGCTTACCCCGATTTTTTCAGATGATGGAACACAGATTGGCGTAGCAGCAGTTGGAATTTCGCTTGCGAAGGTAAATGAAGTAATGTCTGAAGGCAAATGGATTATTGTATATGGATCATTGCTTGGGTTAATCGCAGGCATTGTTGGTGCTTACATACTGGCGAGCTATATTAAAAGAGTGATGTTTAACCTTGAACCAGCCGCTATTGCCAAGCTGCTTCAAGAAAGAAGCGCGGTCATTAATTCTGTCAGAGAGGGCATTATAGCAGTAGATATGCAAGGGAATATTACGCTTGTCAACCAGTCTGCCATCGATTATTTACAAAAGCTTGGTTTGAATACAAATCCAATCGGTTTACCAATAAGCAGTTATATTCCTTCCAAAGGACTTGATCGCGTTTTGGCAAAAGGAGAGGAGCAGCTTGATGAAGAGCTGACGATAAATGGCACAACAATTCTTGTTAACAGGGTGCCAGTTAAAGTCGATAAAAAAATAGTCGGAGCATTGTCTACTTTTAGGGATAAGACCGAAATAAAGAAATTATCTGATCAGCTTTCAGGTGTAAAAACATATGCAGAAGCATTACGGGCACAATCCCATGAATTTATGAATCGTATGCAAGTTATCATCGGCATGCTTCATATGAAAAATTACGACAGACTCAAGGAATATCTTGATGATATTGTCGACCAGCAAAGCGGAGATATATCTGCGATTACAAGTAATATTAAAGATCCTGTTATAGCAGGACTTCTTCTCGGGAAGCTAAGCTATGCAAGGGAAAAGGGAGCAGTTTTGAATATTAGTATTATGACAGTTGTTCCTGAATTAACCGCGGCAGTTTCATACGAAATTATTACGATACTAGGCAACTTATTGGATAATGCTTTAGATGCAGTTGAAAACAGTTCAACAAAAGAAATTGAATTAAAGTTTGCTAAGACCGGTGGAATGATTGAAATGATTGTAAAGGATACAGGTAAAGGGATAACAAAAGAGGAAGAGGACTATATCTTTGAAAAGGGCATTTCCTCTAAGGGAGAGAACCGTGGCTACGGACTTTATTTGGTCAGTGAAAGCTTGCGAAAGCTGAACGGAAAGATAGAGTTGGAAAGTGTTCCAGATGTAGGTACGACATTTAAAGCAAGTATCCCATATGTAAAGGAGGAAAACGGAAGGTGATTTCGGTATTGATTGTAGAAGACGATCCAATGGTGGCTGAATTTAACAAACAGTTCCTGCAAGAGCTGAATGGCTTTAAAATCGGCGGTGTTGCCAACAATGTGGATGATGCGATAGAGATAATAAAGAGGGAAAGCATCGATTTAGTACTACTTGATGTGTTTATGCCTGGAAAAAGCGGATTGGAGTTTCTTTCCTACATACGGGAACTGAACGAAAACATGGATGTCATCCTCATAACAGCCGCATCTGACATGGACCATATACAAGCAGCGCTTCGCTTAGGAGCGGTCGATTATATCATTAAACCATTTAAATTCGAGCGTTTTAAGGAATCATTGATGAATTACGTCCAAAAGAAGGAATTTATGAAAGAGCAAACGAAGGTCAGCCAAAGTATATTGGATGAGCAAATTCTTAACCGTGACCAAAAGGGTGCAAGAGCAGAATTGCCGAAAGGTTTAACAAAAGAAACATTGAAGATTGTCTGGGAAGCAATCGAACTACAGCACGAGCAAGAGTTCACAACAGACATCATCGCAGACGAAACAAAGATATCAAGAGTTTCAGTAAGAAAATACCTCAACTTTCTTAACGAGCAGGATATCATTAAAGTAAGACTGACATATGGAAGCATCGGCAGACCAGTTAACGTTTATTATACGAACCCAAAAAGGATTGGCTGGCTTGAGCAGTTTTTGTGATAAGTAGGTGAAAGGCAGTCTTGGTTTTCTGTTTGTAAAGTGAGGGAATAGTGATTTCCGCTTTAGTGCTACGTTGCGCCCGAGGAGGCATAGGAAAGCATGCTTTTAGTCTCGGCTGTTTTTCTAATGTAAGCAGACGTTTCTTCTATCCGTTCCAATCCATTCAATGTTTAAATGGAGTTCATTCTTATTGAATAGATTAGAGGCTGCAATTAGTTTGCAGTAAAAGAGAAGAGGCTGGGACATAAGTAAGAGAATCTGTATAAAAACCGAATTACTTAATCAATCAATCAATGATTAAGTAGTTCGGCTTTTTGGTGTTTTTAAGTTTTAATACACTGATTAGAAAACTTAGTGGAATGGAGCGGAGGTCACTCGACTCCTGCGGGAAATAGAGGACGCTTTAGACCCCGCAGGCGAAGACGAGGAGGCTCAAGCTTTCCCCGCGGAAAGCGCGAGGACGAGCGCGCAATGAAACGAACTAATTTTAAACCCATATTCTATTTAGTCACGTGTTTCATTTTTCAAATTCAGATGTAATTTTATTATTCGTGTTTAGAAAGGTTATCTTTTGTTTTGTCCCAGCCTCTTTTCTATTTACTGTTGTCGGTTTAAAGACATTGATTAAAAACCTGTACTATTTTACAAAAACCGCTTTCTCGTATCCTTCGTCGGCAGCATACAATGCTCTTTTTTGCCAAACCATTTATATCTATTTCTAGCGACATAATTATAGAGAGGATCTCTTAGGAATGAAGGGATAATTTTAAAGACATATAGAAGCTTCCAGGCCCCGCGTAAATGGCGGCAAATTTGCAGAGCAGCAGCTGACTTTTCATAAAGTCTGCCATTTTCAATAAGAATAACACTATTCATCGATAATTCCTTATTGAATGGACGGAGAAGCTGCTGACCCTTTTCCTCCTGCAACGGAGCAAAGGAAAAATAAGCGTCAGGATCCCTTTTTATAATAAATTGTACGGCACCATTGCAAAGATTGCAGACACCATCAAATAATATGACTGCTTTCACTTTACCACCCGCGTTTCTAGCTTTTTCTATTACTCTAACATGTGCTGTATAAGATTTCATATATTTTCCTAATAAAAGGGCTTAATATTACAAGAAAATGACAGTTTGCCTTATAATACTATCGAAGCATAGCAAGTGTCTACGCAAAATATAGCGGTAATCTGTTAATTTTTTGTGGACTGTTGTAATATTCTTTTAATTTAAGTGTAAAAAATGGTACGCTAATATTAGGAGGGGAAAAGGAGAATGAAGAAACTATTTTGGCTTTTGCCGATGATTCTGATTGCGATATTGGCTGGATGTAATAATGATAAGCCTACCCCAGATGAGAGGCTTTCCCAATACATAAAGCTTTGGAATGATCAGAAGTTCGATGAGATGTACGACTATCTGTCTTCCGATGCGAAGAAGTCAGTTTCAAAGGAAGATTATGTATCCCGCTATGAAAAGCTATACAGTGATTTGGAGATTACAGACTTAGATGTTTCCTATAAAAAGCTGTCAGACGATCAAAAGGATGACAATAAGAAAAAAGAGTCTGCAGAAATTCCTTTCACTGCAAAGATGAATAGCATGGCAGGTGAGATTAGCTTTGACAAAGATGCGAAGCTTGTTAAAGAGGAACGAGACAAGGAAGACAACTGGTATATTGATTGGGATACAACGTATATCTTTGCCGATTTAGGCGCAGATGACAAAGTATCTTTAGAGACGGTTCCGGCAGAGCGCGGAGCTATTATGGATGTTCATGAAAACCCATTGGCGATGAATGGCATCATTTATCAAGTCGGCCTTGTACCAGAGCAAATGGAGAATGAAACAACAGAAGTAGAGAAATTAGCGAAATTGCTTGATATTAAAAAAGAAACAATAGAAAAGGCGTTAAGTGCAGATTGGGTACAACCTAACCTGTTTGTGCCAATTAAGAAATTAGCAACAGGCGATCAAGCTTATCTTGAAAAGCTGTTTGCCCTTCCAGGTGTACAGAAGCAGGATGTTGCCGGAAGAATTTATCCTTATGGTGAAGCTGCGGCCCACTTAATTGGTTATATTGGCAACATTACTGCTGAAGAGCTGGAAAAGCAAAAAGGCAAAGGATATACTGGCTCTGACGTTATTGGAAAAAGAGGCTTGGAGCAAGTCTATGAAGAAAAACTAAGAGGCGCAAACGGCGCAACAATATCAATTAAGAAATCAGATGGCACGTCAGTAACCTTGGCAGATAAAGAAGTTAAAAATGGAGAAAACATCATACTGACAATTGATGGGGATCTCCAAAAGAAAATATATGATGAAATGGATGGAGAGGCAGGAGCAGCAGCTGCCATAAATCCGACAACAGGTGAAACGATGGCTCTTGTCAGCAGCCCTTCCTATGATCCAAACAAGGTTGTCGCAGGTCTAACGACATCAGAGCAAGAGGACTATAACAACAATAAACTGGAGCCTTTCACAAATCGCTTTAAAAATACTTATGCTCCAGGCTCTGTGCTGAAGCCGATTGTCGCAGCAGCTGCATTGACAGAAGGTGTTATCACACCAGAGCAAGAGCGGAAGATTACAACAAAGCAATGGCAAAAGGATAAATCTTGGGGCAATTATTATGTAACAAGAGTGCATACTAGCAGTGCACCAGTTAATCTGGCAGATGCCCTGCTTTACAGTGACAACATATACTTTGCGCAGACAGCATTGGATTTGGGCAAGGATAAATATACGACAGAGCTGAAGAAATTTGGTTTTGAAGAGGATTTCGACTTTGCTTACCCTATTACAAAGGCAACAATTGGTAAGCTTGACAGTGATATTCTCTTAGCTGATTCAGGCTATGGCCAAGGCCAAGTCCAAACAAGTGTTATTCAGCTTGCTACAGCATATACACCATTTGTTAACGGCGGCAATCTGATTAAACCTGTGCTTCTCCAGGATGACAAGAAGGGGACTGTTTGGAAAGAGGGGGTTATGAGCAGCAGCACTGCTAATACCATTTCCGATGATTTACAGCAGGTCATTGACAATCCAAGCGGAACTGCCCGTGCCGGCAAAATCAGCGGTATGACACTTGCTGGAAAAACAGGTACAGCAGAGCTGAAGGCAAAGCAAGGTGAAAAGGGTACAGAAAACGGCTGGTATGTGACATATGATAAGAAGGATAAAGATATTCTTATTGCCATGATGATTGAAGGTGTCCAAGACAAGGGCGGCTCAAGCCATGTCGTGAAAAAAGTGAAAAATATTCTCGAAGATTAGTTAAAAGCCTGCAAGGGATTCACTCCTTTGCAGGTTTTTTTACTGAAACAGCAAAAAAATAATGGTATTGTTTTTCCTTATGAATTTTTTTCCACCTTTTTAAAGCGGTAAAAAAATCATCATTCAGTCATTTCGCTCATACATTAATTTAAGACGGTGAAGGGAGAGAACGGAATGAATGAAGTAGAGCAGAAAGAACTTCAATATGCCATCGAAGAAATCACAGAAATCGCTACTGGCTTTGGATTGGACTTCTACCCGATGAGGTATGAAATTTGTCCTGCAGATATCATTTACACATTCGGCGCCTACGGCATGCCTACACGTTATTCCCATTGGAGCTTTGGCAAGCAATTTCATAAGATGAAGCTTCATTATGATTTAGGCTTGTCTAAAATATATGAGCTTGTCATCAATTCAAATCCTTGCTATGCCTTTTTGCTCGACAGCAATTCACTTATCAATAATAAGCTGATTGTTGCCCATGTATTGGCCCATTGTGATTTTTTCAAGAATAACGTCCGCTTCCAAAATACTAAAAGAGAAATGGTAGAAAGTATGGCTGCTACTGCCGACCGCATACGTCAATATGAGATTTTGTACGGCAAGCATGAAGTGGAAACATTTCTAGATGCAGTTCTTGCCATTGACGAGCATATTGATCCAAGCTTAATGAGACCGAAGCTTGCTTGGACGATGGACGATGTGGAATATGAGGAAGTGGAAGAAACAATCGGAACACCGTATGATGATTTATGGGGTTTAGATTCCCGCAATAAACCGAAGCAGGAAAAAAAGAAAGTTATAAAAAAATTCCCGCCACAGCCGGAAAAGGATCTCTTACTGTTTATTGAAAGCTTCAGCAGGGAGCTGACAGAATGGCAGCGGGATATTTTAACAATGATGAGAGAAGAAATGCTGTACTTCTGGCCGCAGCTTGAGACAAAAATCATGAACGAGGGCTGGGCGTCCTATTGGCATCAGCGGATAGTCAGAGAGCTTGATTTGACGAGTTCTGAGGCAATTGAGTTTGCCAAGCTGAACGCAGGTGTTGTACAGCCATCCAAAACTGGCATCAATCCTTATTATCTTGGTCTGAAGATATTTGAAGACATCGAAGACCGTTATAATAATCCGACAGATGAGATGAAAAAACGCGGCATTAAACCAAACTCTGGCAGAGAAAAAATGTTTGAGGTCAGAGAAATTGAATCAGATATCTCCTTTTTAAGGAACTATTTGACGAAGGATTTAGTAACAAGAGAAGATATGTACTTATTCCAAAAGCAAGGCAGAGAATACAAAGTTGTCGATAAAGGCTGGGAGCAGGTAAGGGATCAGCTTGTCAGCATGAGAGTTAATGGAGGATTCCCATATATTACGGTTAACGACGGCGACTATTTAAAAAACGGTGAGCTGTACTTAAAGCATGGATTTGAAGGCATTGAACTTGATTTAAAGTATTTAGAGAAGGTTCTTCCATATATCCATCAGCTTTGGGGCAGAAATGTTCATATGGAAACAGTAGTCGAGGATAAGAACATCCTGTATACGTATGACGGAAAAGCATTACATCGCAAATATTTGTAAAATAAGAAAGAGACGAGGTTCGCAAGCGCGAGCTTCTTTTTTTTATGCAAAAATCATCTGCAGGCAAAAGGAAGGAAAAATGCTGTTACATCAAGAATAAAGTAAAAAAATGCTTGTATGAAGTGAGGTAGATTTGCAAATGGGTGAGACTTATACAAAACGCAAAATAATGATTACAGGCTACGGAACTGTAGCAAAAGAGTTCGTGAAAATGATGATGGAACAGAAGGAGCGGTATCGGGATTCATACGGTTTTTATGCAGAGATAGTAGGGATAATAGGATCAAAAGGTATGATTTATGAAGAGGATGGCATTGACTTAGTAACATTGCTTTCCTTCGGCAAAGGATCACAGGCTCTGGGGCAATATGCACAGCAAAAGCAGATCTCTATCCAAGCACCAGAGTTAAAAGGAGATGTGCTAATTGAATGCTCTCCAACCAACTTAGAAACCGGTGAACCGGCATTGTCCTATATGAAGGCTGCCATCACAAAGAATATGGATATTATTTCTGTTAGTAAGGGAGCGCTTGTACAGGCATTGCCAGAGCTAAAGAAGCTTGCTGATAGCAATGGCTGCCGTATTAAATACAGCGGAGCAACGGCAGCAGCACTTCCAACCCTCGATATCGGTGAATACAGTTTGGCAGGCAGCCGTATCACTGGAATTGAAGGCATATTGAATGGAACCTCCAACTTCATTTTGACAAGTATGTCGGAGGATAATCTCTCCTTTGAAAATGCGCTAAGGCTTGCACAAGAAAGAGGAATTGCAGAAGCCAACCCAGCATTAGATGTACAAGGCTACGATAGTGCCTGCAAAATCCTGTTACTGGCAAACGGCTTGTTCCATAAAACATGGACCTTGAACGATATTAGTATTGAAGGCATTGAAAAGGTCTCGAAGGCAGATATGCAATTTGCAAAAATTAACGGCAATGACATTAAACTTGTGGCGAGTGCAAGATCTATTGACGGCATAATAATACTTCAGGTAAAGCCTGAAATCATTACGGCAGATAATCCACTAATGAATGTGAAAGGTACAAACAAAGGAATTTTATT